>JBBRYU010000287.1:0-5120 GCA_038237345.1 Pyrinomonadales bacterium
AAGACCAAACAGCAACTATCGATGGCCGAGTTGGCATCCAAGCAGGCGCTCAAGGCGCGCGACAACTACATGCTGCAAATGCAGCGGCGCACGGCCGAGGCGATGCAGTTGATCAACCAGTCGAAGCAGGCGAAACTGCAAGAGCAACTCGCCCAGACGATGGAGACGTTCAACCTTGGCGACGACGCTTCGACCTTCAACGAGATGCGCGACAAGATTGATCGCCGCGCCGCCGCCGCCGAAGCCAAGATGCAACTCGGCGCGGCCTCGGTTGATAATCAGTTGCACGAGATTGAGCAGGAAGCGATGAACTTGCAGTTGCAGGACAAGTTGCTCGAATACAAACGGGGCATGGGCTTGCTGCCGGGTTCCACCTCGGCGCAACCGGCGGCGCTGCCGGCTGCGCAGATGGAAGGCGCGGAAGACAAGAACCGCACGATGTAAGTCGCTTGTACGCGAACGTGCGGTGTTGCGGAGGAGCGGAGAAAAGGGATCGACGATTCGATAGCGCGCGGCCTTTGACGGTTGGCAAAAGTTATGGCGGACATTAAGAAGATCGATCTGCAATATTTACGAGAGGCCGCGAAAGAGCCGGTCAATTTCTGGGGCTTGGCCGGTTTCGCCGTCGCCGCCGCCTTCATCCCTTCCATTATCCCGCTCGGTCTCGCGCTCGTCGCCGAAGGCGTCTATCTGGCGGCGGTTCCTTCAAACTCGCTCTATCGCCGGTTGGTGGATCAACGGCAGCGCAAACAACTCTACGAGATGCGGCGGCGGCAGCGCGAGAAGCTGATCGACACGTTCGATCCGCGCGAGCGCGAGGCGGTGCTGTATCTGAAGTGGTTGAAGAAGCAGATTTTTGAGAACTACACGAAGTTTACCGGCGCGAAGGAAGTGCCGGCGAATATCCAGAGCCTCGAACAACGCTGGGAGGACTTCGTCGATCTGCTGGACGTGTATCGGCGGCGCAAAAATCACCTGCGCTCGATCAATAAACAGGCTGTGCAGAATCAACTCGCGCAAGCCGAGCGCTCCGTGGCCAACGCGCCGGACGAGCGCGCACGCCGCATCCAACAGGCGAACGTCGAGATTCTCAAGCGCCGCGTGGCCGCGTTCGGCGAATTAGAAGGCTCGGTCAAACTCGTCGAAGGGCAGTTGCAGTCCATCGAGAATTTCTTCGGGCTGGTCAACGATCAGGTCGTCACGCTGCCAACGCCGGAGCGTGTCTCCGCGCTCGACTTCGAACAGCTGAGTGATTCCATCGCAATGACGAAGCAGATGCTTGAAGATACCTCAGACGTGCTGGGTTCGCTCGACGAGCACAACCGGCAAGCCGGGAATTACGACCTGCTCATGTCTAAGCACTAAACGCGGGCCAGAGGGAAAGAGAAACGCGGGACGTTGTATCAGCAACGTCCCGCGTTTCTCTTTCCCGCTTAGCATTTGTGCACGCTCAACTCAAGCCGCCGTGTTGCCAGCCAGTATGCCTGCCAGCGTCGGCTCGTCAAGCTGGTAAGTCTCATTGCAAAAATGACAGGTCAAGGCCGCGCCTTTGTCTTCGCGCATGATCAACTCTAACTCATTACGGTCAATCGCGGAGATCAGGGAGACCGCGCGCTCGTAAGAGCACAGACACGCGAACCTGACCGGTTTCTCTTCCAGCATCTCAAACGGCACATCGCCGAGCGCCACCCGCAACAGATCAACGGGCTGCGCCCCCGCGCGTATCAACTCCGTCGTGTGCGGCGCATGTTTGACCGCCGCTTCAATTGTCGCCACTGTCGCCTCGTTTGCGCCCGGCATCATCTGAATCATCAGCCCGCCCGCCGTTTCAACAAACGGCGCGCCCACTTCGCGCGCACGCATGAAGACGCCGAGCAGCACGGCCGATGGAATCTGTTCGGACTTCGCAAGATAGTATGCGAAGTCTTCACCGATCTCGCCGGAGACGAGCGGCACGGAGCCGCGATAAGGCTCCGTGTACAACCCGATGTCGAAGCCCGATTCGTGTGTGACGTAGAACGTTCCTTGCCCGACGACGGCGCTCACGTCGAACTTACCATGCTCGTTGAGCGGCGGATTAGCCTCCGGGTTGCGCGCGTAACCGCGCACCTCGCCACGCGCATTCACTTCCGCCGTGATCCCGCCGACAGGGCCGTCGCTGACGATCTGCACCGTCAAGCGATCCAACTCTTTCAACGCCGCGCCCAACAGCAACGTCCCCGTCAGCGTGCGTCCGAGCGTCGCTGCCACGGTCGGCGAAGTGTTGTGCCGCGTGGCTGCTTCAGCCACCAAATTAGTAGTTACCGCCGCCACGCATCGCACTGTGCCGTCGGCGGCCGTTGCATGCACCAATGTGTCCGTGTTTTTATTCTTCATAATGCCTTCCGAGGGGGATTTGATGCCTCGCGATGGCGTTTCGTTGGGTTAAGGTAAACTCTTAAAAGCCCCATTGTATGGGACTGAAAAGAAAGTATGGTACAATATATTGGGTCTGCCTATTGACAGCCACCGGCCGGCTATGTATACTGCGCCCGCTTGAGGCCGGGCGGGTTCTGAAGCCGCAAGTCGCAGACGCGGGGGGCGTTATGCGGCTCGGGATTCTGTCTCTCGCCGGCAGCCAACCGCAATATCCGAGACCACTATTATAGTCAGATACAGTCAGGCGCTAGAGCGCCGACAGTCAGACTTAAACACCGGCAATCTGAGGACTCGCGCGAGCGACCCGCGCGGGAAAGGTAGAAGAGATGAGTACAGTGATCGAGCCGAACGCCGCCGCGCAAGGGAACCCCGTCGCCGCCGCCAGCGCTCGCAGCAGACAGACCCCGCAGGCGGCCGAGTTAGGGTTGAACGCGCGCAAAGTTATCAGCAAGCGTTACGCGCTCAAGAATGCGCAGGGGCAAGCGCTGGAAGAATGGGCGGACGTAGCGCGCCGCGTTGTCGGTCACGTCGCTATGGCAGAGACGGACGAGCAGAAGCGCGACGAGTTCTATGCGGCGATGGCGGGCATCATGCTGCGCCGCGAGTTTGTGCCGAACACGCCTTGCCTCGTCAATGCGGGCAAGCCTTCGGGGCAACTCGCCGCGTGCTTCGTGCTGGACGTGCCCGACTCGATCCCCGGCATCATGAAGTCAGTGACCGACGCGGCTATCATTCATCAAACCGGCGGCGGTACGGGCTTCACCTTCGAGAAACTGCGTCCGGTCGGTGCCATGGTGCGCTCGACACACGGCGTGGCGTCGGGGCCGGTTTCGTTCATGAACATCTTCAACACGACGACTGACACGGTGAAGCAGGGCGGTGTGCGGCGCGGCGCGAACATGGGCATTATGCGCGTCGATCATCCGGACGTCCTGCGCTTCATCCACGCGAAGAACGATCAGCATTCGCTTACCAACTTCAATATCTCCGTGACCGTGACCGACCGCTTCTTCGCGGCGGTGAATAATAACGAGTGGTATCAGTTGAGCTTTGATGGGCATGATTGGACAGAGCCGGTCTTCGATCCTGTGCAGAACGGCCCTTACGCCGTTTATCGCCGCCCGGACGGCACGACCGTCACGTTCCGCGACCGCGCGGCGATCGCCGAAGTTGATCTCACGGACTGCACAAAGGAAGAGCCGCCCCTTCCCGGCATGGTCTACGCGCCGGACATTTGGAATCGCATCGTCGCGTCGGCGCATCGCTATGCCGAGCCGGGCGTTATCTTCATTGACGAGGTGAACCGGCACAACCATATGATCAAGTCGATGGGGCCGATCTACGCGACGAATCCGTGCGCGGAGCAGGCGCTGCATTTCAACAACTCGTGCAACCTCGGCTCGATTGACGTGGCGAAGTTCTACGATGTGGAGACGCGCGTCGATTGGGAGCGACTCGCGGAAGCGGTGCGCTGGTCAACGCATTTCCTCGACAATGTGATCGACGTGTGCTCTTGGCCGTTGCCGGAGATCGATGACGTGGTCAAGCGCACGCGCCCCGTCGGTCTCGGCATCATGGGCTTCGCCGACCTATGCTTGAGTCTGAAGATTAAATACGGCAGCCCCGCGTCTAACGATCTGATGGACGAACTGATGAGCTTCGTGCGTCGTGAGGCGTGGACTGAATCGTGCCGGCTCGGCGCGGAGAAGGGTGTCTTCCCGGAGTACCGGCCGAACAAAGAGGCCTACGACAAGTTCCTGCGCGAAGAGATCGGTATCCCCGCAGACGTGGCGCTGACGCCGCGCAACTACGAGACGACGACCATCGCGCCGACCGGCACGATCTCGCTCGTCGCCGAAACCTCTTCGGGCGTTGAGCCGAACTTCTCTTGGGCTTACGTGCGCCAGGACACGCTCGGCAAGCGCACCTACGTCCACACGCTCGCCGCGCAAGCGCTCGGCATGGATGTGGATCAAACGGATCAGGCTTCGATTGACGCGGCGGCTGAGCACGTCTGCGCGCACGAGGCGGAGTTGCCCGACTATTTCATCGCCGCGATGGACATCAGTGCCGAACAGCACGTGCATGTGCTGGCCGCCGCACAGCGCAACGTGGACAACGGCGTGTCGAAGACCTGCAACGGTTCGGCTGACGACACGCTCGAATCGGTGGATCATCTCTACCGCCTCGCGCGCGAACTCGGCTGCAAGGCCGTCAGCTACTACCGTGACGGCTCGCGCGATTCGCAGGTACTCTCGACCGTGAAAGCGCAAGAGCCGAAGGGCGAAGTTGCGTGCGACGCGGCCATCACGACCGAGGCGGCCGTGACCGCGCCCGACATTGACGTTGACGGTGCAACAGCGAGTACGGAAGCGACGGGTTTGACCGCGACGGGCGTGGTCAGCATTGATGAAGCGGCCGAATGGAGAACTGAAGCGCCGCAAGCGGCCCGTGCCGAGCGGCCGCGCGAGTTGCGCGGCTTCACGTGGCAGATTCCATTCGACGGCGCGAACCTCTACGTCACGGTCAATCACGACGGGCGCGACATCCTCGAAGTCTTTGCAACGGGCCCCATCTCCGGCGGCGTGGGCTTGCTCGCATCGAAGATGCTGCGCGGCGGGTTTGACGCGAAAGAGGTGTCGCGCAGCTTGAACAAGGTGACGGGCACACACTCGGTCTGGTTCAACGAGCGGCTGTTGACC
>JBBRYU010000288.1:0-5078 GCA_038237345.1 Pyrinomonadales bacterium
CGAGTTTCTGGCCGCGATCATCGTGACCGTGATTCTCTACGTCTGGTCGATCACGCTCAACGCGCCGCTCGAAGAACCGGCGAATCCGAACCTGACGATGAATCCATCGAAAGCGCCGTGGTACTTCCTCGGTTTGCAGGAGATGCTCGTCTATTTCGATCCGTGGATCGCGGGCGTCGTGATGCCGAGCCTGCTGATCATCGGCTTGATGGTCTTCCCCTATGTGGATGCAAGCCCACTCGGTAACGGCTACTACTCGTGGAAGCAGCGCCGCTTCGCCATCTCGATGTTCCTCTGGGGCTTCTTCATGTGGATCGGGCTGATCATCATCGGCACGTTCATACGGGGGCCCGGTTGGATCTGGTTCTGGCCCGGCCAGCGTTGGGATCACAACGCCGTCGTTTATGACCGCAACACAGACCTGCACGAGTATCTGGGCATCACGAGCATGCCGGCTAAAATGATCTTCGGCGCGCTCATCGTCGGTGGGTTCTACATCGTGGGCGGGTTGTTCTTTCACTGGCTGATGACGCGCACCGAACTCGACCGCAAAATTCTCGCGCGCACGAGCCTGTTGCAGTACCTGACGTTTCAGTTCTTCGCGATCACGGTGCTGCTGGCCATGCCGGTGAAATTGCTGTTGCGGCTGTTGCCGATTCACATTAAGTACGTCTGGGTCACGCCCTGGTTTAACGTCTAGAACCGTTCACGTGGAGGCACGATAAAGGTGGCTGAGACTCCTGCCGATGACGCGTTGGTGGTAAGAGAACCGGACGAGCCGGCGCGCGATCCGATCACAAGTCGCTCGACGAGCGGCATCATGCTCATCTGCGCCTTGCTGCTCATGTTGGTCGTGGCCTGGTCGCTGTGGGACGAGGTCTATGGCCAGCGGCCGTGGAAGAACATGCAGCGCGAGTTCGTCGCGCGCGAGACGCGCTATCTGAAGCGACTCAAGAAGCAAGGCAACGCGACGGAGAAGGAAGTGCGCGCGAGCGCCGAGTATCAGCAGCTTGACGCTGACGCGCAAGCGGCCAAGCAAGCGGCCGAGCCGGCGCGGAAAGAGAACGAGCGGAAGATCAAGTTTATCGATCAGCAACTCGCCGCTATCACCGAGCCGTTTCAGGAGAAGCGCGGGCATCTCACCGTCGCCAACTACCGCGCTGAAACCGCAGCGGGGTCGGCCAAGAAAAGTTATCTGGACGAGGCGCAACAACTACAAAATAAGCCGGTCGAAGTACAAATGCCTGTGGAGGGGACGAATAAAACAGAAAAGAAGCAACTCAACTACACCCAGCTCAATGAAATGTACACGCAGTTGAAAGCTAATAAAGCGCAACTGCTGGCCAATCAGGCTGAGGTGTTGAAGGACTACACTGAGAAGAGTAAGCAGCGCGAAGAGTATCTCAAGGACAACGTGTTCAATCTCACGGTTGATCAGGTGAATAAACTGATCGTGCGCAATGAAAAGTTCGACTTCGGCATGCACCAGATCAATGTTAATGAATACAACGTCGTAGATCGGTGCGAGACGTGTCACCTGGGCGTGCGCGAGCCGTTGACGCTGACGCCCGTCAACATGAAGGGCACGAAGAAGAAGTCCGATCCGTTCGCGCGAGCCTTCGTCAGCCATCCGAGTCCGGAGTTATTGCAGATACACAACCCGGACAAGTTCGGCTGCGCCTCCTGTCATGGCGGCAACGGGCGCGCGACCACGTCGGTCGAGAAGGCGCACGGAGAGAATGAGTTCTGGCTGCACCCGTTACACGATAAGGAGAACGCGGAGGCCGGTTGTCAGCAGTGCCACGCGACCGACCGCGTGGTGCAGTTTGCGAAGACGCTGACGCTCGGCAAAGATCTGTTCCAGCAGCGCGGCTGCGTCGGCTGCCATCGCTTCGAGGGCTACGACCGCGAAGCCGATGCCCTGACGAATGCGCGCCAGCAGATCAAACAACTCGAAGAGCAGAAGACGGCGAACGAGCACGGCGCACGCGAGGCTGAGCTTAACGCCGCGACCGCCGCCGATGATACACAGGCGCAGGAATTGAGCACGCGCGCCACCGCCTTGCGCGTTACGAGTAGTCAGTTAGAGTCTCGCATCGAAGAGTTGAATACGCAGGCGCGCTATCTGATGCAGGATCAGAAGAAGGTCGGGCCTAATCTGAAAGACATCCGGTTGAAGCTGCGCAAGGAATGGATTCCCGAATGGTTGAAAGACCCGCAGGCGTTCCGGCCGGGCACGAAGATGCCGTCGTTCTGGTATCTCAATCCCGATCCGACTATGTCGCTCTTCAACAGCAAGAATGCCGATGACGAGCGTAAGGCTATCGCCGCTTATCTCTGGCAGTCAGCCTTCGACGGGCAGACGCCGAAGCAGGCAGGCGGCGACGCCGGGCATGGCAAAGAGTTGTTCGAGACGAAAGGCTGTATGGCCTGCCACTCAGCCGGCGAAGGCGACCAACGCATCGGCGGCGACTTCGCGGCCAACTTAACGCGGGTTGGCGAGAAGGCGAGTTTCGATTACGTCGTGCGCTGGATTTATAACCCGCGCGAGCGTTGGGTGCCCTACTGTCCGAAAGAGAAGCGCGATCTGACGCGCGAGGACTACGAGAAGCAGAACAAGCCTTTCGTGTTCGATACGGGGCTGCACTCGAAGTGCCCGAACGACGGCGCAGAGTTGCAGGTGCAGAACATGACGGTGATGCCGAACTTCCGGCTCTCTGTGGAGGATGCGCACGACATCGCCACGTATCTCTTCTCGCTCGGCAACCCACAGGCTGCTTATGCGGATGCGGCATATATGGATGATCCGAATCTGAAGCAGAAGGGGTTTACGCTGATCAAGCAGTATGGCTGCGCCGGTTGCCACGAGATCAAAGGCTTCGAGGAAGAACAGCGCATCGGTAAAGAGTTGACGAACGAAGGCGCGACGCCGCTGGAACGACTCGACTTCTCGCTGATGACGCACAACGCGGAGATGGGCAAAGACCCTTACACCGGCAAGGACAAGGATAAAGACGGCCACAAGGTTAAAGAGTGGTACAACCACAAAGGCTTCTTCGAGCATAAGCTGGCCGACCCGTCCATCTATGATCGCAACAAGGAGAAAGACCCGCGCGATCACCTGCGCATGCCGAAGCCTTATTTGACTGATGAATGGAAGAACGCGCTGACGACGTTCCTGCTCGGCAGCGTCGGCACGGAAGGCGCGAACGTGCCGCAGTCGCTCTTCTATAACGCGACCGACCGGCAGCGCGATATACAAGAGGGTTGGTGGGTCGTCAAGAAGTACAACTGCATGGGTTGCCACGCGGTGCAGGTCGGGCAGAAAGGGAAGCTGGCGGAGTTGCCGCAGTTCATGACGCCCGAAGGCAAAGATCAATTGCCGCCCGCGCTCTTCACCGAGGGCGCGCGAGTCGATCCCGAATGGCTGCTGCGTTTCTTGAGCGATCCGTCGTTAAGCGGCGGCGGCTTCGAGTTAACCGCGAGCGGGCATGGTAGTCCGGCCGCGATGAGCAACGGCCAACAGACGGGCGGCGGTGTGAATCCGGGCGCGAATGCACCTGCGGCCACCAGCAATGCGGCGGGCGGGCGTGTGCCCGCGCCGGCTGGCTCGGGTGTTGAGGGGCTACCGCCGCAACCGGGCGCGAATCGCAACGGCGTGCGGTTGTATTTGAAGCCGCGCATGCCCACGTTCAACTTCTCGCCGAACGAGCGGCGCACGCTCGTCCGCTTCTTCCTCGCGGTTGCGTCGCAGCAAGAACCGTTCTTCAAACCTGAGCTAGAACCGCTGACGGATCAAGAGCGCAACTTGGCCCGCGCACTGTTCACGTCGCAGCAAGCGCCGTGTCTGAAGTGCCATCTGACCGGCAACCCGGAGCATGATAAGAGCGCGACCGCGCCCAACTTCCTGCTCGCCAGCACGCGCTTGCAGTCAGGCTGGACGTTCCGTTGGCTGCTCGATCCACAGCGCGTCATTCCCGGCACAGGTATGCCTTCGGGCCTCTTCAAAAAGGATGGCGACCGTTGGGTCTTCAGCGCCGACATTCCTAATAGCGGCCTGAACGATTATCACGGCGACCACGCGCAATTGTTGACGCGCTATATTCTCGCGCTCACACCGGCGGAACAAGCGCGACTCGCCGCCGGTTCGCCCGGCGCGACCGCCGGCCGCTCCCCGACCGGCGCGAGCCAGAACACTGCGGCTGCGTCCAGCACGCATCATGCCCCGCGCGTGAGCGCACAACATCATGGCCGCAAACAGCAAGTGACAGCGCGTAAATCCGCGCGGGCGCGGGTTGAGCGTGCCGTGCGCTCGCCCAACGTGTTAGCGATGGTGCGCCACCACGCCGGTTTCGCGCCCTAAGCTTTTGCGGCATAATCAGGTAAAGGATTATTTTTTCAGGAGACAAAATCATGCCCATTAAACGTTTGCGCCGCGTCGTCGCGTTGCTGCTCGCGCTCGCTTTGTTCTCATTCGTGTTCGCGGCGTGTAGTAGTGATGATGAAGATGAAGCGGATGATAATTCAAGCGGGGCCGAACAGACGGCCGCCGGCCCGAAAGTCAAGCTGACCGGCAACGAAGGGCAAATCGCCGGCACCATCGCTTTGACCGGCACTGCGCCCGCGCCGAAGCCGATCAGCATGGACGCCGACGCTGCCTGCGCGGCGAACAACCCGAACCCGCACACGGAAGATGTCGTGGCCAAAGACGGCAAACTGGCGAACGTGTTGATCTATATCAAGGACGGCAAGACGGCTGATGGCAAGCCCATCACCAACATGAGTTGGGACGTGCCGACCACGGAGGTCGCGCTCGATCAGAAGGGCTGTCATTATGTGCCGCACGTGTTGGGTGTCATGGCGGGACAGAAGTTGAAGATCACGAATAGCGATCAGACGACACACAACGTTCATCCGTTGCCGACCAAGGGCAACACCGAATGGAATCAATCGCAGTCGGCTGGCGCGCCCGCGCTCGAAAAGACATTCGCGCGGCCTGAGATCGTCATCCCCGTCAAGTGCAATCAGCATCCGTGGATGAAATCCTACGTCGGCGTGATGCGCAATCCGCTCTACGC
>JBBRYU010000289.1:0-5073 GCA_038237345.1 Pyrinomonadales bacterium
CGCAGTATCCATTCGCGCGTGGCATGAATGTTCTTGCCCGTGGATAAATCCATCACGGTGTCCGCGCCCCACTTCGTTGCCCAACGCATCTTCTCGACCTCTTCTTCAATCGAAGAGGCGACCGCGCTGTTGCCGATGTTCGCGTTGATCTTGTCGAGGAAGTTGCGCCCGATGATCATCGGCTCGCTCTCCGGATGATTGACGTTCGCCGGGATGATCGCGCGCCCGCGCGCCACTTCAGCGCGCACGAATTCAGGCGTGACGAACTCAGGAATCTGCGCGCCAAAGCGTTCGCCGCTGTGTTGATGAAAGAGCGAACTGCGATCAGCGCGCTCATGCTCGCGCATCGCGTGCAACGCCATCTCGCGCCCCATGTTCTCGCGCAAGGCGATGAACTCCATCTCCGGCGTGACGATGCCGCGCCGCGCATAGTGCATCTGCGTCACGCGCCGGCCCGCCTTCGCGCGCAACGGCGCACGGCGCAGGCCCGGAAAGTTTTCGAGCCGCCCCTTCGTCTTCGCCTGCGCGTACTCGGCCGCGCCGGCCGTCAGATAGCCATCGTCCTCCGGCTTGACCTCGCGCCCAGCATATTCTTCCACGTCCTCACGCGCCACAATCCACTCGCGCCTGAGCGCGCTCAATCCTTCGCGCTCGTCGCAGTTGGTGTCAGGATCGCCCCACGGCCCGCTCGTCTCATAGACGCGCACCGCCGGGTTCTCTTCCGTCGTGCCATCGGTTTTGCGCGTCACGTTCAACGACACTTCGCGCAAGGGCACACGCACGCCCGGCGTCGTGCCTTCAACATAAACGCGCTGCGAGTTCGGCCAGCGCACCTCTGCGCTCACTTGCTCTTTCGTCTCTTTCGTCGTGCTCATAAAAGCCTGTTCTTTCTGGCCGCGCTCCGGCGGCCCGAAAAGAAAAACCGTCCCACCCGCATGCAGGGTTGGAACGGCCTTTCGCTGCCTCCCTACGGCGGTATTAACCGCATCAGGTTCAAAGGGTCTCACGTTAATCGTGACTCTCAGCCGCGCCCGCTCCATAGCGCGCGGCTCCCCCGAAGACTTCTCGCTTATCAAACAACTGCCGACGAGTTGCGCTCCTTTGCGCGCTTCACTCGGCGAACAGATCAGCCACCGGCATCGTCCAACCGGGCACGGCCGGCTCTGCTTCGCCCTGCGCGCCGCGCCGGTAAATTGTCGCCTGTTCCGGCGCACTCGCGCGATAGACGCGCACCACAGCATCGCTCAACAGATCGACGTCCCACACGACCTGCGTGCCCGCCGCGAAATAATCGGCGCGCTTCTTGGCCATCGCGCGCTCGGCCGCCGGCCCGTAATCATTTTCGCTGCGCACTTCAACGGCGAAGGCCGGCGCACCCTCGAAGAATTTCATTGTGATGTTGCCGACATAAAAACCAGCGTCCGGGCTGAATGATTTACGATGGGGCAAGTTGACGACGAAGGCCGTGTTATCGCCAAAAGCATGTCCGCTTTTTGTTCGCTTCGCGTATGCGCGTAAAGACGCAGTGATTTCCACGCTGGCGTAGTTGGGCAAACCTCCGGTGGGGGACATATGCACAAGCTCTCCATTGACGATCTCCGCCTTGCCTTCGACTTGATAGAGGTCTGCAATTGTGGCCTCAGTCTTCGTGCTCATAAAACACGTCTCCGTCCGTCGTGCGCAGGCGCGCACCGCTAATCAATTTTTGATCACGCCGGGGCGGCGCATGCTGGGCGGCTCACCCGACATGGGCCGGCCGCGCTCTGCGCCGTCCACGATCTTATAGCCCTGTGGCGCTTGGAAGAGTTCGGGCGACGGCGCGCCGCGCACGATGTTCGTCAGCCGGAACTCGGTCACGCCGAAACGCGGATCGTTGTGCTTCATCAGCACGATCATCTGCAATTCGGGGGAGTACCATTCTTCGTGCGTGATGACGAGCGGCTGTTCGTTGTCGAACTCGCCCGCCGGGATGGTCAGCGTAGTGCGCGTGCCCTCGGCCGTGACGCCCTCGATCACTTGCGCTTCCAGCCGCTCCTTCTGCGGCTGCGCGGGCGGCGGCGCGTTGTCGCCTTCAGCCATACGGCGGTGCGCCGTGCTTGTCGGCATCAACACGCTGAAGGACGATGTGCCGAGTGCGCGCTGGCGCGCTTCCATCAGACCGGGCGGCAGATGTTGCCGGCGCGCGATGCCCGTCTGCGTCTCGATGGTGTAGTTGACCGACCCGACCGGATCGTTGATGACGATCAGGCGCGGCGGTTCGCCGTCGGGCGCGAGCGTGGCCGTGCCGCCGCGCGTCAACGTGTGCTCGCGGCGTGTACGTCCCGCGCCGTCGCGGAAGAGACGCGCGGTTGACTTACGCACCATGCGGTTGCTGTCGCCGAGCGTCTGCACGTGCTCGGTCGTCGAGTCGGCGGTGAAGGGCGCGTCCTTGACTAAGTTACGCTCGAAGTTCGCGTCCGGCGAGATGAAACTGAGCGTTTGTATCTCGCCCCTGCCGCCACTAATGAGCGGCACAGGCGTCTCCGCGACCGGCGTGGGCAACTCGACTTGCATCCGCGACGAACTCGCGTCGTGCGTCGGGCGCTTCGGTGGGACAGTCTGCGGCGACGGCGGCGTGCCCTGCGGCGGCCGGCCGCTCTGGGCATAGAGGTTGACGCTGACAAGCAAGACAAGCAACGGCGGTGCGCCGATTATCATGCGCCACGTTGCGCGCGGGCTGTTGACTCTGTGCATCGAGGTAATTCCTTTCAACCGCCGATAAAGCTCATTGTGCGCGCGGGCTGGCGGAAGCCCGGCTCGTTGATGTAGTGGCGCGGCTCTTTCTTGAGCACGACGCTTTCGATGTACTCAATAATCTCGGCCCGCGTTGCGCCGCTACGGACACAATCGCGCAAGCTATGTTCGACCGTGGAGAAGAGACAGGTTCTGATCTGCCCGTCGGCAGTCAGGCGTATGCGCGAGCATGCGCCGCAGAAGGGTTCGCTGACAGGCGCGATGATGCCGATCTCGCCGGGCGCGCCGTCGGCGAAACGCCAGCGCGAGGAAGTCTCCGCGCCGCGCCGCCCGCCCGCGGGCACGAGCGGAAAACGTTCCTCGATGCGCTCCCGAATCTCGCGCCCCGATACCACCGACTCGCGCGCCCACTCGTGCCCCGAATCGAGCGGCATGAACTCGATGAAGCGCATCGCCAGATCATGCTCACGCGCGAACGCGGCGAAGTCCGCGACCTCCGCCTCGTTATAGTCGCGCACGACGACGGCGTTGATCTTGATCGGCGTCAGCTCAGCACGTTTGGCCGCCGCGATGCCCGCCAGCACGCGGTCGAGCACGTCCACGCCGGTCATCTTTTGAAACACGTCGCGCTTGAGGCTGTCGAGGCTGATCGTGACGCGATCAAGTCCGGCATCTTTTAAGCCTTGCGCGCGGTCGGGCAGAAAGTAGCCGTTGGTCGTGAGCGCGAGATCGCGCAAGCCTTTCGGTTTGAGCGCGGCCAGCTTGCCGATCAGCGTCTCGATGTCGCGGCGCAGCATCGGCTCGCCGCCGGTCAGACGCAACTTCTCAATGCCAAGTTCGACAAAAATGGCGCAGACGTACTCGATCTCTTCATAGGTGAGCGTCTGCTCCTTCGGCCCCATCGGCGGCTCGCCGTGCGGCAGACAATAGAAGCAGCGGAAGTTGCACCGATCCGTCAGCGACACGCGCAAGTCGCGGATGGCTCGGCCATAAGAATCTTTGAGCACAACAGTCACAGTTTCCACTCGCCCGGCCCATGCCGATTTTCACTTAGCGAAGAATTTGCTACGGATGTAATGATACGCTGCTCGGCTGCGCGTTCCAAGTTGCCGTTAAAGCGGCGGTGGCTGAAGCGAAACGACGAGGCTGATAATAACTGCACGGCCTATTTAACAGCGTATTTGACCACGTCTTTGCCGCCGAGGAAGCCTTTGCTGGTGGCGCGCACGACGAGGCCGGCGTGCTCTAGCTCGAAGTAGGCGCGTTGAATCTCGCCGCGGTCAACGCCGAGTTGTTGTGCGAGCGTGGCAGGCGCGGGCAGCGATGCACCGGAGGCGAGTTGTTTGTCGCGGATGCGCGTTTCGATTTGCGTCCGCACTTGCATGTAGACAGGCCCTTCAGACAACGGTTGCAATTCAATGTCCAATGCTGGATTCCCCCGCGATGAGTCTAGTAGTTGCAGCTTAGATCAATTTTCGTCTGCGCGTAAGTCACGTTGGGGTTTCACCGCCGAGGCGCAGAGAGCGCGCAGAGGAACGCAGAGAGTTTTTCTCTGCGCTGCTCCGCGTCAACTTTGCGCCTCGGCGGGGAAACCGATGCGCCACACAGGCAACTAACATCCACTTATCAACGCAGCGCCTGTTCGAGCGTGGACGGATCATCGAGCAGTAGCCATTCGACGACGGAGAGCGGCAAGCTACCCTGTTTGATCAGGTCGTCGTGGAACTGACCGAGCCGGAACTGCGCGCCCTGCTTGTCGCGGTACTTGCCGAGCAGGCGCATGATCTGCCACTTGCCGACGATGTAGGTGATCTTCTGCGTCGGCGAAGACGCCGCGCCGGCCGCTTCGCCGGTCGCTGCCTCGCGATCCAGCCCGCCCGCTTCCATGAAGTAGTTGACTGCTTGCTCGAATGTCCACTTGCCCGTGTGCAGGTTCACGTCCACGCCGATGCGCGCCGAGCGATAGCGCGAGAGACGGAGGATCTGCCCTTGCGCGGCCGAGTTCGCGGGGTAGAGACCTGTGCGCATGAGCATCTCTTCGCCGTAGAGCGCCCAGCCTTCGACGAAGACGCCGTCGCCGTGCTGGCGGCGTATCTCGTTTTTGACGTGGTTCGCAATCGAGATTTGCAGGAAGTGACCGGGGATGCCTTCGTGACCGAGGATGGGGCGCGGGTCTTCGATAGCGGCGCGGATATAAAAATTCCTGGACTGCGGGTTGTAAGTCGGAATGAAATAGAAGCCGCCGGGGTCTTTGTCATAGACGCCGGGCGGGTTCATAAAACCGCCGGGGCTGGTCGGCTTGAACGCTTCGGGTAGTTGGCGTATCTGAAACGGGCCGAG
>JBBRYU010000290.1:0-5056 GCA_038237345.1 Pyrinomonadales bacterium
ATGTAGAGACCCGTGACGGATTGCGGATTAGCTGCAACTTCGGCGGGCGTGCCGACAGCTACGATCTCGCCGCCATGCGCGCCCGCCGCAGGGCCGAGATCGACGACGAAATCGGCGCGCCGGATCGTCTCCTCATCATGTTCGACGACCAGCACCGTGTTGCCGAGGTCGCGCAATTGGCAGAGTGTGGCGAGCAGTTGTTGATTGTCGCGCGGGTGCAAGCCGATGGATGGCTCGTCCAGCACGTACAGGACGCCGCGCAGTTGCGAGCCGATCTGCGTGGCGAGACGTATGCGCTGGCCTTCGCCGCCGGAGAGCGAGGCCGACGGGCGGTCGAGCGTGATGTAGTTGAGACCGACCTTGTTGAGGAAGCGCAGGCGCTCGCGGATTTCGCGCAAGACGCGCCCGGCGATTTGTTCCTCGCGCACGTTGAGTGTCAAACGATCAAAGGCCGCGATAGTCTCTTCAATGGGCAGCGCCGTGTAGTCCGCGATCCCTAAGTCGCCGACGCGCACGGCCAGCGATTCCGGTTGTAGGCGTTGGCCTTTGCACTCAGGACACTCGACGGGCGAGACCAACTCTTCGAGCGCGAGCCGGACTTTCTCCGATGGCGCGTCGTTGATGCGCTCGCGCAGGTGGCGAATCGCGCCCTTCCAATCGCTTTGATAGGTGTACTGCCCCTGCCGGAAAGTGATCTGCCCATTGAGGCCGTGAAAGAATGCATCGCGCACTTGCTTCGGTAACGCGGAGAAGGGGACGGCTCCATCTGCGCCGAAGTGGGCGACGACGGCGAGCAGCGCGTTCTTCAAGTAGGCAGAGCCTTGCTTGTCAGCCGCGCCGAGAAAAATTTGCTTGTCCACGCGCTCGTGCGGTTCGATAATCAGTTTGGCCGGATCGACTTCTAACACCGTGCCCAGACCGTGACAGCGTTTGCATGCGCCGTAAGCCGAGTTGAACGAGAACGAGCGCGGCTCAAGCGGCGGGATGTTAATGCCGCAATTGACGCACGCCATTTTCTCCGAATAAAGCTTCTCTTCGCCGTCAACGACAGAGACGAGCACCGCACCACCTGTCAGCTTCAAAGCCGTGCGGACGGACTCGGTCAATCTTTCCTTGATCCCTGGCTTGATGAGCAGGCGATCCACGACCGCATCAATCGTGTGGTTGCGCCGCTTGTCGAGTTTGATCTCTGCGTCGAGCGAGACAAGTTCGCCGTCCACGCGGGCGCGTAGGAAACCATCCTTCGCCAGCTTCTCAAGCTCTTTCTTAAACTCGCCTTTGCGCCCGCGCACGACCGGCGCGAGGATCATCACGCGCTCGCCTTCGGGCAAGGCGAGGACGCTAAAGACGATCTGCTCCACGCTCTGCCGCGTGATTTGCGCGCTGCATTGATGACAGTGCGGCTGCCCGATAGACGAAAAGAGCAGGCGCAGATAATCGTAAACTTCCGTCACCGTGCCGACGGTTGAGCGCGGGCTGCGCGAGACGGTCTTCTGTTCGATGGAGATGGCGGGCGAGAGACCATCGACTGAATCCACGTCGGGGCGTTCGAGTTGATCGAGAAACTGGCGCGCGTAAGCCGAGAGCGATTCGACGTAGCGGCGTTGCCCTTCGGCGTAGATCGTGTCGAAGGCGAGCGACGACTTGCCCGAACCTGACAGCCCCGTGATGACCGTCAGCCGATTGCGCGGTATCTCGACGTTAACGTTCTTTAGATTGTGCTGGCGCGCACCGCGCACCGTAATACGATCAATTGCCATTGCTAAATTATGCCCACGTCGCCACAGATGAAAATCCGGCGCAGAGTTGAAACGTACATTTTACGCGTGCTGTCGGCGCGGCACAAGCAGGGGCGCGGGAAAGTGATTCCTTGACACCTCTGATCCGTGACTCCTACACTGCGCACGCCTGTTCGCGTTCGTTGCGGAGCGTTCCATGTTTGTGGAATTGAGGCGGAATTGCAGGGAGTGAGAAGTCTAAACTTACCGAACGCGCTGACGTTATCGCGCATCTTCGTCGTGCCGCTGCTGGTCGTGGTGCTGCTCACGCCGTTCTCTGAACATTGGTTCGGCGTGCCGCGCCACATCCTCGGCGTCGTCCTCTTCCTCGGCGCGGCCATCACTGATTACCTCGACGGGCACATCGCGCGCCGCCGCGATCAAGTCACGTCATTCGGCAAACTACTCGATCCGATTGCGGATAAACTCCTCATCTCGGCCGCACTCATCTCGCTCGTCGAGAACCGGCTCGCGCCCGCGTGGGCGGTCGTGATCATCGTCGGGCGCGAGTTCGCTGTGTCGGGTTTGCGTTCGATTGCGGCGACGGAAGGGTTCGTGATTGCGGCGTCGCGGATGGGCAAATTTAAGATGGGCGCGCAGGTGGCGGCGGTCGCATTGTTGATCTTGGCGAGCGTGCGCGGCGCGCCGCCAGTGGCGAACTTCGGGCGAGCGTTTCCCGCGATCCAGTTTTGGACTGTCCCGGAGTTGCGCGCCGCCCTCCATCACATGTTCGGCGCGGGCGCGGCAACGGCGACCGATTGGCAGGTTTTACTCTACACGGCGGGGCGCGCGATGTTGTGGGTCGTGGTACTCTCGGCGTGCCTGTCGATGTACGAATATTTCCGCGTCTTCTATGTCTCAATGAGCGGGCGGGCCGCCGCCCGCCGCGCTGCCGCGCAGGCGACTGTGCCGCCGGCCGCACGGCAAATCATTCGTTAGCGCGCGGCGAAGAATTAATCGCCGCGCGCGCAGAACACAAAGGGCACAGAGATACACTCTCTGCGCCCTTTACGTTTTTCTTTGCGCCCGTTGCGGTTGGACTCGCCGGCTTGCGCTATTGAATCTCGACGTAGTCGCCTGTATGCACTTCCTGGGCGACGCGCGTGATGATGGCGGTGGCCGTACGTTGCTGCACGTCAAGGATTACCAGCTCACCAACCATCTTGCGCGGGAGGGGCGGACGACTGCGCTTGATCTTCGGTGTCGTGATCATCGGGCCGCGGATGCCGTTGCTGCTTGGATTCTGCACACGCTGTGCCTTGATGGAGAATTTGCCGCCGCGGAAGCGTTCGCTCTCGAAGCCGTAGTTGGCGGAGGGCGTGATTTCTTCGTCGCGATAGCGCGAGATGTTGCCTTGGCCGACGGGGCGGAAGATCGCCAGGCGGTCGCCCTCTTTAACGCTGTCCTCACGTCCCAGATCGATATAAACGACCTGTCTGACCGACGGCATCTCCAGCCCGTCGCGCGCCAGCACGATGCGGCCTTGCTGCTTGCCGCTCGGCGCAGCGAAGCGATCAAAGACGGCGTCAACCGGCACAACCGGCGCAACGCGCGCGGGCACGCCGCGGAGCAAGTCGCCTAGCAGGATCATGTCGCAGGCATCTGTGACCTGCGCGACCGAAGTCTCCGCCTGCACGCGGGTCACGCGCAGTCGCGCGATCTCTTGCGTATAGACCCCAAGCCCGCCCTTCTTCTGCGTCCACTTTGAGGTGAACTGTCCGCGCGGGCGCACAACCGAATACTCCGCGCCCTCACGCACGTTCTGCTGCACGCCCGCATTAATATAAACGAAGTCGCCTACGGCATATATGGTCTGCTCCTGCTCCTGTTCGCCGCCGACGACTTGCAGATAGTTTGGCGCAGGTGCGTACTCGATGAAACCGGCGCAGTGCAACTCGGCCGGCCGGGCGGCGGGCGCGATGGTTGGTCTATTCGGCCCCGCGCTTTGTGCGCTCGTCTGTTCGGCGCGGCCGGTCATGGTCTGGGCGCTGACGGTAGTCAGGCACAAGAGCGCCAACAGGGTGCTAGCGAGAAACTGAAGCGGAAGCAGGTTACGAGTACGCACAAAAGTCTCCTTCAATTGAGTCGGGACGGGGAAAACGGGCTGATAGGCGTGCGGCCATGGGTGGCATAGGCCAGACGACGGGGTAAAGGGTTTGAGAAATAAGATGCAGCGCGCTCGTTCGTCCCGCCGCACCGGGGCCACTTCAATCCTACCGATTAGCCGCTCGATACGTCAATGAAATTCTGCGCCGGGCCAGTAAACCGGCAGTTTTCCGCGTCAATGTTCTCAGCGACTTGCGTTTTCTAAAAGCTATTGTTAGTATTCGCGTTTTGTCGGATGAGCGCGGAGCTGTCCGTGTTGAGCCGGCGTAGCTCAGTTGGTAGAGCATCTGATTTGTAATCAGAGGGTCGGGGGTTCAAGTCCCTTCGCCGGCTCCACTCATCAAGTTTGACAACACGGGCAGGGGTGGTCGAGTGGTTAATGGCACCGGGCTGTAAACCCGGCGGGCTAACGCCCTACGTAGGTTCAAATCCTACCCCCTGCACCAGCGAAATGATGAACGCGGAACGATGAATGATAAAGCCGAGCGGCTTTTTAATCCATCATTTCGCCTGCATCGTTCATCATTTTTCCGGGCGGGAGTAGCTCAGTTGGTAGAGCATCAGCCTTCCAAGCTGAGGGTCGCGAGTTCGAGCCTCGTCTCCCGCTTCCCGTTCTGCCGCGCGGTAGGACGCATGCATCGTTCGCGCCCGCGTAGCTCAGGGGTAGAGCGCCTCCTTGGTAAGGAGGAGGTCATGAGTTCAAATCTCATCGCGGGCTTTTCAGGGTACTGAACCACACACAAATTAAAGAGGCGATTAACGCAATGGCGAAGGAGAAGTTTGACCGGTCGAAGCCGCACGTGAACATTGGCACGATTGGGCACGTGGATCATGGCAAGACGACGCTGACGGCGGCGATCACGAAAGTGCTGTCGAAGCACAACCCGAAGATCACGGTGCGCGCCTTTGATTCGATTGACAACGCGCCGGAGGAGAAGGCGCGCGGCATCACGATTGCGACGGCGCACGTCGAATATGAGACGGCGAATCGTCATTACGCGCATGTGGATTGTCCGGGACACGCCGATTATGTGAAAAATATGATTACCGGCGCGGCGCAGATGGACGGAGCTATTCTGGTGGTGGCGGCAACCGACGGACCGATGCCGCAGACGCGCGAACACATTCTGCTTGCCAGACAAGTCGGCGTGCCGTCGATGGTCGTGTTTATG
>JBBRYU010000291.1:0-4965 GCA_038237345.1 Pyrinomonadales bacterium
GACAGAGGTTGAGCAGTACGTCGCCGGCGTCGAGCGCGGCAGCCCCACCCCCGTCATGCTCTCGAATCGTCGTCGCTATCAGATGGTCGGCCAGTCGTTCACCGCCGCGCTCGAAGCCGGCGTTGACGTCAACACCATCGCGCGCATGACCGACGACTGTCAGCAGGGCATCGCGCGCTTCCTGAAAAAGAGTTAACGATGCGGGCCACTTTCACGTCGGGATGAGTTGAAACAGGCGTTGCACAAGCGCGAATAGTTTTTCATTCTGTAGCGCAGCCTGCGGATTATTCCAGCCCAAGGAGAAAGCGTACCAATCGCCTTTGCTTGATTGCAGCAGGTAGGTCATGTTCAGCACGCCCGGCTCGGAGCCGCCTTTGAAGCCGACGTACTGCCACTTGTCGCGCGGAATCGTCAGCCCACTGCCCGGATTGATCGCCAGAATCGCGCGCGCCGTTTTGTCCGTCTCGCTTTGCCGGCGCAACCAGTCCATCAAGCGGCACATGTCCGCAGCCGAAGCGAACCATTCGATCTTATCCACGTAAGCCGGATGCCCGTCGGCGAACGGTTTCACGTCCTCACGTTTGACCGCCGCGATTGGGCCGGCGAGAAAAGCGCGCCGCCCTTGCGCGTCGAGCGCGAGATACGCGCTGGCCACCTTGCCCGTCGGCTCGCCCTTCAGTTTGAACATCTCCAACGTCGAGAGGAACGGCGCATTTAACTCCGGCTTGGTGTGCCCGCTTACGGCCAACATGCGCTCGACGCGCTCGCGGCCCAATGTCATGAGCAGTTGATCGGCCGCAGTGTTATCGCTGATCGAGATCATCAAGCTCGCCAAAGTGTGCAGCGTAACCGGCGCGCCCGCAGGCCACGATTGCAACATGCCCGACGGCAGCGACGTGAACTTCGCGTCCAACGTCGTCACGTCCGGCCACTTGCGCTCGCGCGCGTTCACCGCACGCACCAGTTCGCTCAAGACGTAAAGCTTGAACGCCGAGCCAAGCGCGAGTTGGCGTTCGGCATTGTGCGCGATAACGGGCGTCATGCCGGTCTGATCGAATTTGACGACGAGTAGATTCGTCTCGCCGGGCAGGGCCTTCAATTCTTCCACCAGCCCTGCGAGCGAGGCCATGAGTTTAACGGGCAGGCCGAGCAACAAGCCTTCAATCAGGTGCGGTTCGGCGGCGTTGACAGCCAACGTCGCGGGCACGCTGTAGCCTTGCTCGAAGATGAGATCGAATTTACCGGCCACTGCGCTGTCGGCCGCGGTCAGCTTCGTCTGTGTGCAACGGCCGGCTTGTGCGAAGTAGTAATCGAAAATCTGGTTCAACTTGTCGGGCGGGACTTGCGCGAGGAAGTTGGGCGCGAACAGCTTGTCATAGTCGCCCGGCGTCTTGCGGAATTGCGCGCACACATCGGCGGCGCGGCGCTCCACAGGCGTTACGCCCACCGCAGTCTGCGCGGACGTGCCTTGTGGCTGCGCGGGCGTACCTTGAGCGCGCACGCGCGGCGCGACAGAGAGGAAGAGTGACAGGAGCAGTAGGAGTCCGATTAGTTGTTTGTTCATATTCATGCTTGTGGGGTGATCTGAATGGCGGAGCGGCCAGCGCTTGCTGTGCGGGAGATGATCGAACGAATGCTTGGCATCGTCAAGTGCGCCGCGCGGCGAGTGCCAGCGCGCAGTCTAGCACCGGTGCGCCGATGCGGTTGACGAGACCGATGGCAAGTGCCTCATCGCTCGTGACGTGCCGCGCAGTCAGGAAGATTTCCAGTGCGCGCGTCGGGCCGATCAAGCGCGGCAGACGTTGCGTGCCGCCCCAGCCGGTGATGATGCCGAGCCGTGCGCCGGGATGCGCAAAGACCGCAGCCGGCGCGGCACAACGCAAATCGCACGCGAGCGCGAGATCGAGTCCGCCGCCCATGCAGTAGCCGTTCACGGCCGCGATGGTCATCGGCGGCGCGTCGGCGATCTGTTGTATGAGTCGCTGCCCACGCTGAGCGAATGCGAGCGCGCTGTCGTCTGTGAGCGCAGATAGCTCGCGTATGTTCGCGCCCGCAGCGAAACTGTCGCCCGTGCCGGTGAAGATGATGTTGGTAACGTCCGTGCGGGCCGCGAGCATTACGATGACAGCCTCTAACTCGGTGAGTGTCTTGTGGGACAGGGGATTGCGTTCAGCGAGGCGAGTAAATCTGATAACGACTGACGGGCCGCGCGCATCGATGACGAGCGCGCTCGTCTGCTCATCGTGCGCCGCGTCGTTCATGTGCGTGGGCGCACGTTGCCGCGTAGAAAGCGGATGATATCTTCAGTTGACGTGCCCGGCAGGAAAACTTCCGCCACGCCCTGCTCCTTCAGGCGCACGATGTCCTCCTTCGGCACGATGCCGCCGACTAGCACGAGACAATCATTCATCCCGCGCGCGCGCAACAGTTCGACGATACGCGGGCAGAGCGTGTTATGCGCGCCGGAGAGGATCGAGACGCCGACCGCATCAACGTCTTCCTGCAACGCAGCCGCCGCAATCATCTCCGGCGTCTGCCGCAGCCCGGTGTAGATTACTTCCATCCCCGCGTCGCGCAACGCCCGCGCGATCACCTTCGCCCCACGGTCGTGACCGTCGAGACCGGGCTTCGCAACAAGGACGCGAATCTTTTGTGCTTGATCCATTGGCTCATCGGTTCATTGATTCAATGATTAAATGAATCAATGAGTAAATCTAAAACGCTGGCTCTTCGTATAACCCGTACACGTCGCGCAGGGCATCGCATATTTCGCCGAGCGTGGCGTAGGCGCGGACGGCTGCGATAGTCGCGGGCATCGTGTTCTCGTTGACCTGCGCGGCATGTTTCAACTGAGCGAGCGCGTTTGCGACCGCGCCGTCGTCGCGGCGGTCTTTGGTCTGTTGCAGGCGCGCGACTTGCCGGTTGTGCGCTGCCTCGTCAATGACAAGGGTGTCGATTTTGCTTGATTCGTTTTCCATCGCGTACTTGTTGACGCCGACGATGGTCTGCGCGCCGCGCTCGACTGCCTTTTGATATTGATAAGCCGAGTCTTGAATCTCGCGTTGCGGGAAGCCCTTTTCGACCGCTTCGACCATGCCGCCGAGGGCGTCGATCTTGGCGAAGTAGTCAAGCGCGCCGTCTTCCATCTTCTTCGTCAGCGCTTCGATGAAGTAAGAGCCGCCGAGCGGATCGATTGTGTTTACGACGCCGGTCTCTTCGGCGATGATTTGCTGCGTGCGCAAGGCGATGAGCGCGGCTTGATCAGTGGGCAGCGCAAGCGCTTCGTCGAAGGCGTCCGTGTGTAAGCTTTGTGTGCCGCCGAGCACGCCGGCGAGCGCTTGAATGGCGACGCGCACGATATTGTTCAAAGGCTGTTGCACGGTCAGCGAGACGCCGGCCGTCTGCGTGTGGAAGCGCAGTTGCAGCGTGCGCGGATTCTTGGCGTTGAAGCGGTCACGCATGGCGTGTGCCCAGATGCGGCGCGCGGCGCGGTACTTGGCGATCTCCTCGAAGAAATCGTTGTGCGCGTTGAAGAAGAAAGAGATGCGCGGGACGAATTCGTCTACGTCCAGTCCTGCGTCCACGCCCCACTGCACGTACTCGATGCCGTCGCGCAAGGTAAAAGCAAGTTCCTGCAAAGCGGTCGCGCCCGCCTCGCGGATGTGGTAGCCGCTGACGGAGATCGGGTTGTACTTCGGCACGTGCTTGATGCAGAACTCGAACGTGTCCACGACCAACTTCATCGCCGGGCGGATCGGATAAATCCATTCCTTTTGCGCGATGTACTCTTTAAGAATATCGTTTTGCAGCGTGCCGGAAATCTTGTTGAAGTCCGCGCCCTGCTTCTCGGCCACGACCAGGTACATCGCCAGCAGCACGGATGCGGGCGCGTTGATCGTCTGCGAGACCGTGACCCGTTCGAGCGGAATGCCGGCGAACAAAACTTCCATGTCCGCGAGCGACGAGACGGCGACGCCGCACTTGCCGACTTCACCTTCGGAGAGCGGCGAATCGGCGTCATAGCCCATCAGTGTCGGCAGATCATAGGCGACGGAAAGTCCGTTCTGGCCATGCTCCAGCAGATATTTGAAGCGCGCGTTCGTCTCTTCAGGCGTGCCGTAGCCGGCAAATTGGCGCATCGTCCAGAGCTTGCCGCGATAGCCGGTCGGATGTATGCCGCGCGTGTAAGGGAACTCGCCGGGGAAGGCCGTGTCGCGCGCGAAATCAATTTCCGCAGCGTCAGCGGGCGTGTAGAGACGTTCGACCGAATCAAGCGAGACGGTCTCGAATTTTTCTCTGCGCTCGGGCCGCTGGCGCAACACGGGCGCAAGTGTCTCCTGTTCCCATCGTTCGACCGCAGCCTCTTCCGGCGTAGTCAGTTCTTTGATCTCAGGCATAGCTTTCGGCTCTCCCCGCAAACGTGCGGCCTGTGACAAGGGAATTGGTTGAATTTATGACGTGGTAAACAGAAGTGGATATTAGTTGACGTTTCCGTGGAGTGTCAACCAGTTGAACTTAGCGCGCCGCACCGATTTGCCGACATCGAAAAGGCTGCGCGGCTACCGGCGAACCGGCAGCCGCGCAAAGATTAGGCAGGGGCGAACAGGGGTTAACGAGCGATGGGTAGTTAGCGGCGTATTCAGCGGGCGTCGGGTAAAACGAAAACTTTGTGTGCGCCGGACGAACCTCTGCCCGACGATCACTCAACCGGCACAACGACCTCGTTCGCGCGCACCATGTTGAGCCGCGTGCGCGCGGCCCTCTCGATGGCGTGTGGGTCTGTGCGCAAACGCTCGACTTCACGACGCAGCGAGTCGTTTGTGTTGCGCAATGTCTCGTTGGTCGCTGTCATCTGTTCATGCTTTTGCGCGGCTGTGCGCAACTCCGCGTGCGTGCGCATCGTTACGGTGACGCAGAGCGCGAACGTCGCCAGCATGATCATGCAGAAGATGGCCCACGACGGAA
>JBBRYU010000292.1:0-4839 GCA_038237345.1 Pyrinomonadales bacterium
AAGTGTTGGCCGCGCGCGAGCGTTCGATTCCCGTCATCCCGCGCGCGGAGATGCTGGCGGAGTTGATGCGTTTGAAGCGCGACACGGTGGCGGTCGCCGGTTCGCACGGCAAGACGACGACGACCTCGATGGTCGGCACGATCTTGGGCGGCGCGGGCCTCGACCCGACGGTGGTGGTCGGTGGCGTGGTCGGCGCGTTCGGCTCAAATGCGCGGTTGGGCAAGAGCGATTTGATGGTGGTTGAAGCGGATGAAAGCGACAGATCGTTTTTGATGTTGACGCCGACGTTCGCGGTCGTGACGAACATAGATCGCGAGCACATGGATTACTACTCGGACATGGACGACATGCGCGATTGCTTCGCCAACTTTGTCAACAAAGTGCCGTTCTACGGCGCGGCTGTTCTGTGTCTCGACGATCCGCACGTGCAGGCCGTCATCCCGCGCGTCAAACGCCGCCGCATCACCTACGGCTTGAGCGCGCAGGCCGACATCTCGGCGCACGGTTTGCGCTTCGACCGCCCGTTCGGCTCGACCTTCACGGTCTGGCAGGGGACGGATGTGATGGGCGATGTCACGCTCAACGTGCCGGGCCTGCATAACATCTATAACGCGCTCGCCGCCATCGCCATCGGCTTCGAGTTGGGCGTGCCGTTCGATGTGATCGCGCAGTCGCTCGCCGGTTACACGGGCGTCAACCGGCGTTTTCAGTTCAAAGGCGAAGCCGCCGGGATTTTGATCGTGGACGATTACGGGCATCATCCGACGGAAGTGCGTGCGACGCTGGCGGCGGCGAAGATCGGTTCGCAGGGACGGCGCATGGTCGTGCTGTTTCAGCCGCATCGCTACACACGCACGCGCGATCAGTTGGACGAGTTCGCGCGCTCGTTCAATAACGCCGACGTGCTGCTCGTGACGGACATCTACGCGGCGAGCGAAGAACCGATTGCGGGCATCACGGCGGAGACCTTGACCGATGCGATCAAGAGTTACGGCCACAAGAACGCGGTCTACGTCGGCGCGCTCGACACGGCCGTTAAGGCTTTGTTGAGCGAGGCGCGCTCCGGCGACATGGTGGTCACGCTCGGCGCAGGCAACGTCTCGCAGGCGAGCGAGCAGTTGCTTGAGTTGTTAAAGAAGAACGGCAAATGAAGGACTTGATTCATTTGCTCATTGGTTCGTTGAGTCAATGAAAAGATGAATCATCGATCAATGTTTATGACGACGCAAAGCACGTTCGACCTGTCAGCGCGCGATGAAGTGGTCGCAGAGATCGCCGCGCGCGTGGGCGTGCGCGCCGAGCGTGGGCGACGCTTTGCGGAGTTGACGAGTTTGAAGGTAGGCGGCGCGATTGATTGGGTGTTGTCGCCGACGACGGAAGCACAGGCGGCCTCTGTGATCGCGGAACTTGAGCAGGCGGGTCTCGCGTGGCGCGTGCTGGGCGCGGGCAGCAACGTGTTGGCGGACGATGCGCCGCATCATTACGTGGTGGTGAGCATGCGTGACGTGAAGGGCGAAGTTGTGTTCGACGGCGAGCGCGTGCGGGTGAGCGCGGGTTATTCGCTGCCGCGTCTGTGCGTGGAGGCGGCGCGGCGCGGGTTATCTGGCATTGAAGGCTTGGGCGGCATACCGGGCACGGTCGGGGGCGCGTTGTGGATGAACGCGGGCGCGTTCGGCCACGAGATCGGCACGTTAGTCGAGACGGTGCGCGTGGCGCGCGGCGGTGTAGTCGTGGAAGTGCCGGGCGCGGAAGTTAAATGGGATTACCGGCACACGTCGTTCCGCGAAGGCGAGTTGTTGTTGGGCACGACGCTGCATCTGCGTCCGGGCGACTCGGCCGAGATCATCACGCGCATGGCGGAGGTGAAGCGCAAGCGCATGGAGTCGCAGCCGCACGGTGCGCGTTCCGCCGGTTGCTTCTTCAAGAATCCGCCGGGCACAGGCCTTAGCACCGGCAAGATGATCGACGAGTTGGGCATGAAGGGACAACAACGCGGTGGCGCGGTCATCTCGCCCGTGCATGCGAACTTCATCGTGACCGAGGGCGACGACGCACGCGCGGCCGATGCGCTCGCGCTCGCCGAAGAGATACGCGAACGCATCCGGCGCGAGCGCGGCGTCGAGCTTGAGTACGAAGTTGAAATCTGGCAGAGCGGCGCGCACGACGCGGCAATAGCGGGTGAGCTACCTGAGATAGGGCGCGATGAAATTGAAAACGTGAGCCATGACGATGCGGGAGGCATGAAGGAAGAAACGAGATGTTGAGGGAACAGGTCATCACGCCGCGGGCGCGGCGCGGCGGTGCGCAGAAACGCGGGCGCGCGGGCGTTGCGGCCCAACAACGGCCGACGGCGCGACGCGGCGGCGCAGGGCGCACGACACCCGCGCGCAGCAGCGGTTCGGCGTGGCGCAAACTCGGCGTGTGGGCCCCGACAATCGGCAAGGTGTTGCTCGCCGTCTGCGCGGGTGTGTTCGTGTTTCATCTCTACAGCGTCGCGTCGTCGTCTACGTTCTTCGCGTTGCGCACAGTGGATGTGAGCGGCGCGTCGCGCGCATCCGAAGAGCAGATCAAGACGATTGTGCGCCGCGCGGCCGGCCCCGTCGGCGTGTGGCGCACGGACATTGATGACGTGCGCGCGGAGCTTGAGCGGCAACCGTGGGTGCGCGCCGCGGCCGTCGCGCGCGTGTTGCCTTCGGGCGTGCGCGTGCGCATCACAGAGCGCATGCCGCGCGCAGTTGTGCGCACAGCGGCCGGGCGACTGATGTGGGTAGACGATGACGGCGTCATCGTCGGCACAGTTGCGCCGACAGATCAAATGCCCGCGTTTTTCCTGCGCGGTTGGGACGAGGCGGAGACCTCTGCGGCCCGCGCGGTAAACCGGCGGCGGGTAGCGAAATTGCTGGACTTGCAGAATGAATGGACGACCGCCGGTATTGCCGAGCGGGTCAGCGAAGTGAACTTGGATGAGCCGCAAGACGTGCGCGTGCAACTCGCGGGCGCGGATGCGCAAGTCGAAGTGCGCTTCTTAGGCGCGAACGATCTGACCAAGCATTTACGGCACGCGCTAGAGAAACTTGATGAGAGCCGCGCCACGCCGCGCGGATCCGCGATCAGCTATATCATCGCGCGGCAGGACGGCGGGATCGTGCTGGGCTATTCCGACGCGGCGAGCCAGCGCGCCGCCGTTGACGACAAAACTGCCAACGGGGCGGTCGAGTCACCGCGCACTAATAATATTAAGCATCTGGCTAAGAGCAATGCTGCGCCAAGAAAAGCGGCGCACAGAGAAGCGCGGGCGGACGCGCATGTGCGCGGCGAAGCACAGCGTCCGCGCCGCGTAGGCAAGGCAGATTAGGTTGCAGAGGACGCGCCGCAGCAAGATTAGACGTTTCCCCCGGCTTGCGAGGAGGACATGAAGCGCATGGCGAAACGCGAGGCATACACCGTCGGCCTGAGCATGGGCACGAGTCGGGTGACGTGCATCATCGGCGAGCCGGGCGAGGGCGGCACGCTCGACATCGTCGGCATCGGCGAGGCGGAAGCGCGCGGCCTGCGCAAAGGCGTGATCGTCAATCCGGACGCAGCCGTGGATGCGATCCGTCACGCCGTCGAAGCGGCCGAGCGCATGTCGGGCTTGTCTGCCGAAGAGGTCACGATCAATCTGGCCGGCTCGCACATCATGGGTTTCAACGGGCAAGCCATCGTCGCCGTCTCGGGCCGCGACCGCGAGATCACGAATGACGACGTGCGCCGCGCGATTGACTCGGCCTGCGCGATTCAACTCGCGGCGGGCCGCGAGATCGTGGATCGCTTGCCCCAGGAGTTCATCGTGGACGATCAGGACGGCATCAACGATCCGGTCGGCATGATCGGCGCGCGGCTTGCCGTCAAAACGCATATCGTCACCAGTCCCGTGACGGCGCGGCAGAACGCGATCAACGCGGTGAATCGCGCTGGGTTAATCGTCTCCGATATGGTGCTCGAACAACTCGCGGCGGCGGAAGCGTCGTTGACGGAAGAAGACAAAGAGTTCGGCTCGGCGCTCGTGGACATCGGCGCGGAAACAACGGGTCTCGTGATCTATCAACGCGGCGCGGTGCAGCATACAGCCGTGTTCGCCCTCGGCGGTTCGCACTTCACGAACGACATCGCGTTTGGCTTGCGCACGCCGATCCCCGAAGCCGAGAAGATCAAACGCCTGTTCGGCTATTCGTCGAGCGCGAGTTTGAGCGAGATGGAGCGCGGCGAGCAGGTCGAAGTGCCGTCGGTCGGCGGGCGCGGCCCGCGCTTGTTGTCGCGGCAAATCCTTTGCGACATTTTACAGCCGCGCGCCGAAGAGGTGTTGATGCACGTCGCGGACGAGATACGCGAATCCGGTTGGGAACGCCAACTCTCAAGCGGCATCGTGTTGACGGGCGGCGGTGCGCTCTTAGGCGGCATTTGCGAAGTCGCGGAGCAAGTTTTCGACGCGCCGGTGCGTGTCGGTTATCCGGAACGTGATCGCTTCGGCGGTCTCATTGAAGACGTACAGGGCCCCGCGTGGACAGCCGCGGCGGGGTTGGCGCTCGTCGCCATGCGCGCACAAAACACGGAAGCCCGTCGCGCGGCGGGTAGGCGAGAGGCGGCCGGCGCGCTTGGTGCGTTCGTGTCCAAATTTCGAGATCGTTTCAGTAGTATTTTCTGACAAGATGTTGTATGCTGCCGCGCCAGCCGGCACAGGATGTAGTCCGCAAGATATGGGTGTCTCCGGCGCGCACAGCCCAAAATAACCGCATGGGCGCTTCGCAAGCGCAATAGAGTGGAGTGAGAGAGGAAGGATGACGATGACACCTGACGGCC
>JBBRYU010000293.1:0-4829 GCA_038237345.1 Pyrinomonadales bacterium
CCGCGCATGCGAGCGCGACGGCCGTCTCCGCGTAACTCAACTCGTGCAACTCGCATAACACCACCACCTCACGATAATGCGCCGGCAACGCCAGCACCGCCTGTCTGACCGTTTCGACCGTCTCGCGCTGCGCCAGTTCAACGAGCGGATCGTGCGGCCCAATCAACTGCGCACCGGTGGCATCCGCCTCATCATCCGCCAACGCGACGAACGCGCGCTCCTTCGCCAGACGCCGCAGCACCTGTCGGCGCGCGATGCCGTAGAGATAAGCTGCGAGCGTGCCGCGCGTCGGATCGTATTTGCCGTCTGCGCGTATGAGCGCTAGAAAAACTTCCTGCGTCACGTCCTCCGCCACGCCCTGCGACCCTGACATCTGCCACGCGAAGCGGTAGATCGCGCCCTGCCTGCGCCGGTAGAGCAGCGTAAAGGCATGCTCGTCCCCGGCTCGCGCGAGCCGCCACAGGGCTTCATCATTCGTCTGAGGAGACGCCTTCATCTTGTGCTGACAGCCGTCACACATAATTCAACCGGCGCGGACAAAAAGTTCCACCAATTATGCGGATAGGATGGCGCAGACGGTCGGGCAGATAGCTACTCGACGTTAATAATGCGAGACAGATTCGGCGGCGGCGCGGCGACGGCGCGCTATGGATTAGCGGGTGACGTTATCAACCCGGCGATATTTATTTGCTCTTATCCGGCACATCTTTCAGCACGATATAACTTTTGCGCGTGCTGACTGTGCGCCGCCCCAAGCCGGGCTTGTCGGTCAGTTTCACCTGCACCTTGCGCTGCTTGTCATCGCGCGTCTGATTCGTTGGCGTGTAGCTGATCACGTATTGCGTGTGCAGTTGGTTTCTAATGGCCGTGACCGCGTCGTTTAATTGTTCTAACTTTTTCGGATAGAAGACGCGGCCACCGGTCTCCTCTGCTAATGTGTCGAGCAGCTTTGCGGCTTGCTCGCGCGGGCTGCGCCTTATGAAGCCGCCTTGCTTATCTAACTCTTGCACTAATCCGATGGCGAAGACTTGCACGTCTATTGCGCGCAGATATTTCAGCAACTCCTCTAGTTTGAGATAACTAGCCCGGTCTTCACCATCCGTCACCAGCACGAGCGCGCGGCGATGTTTCTCCGCGCCGCGCGCGGCCACGTACTTGGCCGAAAGATAGACGGCATCAATCACCGCCGATTGCCCGCCTTCAATATAGAGGTCGCTGAGTGCCCGGCTCACATTCGCGCTGGCTGAAGTGAATGCCTGCAACACCTGAACTCTATCGCTGCTAACGAAGCGAACAACGGCGGTCTCATCGTCTGGCCGATTGCCCGCGACTAATGTTTCGCCTGCCTTGATAGCTTGATCGAGTTGCGCACGCATTGAGCCGGTGTTGTCCATCACTAACACATAGCTGACCGGCACTTCTTCATGCGCGAAGGACCTGAGCGGCTGCGGCGTGCCGTCTTCCAGCACCTGAAAATCCGCTTGCTTCAGGTCGTTCACCGGCGCGTCCTTCTCGCCTGTCACGATCACGTGCAACGTTGTCACCAACGGCGCGGGCGTCTGACTCGGCGCAGGGGTGACCGGCGTCTGCGCAGGCGTAGGCTGAACCGGCGCAGGATTGCTTTGGCTTTGACCAAAGACAAGCGCGCTGATGGCGAGCAATGCGATGAGCAATGTGCCGATGCGGCGCGGGCAGGCGGGTCTCAACATATCAACTCTCGCTGTCTGTCTTACTTGCTGCCGACTCACGGCGAGATAACGCGCGGGCGTGTGGCGGAGGGTAGGATCGCGTTCTTGCCGTTGTGGTATTCGGGGCCGCAGTAGCGGCGCGGCTCTTGCCCGATGACGAAGGTCTTGGAACGTATGATGGGGCAGGTCGGCGCGGCGAGGAGACCGGTGGTCGGATCTATGTCGAGCGTGATCGTGCCCATCAGGCGCGTCGTGCCGTCGGGTTGCATGACGCCGCGGCCTTCGAGCCGCGGCGTGGAGACGCGCCCGCGCGGCGGCGTGGGCGCAGGCGGTGGGACATCGTCTCCGCCGGGCGGAATGGGCGCAGGCTCAAAGGTGTAGCCGTCTCCGGGCGGCTCGGCCGGCGGCGCGGTCTCGTCTGTTGGCTCAATAATGCTCTGCTCCGTCGGGGCCGTGCCGTTGATAAAAAGCTCTGTGCGCTTGAATTGATCTTCGGGCAGCGCGAGCATGCCCGTGCGCGTGTCTATCTCCGCTTGCTGTATGCCGCCGGGCATCTGCCAGTCGCCCTGCCATTCGGGATGTGCGCTCAAGGCCGCCTGCATGAAGTCGGCCCAGATCGGCAGCGCAGAGTTTGCGCCGGTCAGACCTAACTGCGCGCCGTCGTCGAAGCCGACCCAGACGGCGCAGACTATATGCGGCGTGTAGCCCGCGAACCAGCCATCGCGCGACGTGCCGGTCTTGCCCGCGACGTTGAACTTGAAACCGCGCGCACGCAAAGGCGCGGCCGTGCCGCGATTGACTACATCCTTCATGAACGAAGTCATGATGTACGCGATCTCGGGCCGCAGCACTTCATTCGTCTGCGCGGTGGGCGCGGCGACGGTCGCGCCGTTGCCCGTCGTGACGCGCGTGATACCAACCGGCGTGATGCGCGAGCCGAGCCGCGCGAAGGTGGTGTAAGCGGAAGCGATCTGCAAGGGCGTCGCCTCGTTCGTGCCGAGCGCCATCGCCGGATACGCGCGTTGCGGCTTGGGCAAGCCCGCTTTCGCCGCGAGGCTCATCACGCGCCCGATGGTCACATCGTTGGCCACGTCCACCGTGATCACGTTCTTGCTGTGGACGAGCGCGTCGCGCAACGTCAGCGGCTCGTTGGAATACTGATCGCCGAAGTTGCCGGGCGAATATTGCTGCTCGCCATAAGTGAAAGTTTTGGGCGCGTCCATGTAAGTCGTCGCGGCGGTGATGACGCGCGGGATCGGATCGTAGGCCGTGTTGAGCGCGGTCGCGTAGACGAACGGTTTGAAGACCGAGCCGGGCTGGCGCAAGGCGTCGGTCGCGCGATTGAGTTGGCTCTTCTCGTAATCGCGCCCGCCGAGCTTCGCCACAATCGCGCCGGTCTGCGCGTCCATCGCCACGAGCGCGGCTTGCAGAGTACCGGGCGGATAACGCTTCGCATAGATTTTATCGAGCGCAGCCAGTTGCTTCGTCACGGCCGCGTAAGCCGCGCGTTGCAAGTCCATGTCCACGGTCGTGTAGATGCGCAGGTGCGCGGCGCTGCGCGCGTCGGCGAGTATGTCCGCCAACTGAGTCTGCACGTAGTCCACGAAGTAAGGCGCTTCCGATCTGTCCACGCGCCCGCGTGCCGGCGCGAGTTTCAGTTCGCTCAGTTTCGCCGCCGCTGCATCGCTCGCCGTGATCGCGCCCGCGTCGGCCATTTGAGTGAGAACTTCGTTGCGGCGCGAGGTCGCCGTCTCAAGATAGCGATAGGGGTTGTAACGATTCGGACTGCGAATGAGACCGGCGAGCATGGCTGATTCGGGCAGCGAGAGCGCGGTCACGTCTTTGCCGAAATAAGCCTGCGCCGCTTCGCCGACGCCGTTGATCGAGAAACCGGACTGCTGCCCTAAGTAAATCTGATTACAGTAGAGCGTGAAGATTTGCTGCTTGTTGAGGCGCGTCTCCAAGATCATCGACATGTACGCCTCGGCGAACTTGCGCCGCAGCGAATACTCCGGCGAGAGCAGTAGGTTTTTGACCAACTGCTGCGTGATGCTTGAGCCGCCCTGCCGTGCGAGCGGCGAGTTGGCATCAAGCTCGTAGCGGCGGACGAAGGCGCGTATGATGCCGCGCCAGTTGATGCCCCAATGCTCGAAGAAGGCGCGATCCTCCGTCACCGTGATCGCTTTGACGAGTTGCGGCGGCAAGTCTTGAAAGCCGACGACGCGCCGCTTGCCGCGCTCCGCGCCGGAGACATAACTGATCGCTTCCGGCTCGACGAGCGCGGCGGGCAGCTTCGCGTTCGAATCGAGATCGCTCAAGGCGGCGACGCCCTTGCCGCTCTTCGCAAACGTGACGCGCACGCGCGGAAAGGCGCGTTGCCCGTCCACAATCGCATCTGTGCCCGGCTCAACATCAACGCTCGCGCCGTTGACCGTGTAACGCCCGCGCGCTGCGTCCGCCTGCTGCGTCTTCTCCACGTAGTTCGCGCGCTTCAAGTGCGCGATGAGATCGTCTGTGGAAAGAGGTGCGCCCGCGTGTAACTCTTTGGGCGCGGTGTAAATCCCTGCGGAGCGCGTGTAGATTTCGCCGCCGATGAGCCGGTCAATGCGCGCGGAGAAGACCCAGTAGTAATAACCGAATATGCTGATCGTGAACGCGGTCAAGGCCACGAGCGCGACGACTACGGGCGGGCGCAGGATGCGCCGCGCCCAACGGCGGACGAAGCTCTCATCCGGCGCGGCATACTTCGCCACGCGCGGCTTGCCCCGCCCGGCGACGGGCGGCACGCGATTAGTTGGTGGATGCCGGACAGCCATAAGAAAGCATTGACGAGGGCCAAGTGGCGAGTGACGAGTTGCAGTCTTATTGCACGACACTCATCACTTGTCACTCGTCACTGTATTATCTCATACGTTTCACTGTCCACTCTTGTTTGACACTCGACGGCCCGATTCGTTACCGTGACCGCGTTCGTGCCAGAGTCGTGCGGTTGGATGCATCTAGCCGGCAGCGGCGTTCGTCAGATTCTCCCGTGACCAGCCTGTCGAAGCGAGCGCGGGCGCGTGTCATCTACGCGCTGGGCGTGTTGGGCGCGGTCGTCGCGCTCGGCACGCTGGGCTTTCATTTGATCGAAGGCTGGTC
>JBBRYU010000294.1:0-4770 GCA_038237345.1 Pyrinomonadales bacterium
CATCAACCGTGAAGTGGCGGCGCAGCAGATTCAGATCGACCGAATTGCCAAGCGTCTTGGACATTTTGCGCCCGGCTTTATCGAGCCAAGTGCCGTGCGCGAAAACACCGGTCGGCAGTTGTACGCCGGCAGCGAGCAGGAACGCGGGCCAGTAGATCGCGTGTTGGCGCAAAATATCTTTGCCGATGAAATGACGCGCGACGCGCACATCATCGTTTGCCTGCGGCCAGAATTTCTCAAACAGACCGGCCCGCTCTGCATCGGCCGTGCCCCAACCGAGCGCGGTGATGTAGTTCGTGAGCGCGTCGAGCCAGATGTAGATCGTGTGCGCCGGATCGTCGGGCACAGGGATGGCCCAACTGACGGATGATTTCAAGCGGCTGATTGATAAATCTTGCAATCCGCGCCGGACGAAGCTGATGACCTCATTGCGCCGCACAACGGGCTGAACGAAATTGGGGCGCGCGTCATAGAGCGCCAGCAAAGCTTCATCGTAATCGGAGAGGCGAAAGAAATAACTCTCTTCAGCGATGCGGTCGAGCGGCGTCTCATGCACCAGACACGTAGGCGCGTCGCCCGCGCGCACGGGCTTCGCGTACTCGTCCTCCGTTTTGAACGTCGCGCACGGCGCGCAGAACCAGCCCTCGTAAAAACCTTTGTAGATCGACTCGCGCCCTTTCGGCGTTTTCCCCTTCGCCACGAGCCGCCAGAATTCAGCGACCGCGCGATAATGAAACTCCGCGCTCGTGCGCATGAAGACATCGTAGCCCCCATGTGCGCCGTCGAGTTGAAAGGCGGCGTACATCTGTTGCAACTCGCCGACGATGTAATCAACGTGCTCTCTAGGCGTGCGCCCGGTGCGCGCAGCCGCACGTTGCACGTTCGTGCCGTGTTCGTCCGTGCCGGTCAAGAAATAAGTTTTGTCCCCGCGCTGCTGCCGCATACGCACCACGCAGTCCACAACCAGCGTCGTGTACAGATGCCCCAGATGCGGCAGACTGTTCGCATAATAGATCGGTGTGGTGGCGTAAAAAGTTTTCATCAGTCGAATTTGATATTGGTTATTGGTTAGGTGTTATTAGTTCTTTGTTCTTGGTGCATGATTCGCTGCGACCGCTTACCCGGCAATCAGGCACAATTAACAACTAGCCAATAACCATTGACCAACAACCGATTAATCCTTTCCTCGGATCAAAGCCATCGCTTCGGCGCGCGTGCGTGAGTCCTTGCGAAACGCGCCGCGGATGGCAGACGTGATTGAGAGCGCGCCCGGCTTCTTCACGCCGCGCAAGGTCATGCACGTATGCTCCGCCTCGATAACTACCATCACGCCGAGCGCTTTCAGCCCGTCGTACAAGGTGTCCGCGATTTCTGAAGTCAGGCGTTCCTGCACCTGTAAGCGGCGCGCGAAAGTCTCCGCCAAGCGCGCGAGTTTCGATAGTCCGACGATGCGCCCGTGCTTCGGGATGTACGCGATGTGGCAACGCCCGACGAACGGCGCGAGATGATGCTCGCAGAGCGACGCGATGTGTATGTCTTTCACGATCACCATCTCGTCATGCTTGTCGCCGGGCAACGCGACGACGTGCTCGTGCGGGTCTTCGCGCATTCCCGCCGTTAGCTCGGCATACATCTCCGCGACGCGCACGGGCGTGCGGCGCAAACCGGCTCGCGCCGGGTCTTCCCCCACGCCCTCAAGAATCAGGCGCACGCCCTGCGCGATCTTCGCCAGATCGACGCCCGCCACCGCGCCATTCGCAGGTTCAGACTCCAATTCGTCCTCATCCGGCTCTGTGGCGGAAAAACCTGTGCTCATGGCTTAACTCCAGTGACAAGTGACAAGCTAAAAACTCATTGCCCGTCACGCGTCACTTGTCACTCGTCACTTTAAAAACTCCGTCCGCGCGGCTGCTTCGACGGTGCGCAGCGGCACGTCGTTGAGTTCGGCGGCGGCGCGGCAGTCTTCGTATTCGGGCATGATGTTGCTGATGCGCCCATCGAGCCGCGCGACCTTGATCCTGATCGAGCCGTAGCGCGTTTCGACCGGCACGATCTCGCGCGCGAGCGCGCGGCGCTCTACTTCATAGCTACGCACCCCAAGTGTGGTCGTCTCGCTGAACAGCAATTGCATCAGCGCCTCGCGCTCCGTGGAGCGGCACAAGATTGAGACTAACACGCCCGGCCGATTCTTCTTCATCTGCACTGGCGTGAAATAACAATCAAGCGCGCCACGCTGGAAGGCGCGTTCCATCACGTGCCCGACGATCTGCGGCGATTCATCATCGAGATTCGTCTCAATCATCAGCAGACGCTCATTCCGCGCATCGCCATCAGCCTCGCCCACGAACACGCGCAACACGTTCGGAAACTTCTCGTAACTGCGCCCACCCGCGCCATAACCCGTTGCGCTCGCACGCAGCGCGGGCAGCGGCCCATACGAATCGCACAACGTGCTGACGAGGGCCGCGCCGGTCGGCGTCACCAACTCGCCCACGATGTCCGTCGCATAGGTCGGCTTATCGCGCAGCAATTCGGCGACGGCGGGCGGCGGCACGGGGAAACGACCGTGCGCCATCTCCACCATGCCGCTCCCGACATGCAACGCCGACGATGCGAACCGCTCGATGTCGAGCAACTCGAAGCCGATGCACGCGCCCACGATGTCCACAATCGAATCCAGCGCGCCGACCTCGTGGAAGTGGACTTCTTCAACCGGCAGGTTATGCACGTGCGCCTCGGCCGCACCGAGCCGCGTAAAGATGCGCGCAGCCCGTTCTTTAACGCCATCGCTCAAACGCGCGCTATCGATGATCTTTAGAATCTGACTCAACCCGCGATGATGATGCTGCTCGCCCGTGCTCACTTTTGCCTGCACCGCGCTGATGCCTGAACGATCCACCTGCTCAAATGTTACCTCAAACTTACCGAACTCCAGCCCCGCCAATTGCTCGACCAGCGCACGCCTGTCCGCCCCCGCGCTCACGAGTGCGCCGAGCGTCATGTCGCCGCTCACACCGGCGAAGCAATCGAAGTAGAGCAGACGCATAGTAAGTCAGTGACAAGGGACGAGTGACAAGTTAAAAACCGGGGTGGTGCTCAAAAAGTAATGCCGCCTGCGCCGCGTAGCGGCGACTTGAATTTAGCCGTGCGTTGCAACGCACGGGCGGCCAACCCATATGCTCCCATGTCGCGGCAGCGACGATTGAATTCAGCCGTCGCGGCAGCGTTACGTTTTAATCACTATCAAAACTCGCTCTTACTCGTCACTCATCACTGTTTTTAAGACTTCACCTGCGCTTCCTTGCAGCGCAACGTGGCAGTGGGCCGAGAAGGGCGTCGGCTCCGGATTGATCTCGACCGTGTAAGCTCCGGCTTGCAGCGCGATTTCCGGCAGTTGCATCGCCGGATAGACGAGCGCAGACGTGCCTATCACGAAACAGAGATCGCATTGCGCCGCCGCCGCCGCCGCGCGCTCGAAGACGCCCGCCGGCAACATCTCGCCGAACAATACTACGTCGGGTCGCATCGGCGCGGCGCATGCGCGACATATTGGTGGACGCTCACCATCATCTTCTGCACGCAGATTAAGGCGCGAGTCACAACGTGTGCAGCGTGCGCGCCAGATGTTACCGTGCAGTTCGAGTACGCCGCGCGAGCCGGCCTGCGCGTGCAGGTCGTCTATATTCTGCGTAGCGAGTGTGAATGATTCAAACCGGCTCTGCCAATCCGCCAACACGCGATGGGCCGGGTTGGGTTGTAGGTTGCACAATACGTCGCGCCGATAGTCGAACCACTCCCAGACGGCCGGCAGATCGCGCTCCAGCATCTCGGCTGAAGAGATCAAACTGAACGGCATGCCCTTCCACACGGCTGCGCTGCCGCCGCCGCGAAACGTCGGCACACCGCTCTCGGCCGACACACCCGCGCCCGTCAGCACGAACACGTGCCGCGCGCGGCGCACACGCGCCCGCACTTCTGCCGGCGCATCGGTGACTGTGTTCGTTTGCATCGTAAGCTCCGGCGCGATGGTAGCAGAGCGCGCTACCGCAGTGTCAAGCAAGCCACTTCCCGTCCATTAGTCCCCGCGCGAAAGGCTGCGCTATACTGCCACCTTTATGACGGGCGACCATATACGGACTGTGCGCCGGTCGCTGTCTGAGTTGATTGAAGGAAACAGAACTACGTTGAAGCTGGCAGACTTACAACAGACCTTGCGCGCGCGTGTGCTAGAGATGGCCGCGACGAAATTCGACATCGCGCTGGAAGCGGTGACGGCTGAGATACCGCCGCGCACAGAATTGGGCGATCTCGCCTTCCCTGTTGCCTTTGAATTGGCGAAGCGCATCAAGCAAGCGACCGGACAGAGGACCAACCCGCGCGCCATCGCGGAAGAACTTAAAGCGGCGCTCGAAGCCGAGCCGAATGTGACTCGCGTCGAAGTGGCCGGCGCAGGCTATTTGAACGTCTTCTATGACCGCGCAATTTTGTTACCACATCTCACCGCGACCTTGCCGGCCGCGCAACAGAGCGCGCATGCGACAACCGCCGTAGGGCAGAAGGTCATCGTCGAGCACACGAACATCAACCCGAACAAGGCGGCGCACATAGGCCATCTGCGCAACGCTGTGTTGGGCGACGCCTTCGTGCGCATCCTGCGCGCCACCGGCACGGAGGTCGAAGTTGACAACTACATAGACAACACCGGCGTGCAGGTCGCCGATGTCGTCGTCGGCTTTGAGCACGTCGAGCGCATGACGCTCGCGGACGTGC
>JBBRYU010000295.1:0-4763 GCA_038237345.1 Pyrinomonadales bacterium
ATGCCCGGCACGATCACGCCCTGTGCGTGGGCGGTCAAATTCAGGGCGAGTATTGTTAACAGACTCAAGCAAAGGGCGGCGGCAAAACGTCTGGTGTGCATCATCTTTTCCTCAAACATTCCCGGCATAAGGCTATGGGCGCGTGTGTGCGCCTTGCGCCAGTAGAACGCGGGCGGGCGGCTTTCTTGCACATAGATGGCAGATAATAAACCGGCGGTTGGCTGTCGCTGAAGTGATCAGTTGGCCAATTCAATGCAATGCGCGCAAGCGCGGACTGCGCCAGCCGATGATGGTGACGATGACGGCGATGATGACGCCGCCGATGGCGAGGGTCGTCTGCGCGCCTAACAAGCGGCCGAACGCGAGATGTTGCGCGCCGATGCCCGCGCAGAATCTGCCGATGGGCATCGCGCCGATGAAAGACAAAATGAACATGCTCATCACGCGCCCCCGCATCTCGTCCGTCACGAGTTGTTGCAGCAGCGTGTTCGTTACCGCGACCGAGCAGACAATTGAGAAGCCCATCGCGAAGAGGAACGCGAGCGTGAGCGGCAGCGACGCCGACAGCGCAAAGCCGATCAGACAAAGCGCGAACAGCCACGCGCCGCCCAGCACAAACCAACCCTTATGCTGGAAGTTACCCAGAAAAGTGATCATCAGCGCGCCGCAGAACGCGCCCGCGCCGGCCATGCCGCCGAGGATCGACAGGCCCACTTCGCCGAGCTTTAACACATCGCGCGCGAAGACCGGCAGCAGCGAGAAGTACGGTGCGCCGAACAGACTCACGCACGCGGAGATCGCGAGCAGCATGAAAATGCGCGGCCGCTGGCGCACGTAGCGCACGCCCGCGACCAGATCGCGCCAGAATGATTCCGCCTTGCCACTCTTGACGGCGGGCGGCAGATGCACCATGGCGAGCGCGACGACGACAGCGGCGAACGAGAAGCCGTTGGCGTAGAAGCAACCGGCTGCGCCGAAGTAAGCAAGTGCCGGCCCCGCCAGTACGGGCCCGATGACGCGCGAGAGTTGGAACTGCGTCGAGTTGAGCGCGATGGCGTTCGCCAAATCTTCGCGCCCGACCAGATCAATCGTGATCGCCTGATACGACGGCGCGGCCAGCGACATGCAACAGCCCGTCAGAAACGACGCGCACAAAATCATCCACCAATGCAGGACGTGCGTCGCTTGCAACGTTGCCAACGTGAGCGCAATGACACCTGCGCCGACCTGCGTGAAGATGAGCAGGCGTTTGCGATCAACCAGGTCGGCAAAGACGCCGCCCAAGAGCGTCAGCACGAGCCCGGGCGCGGTCGCTAAGAAGGCGTCGAAGCCGAGCCAGAAGGGCGAGTCGGTCAACTGGTAGACGAGCCACGCCTGCGCGACCGACTGCATCCACGTGCCCACGTTCGAGAGAAACGCACCCGTCCAGAAGAGACGGAAGTTGCGGTGTCCGAGCGCACGAAACATCCCGCCGCGCCCCGTCGTGGTGCGCGCGGCCGTTGCGGCCGGCTGCTCTGTCGGTTCAACCTCTATCGCCATACGTCAAATGTGAAATGCCGCGCAGCGAGAGATGATACACACGAAACGGCACGAACGGATGATAAAGTTTTGTCGCGCGGCTCCAAGTCGCCGCGCGATTGATTGCGTCACGAGCGTCTCCACGCGGAGAGGGGCGCGCCCGTGCCGCCGCGCCGCGCCGCGACGATCTCCGCGAGAATCGCAAGCGCCACCTCTTCCGGCGCAACCGCGCCGATGTCCAAACCGACGGGGGCGCGCACTTCGCTTAAAACTTCAGTGGCCACGCCGGTCTCGCGCAAACGCGCCAGCACGATGTTCGTGCGCCGCTTACTCCCGATCATGCCGACGTAATCGGGCCGTGCTGCCAGCACCGCGCGCAGGCACTCCTCGTCCTCGTTGTGCCCGCGCGTCACGACCGCGACGTACACGCCGCGTCCCGTGCCCACCACAGCACGCAACGCACTCGCCCAATCTGCGTGCGCCGCAACCAACTTGATCTCTGCTGCGGGAAAGCGTGCGCGCGTGACGAAATCGGCGCGGTCGTCCACGAGCGTGACGCGATAGCCGACTGCGTGTGCCAGCCGCGCGAGCGCCCCGCCGACGTGGCCCGCGCCGCAGACGACGACATGCGGCTCCGGCTCGATGCGCTCGAACAGCAAGCGCGCGCCGGCCCATTCTGCGGCCGGCGCAGACGCGAACTCTGCCACGTGGAACGTCTGTGCTTCGGCGCGTGAGTTAAGGAAGGCGGCAGCGTGCGCAGCTACTGCTTCGTCGAGCGCGGGGTCGCCCGTCGTGCCTGTGCGCGTGCCCGTCTGCTCGATCAAGATTTTTGTGCCGACACCGTGCGGCGCGGCCACGACTGTGGCCAGTGCGGCGACCACACCCGCATCCAGCACGCGCGCTACGGCAGCGATGATCTGTTGCGTTGTGTGTGTGTGATCGCCCGCGTGCTTCATCCGTTCAGGGCGTGTGCTTGGTGTGCGCGGTGGTCGTCGCAACCCTACCTATCCCGACTGCCGCCAGCGCACGCCGCGCGAGCCAGAACGGGCCGACGAGCAGGTAGACGGGATTGCGGAAGAACGCCGGCTGATTGCCCTCAATCGCGTGCCCGACGAACTGCAAAATCCAGCCCACGACGAACAGCGCCAACGCCCAACGCCAACTGAAGAAGACGACCGGCAGCGCCAGCATGATCATGGGAATGCCAAAGCTGTGCGTCAGCCGGTTCAACGGATGCCGGTGCTTCGTCTTGTACTCTTCGACGAATGATGCGGGCATATGAATCTCCTGGCGCAGGGACAAGGGGCAAGAAACGAGCAGAGACTAACATCATTGCGAGTCACTCGTCACTCGTTACTTGTCACCGCCTTGCGCGCTGTCCCACACGTCTATAAAAATCTCCATCGTGCCGCCGCAGACCATGCCCTCTTCGCTGGCCTCGTCGGCGGTGAGGCTGAACTTGTGCAGCGCGGGCGCGCCCGTGCGCAGTGCCGCGCGCGCTTCGGCCCAGACTTCGGCCTCGATGCAGCCGCCACCGACCGTGCCCGCCACGTCGCCACCGGCGAAGAAGAGCATCTTCGCGCCGCGCCGCTGCGGGGTTGAGCCGCGCGTGTGCGCGACCGTAGCCACGACGACGCGCTCGCCGCGCTCTTGCGCCGCCGCGACCAAGCGATAGAGTTCGACTTGTGAGAGCGTGCCCATGTCTGTAACGAATGCTGCACGGGCCAGCATCGCGACGTTTAGTTTAACGCGCGGGCGGCGGCGCAGATGGCGACGGGGCAGGCGGCGGCGTGGACGGCTCGTTGTCATTTGCGCCGGCTGCGTCCTTCTCAATTAACTCGTGCAGACGTTTACGCAAGCGGTCGGCCTCTTCGTCGGCGCTGATGATGGATGCTTCGAGGTGCGAGCGCGTCGAGTCGAGCACGTCGAGTTGTGTGCGCACGCGCTTCTTCTCGCTCTCAAGGTTCTGGCGAATCTGCGTGCGCACATCGTCGGCATGCAGACTGGGAACGGTGGCGGCGCGCAGTTCGATGCTCTCAGGGCGCAGGTTGTACTCGATCTGATCGGCCCGCGCTTGCAGGTCGGATTGCTTCTCCAACGTCTGGCTCAACTGTGTGCGCAAAGCTTCGGCGCGTTGCTCGGCGCGCGTCAAACGCTCTTGCAGCAAGTCGCCCTGCCGCTGTTTCTCGATGGTATCGAGCTTCTTGTTCATCCGCGCGAAATCGGCGGCCAGCCGTTCGATCCGCTGCTCGCGCTCCTGTTGCTCCGCACTCAGCGGCGGCTTGGGCGCGGGCCGCTTCGTGGCCGGCACGGACTGTTCGTCGGCAATCGAGATGAGCGTCGGGTCTGTGCTCTCCGGCGCAAGCGTAGGCGCGGGCTGCTGTGCAGGCCGCGGGCGCACAGGATGCGTCACGCGCCGCGACGTGCGCCGCTGTTGCGACTGAACATCAGAGCCAGACAGGGCGACGAGCGCCAGCAGCGCCGCCGCCAACGCGAACGTTTTGCCGTTCAGCCAAGCACGCATGATAAGACCTCCTAAAACCTTCAGAACTTTCACGCCGCAGCACGCGCCGAAGTTCCAAGCTTAACCGCCCGGTTGCAGCTTAAAACTGATGTCCAACGCACGGGCCGAATGCGTCAGCGCGCCGATGCTGATGAGATCAACGCCGGCTTCGGCATAGGCGCGCACATTCTCTAACATGATGCCGCCGGACGACTCAAGTAAGACGTGCGCGGAGAGCGAGCGCGCAAGCTCGACCAGCGTGCGCGTCTCTGCGGGCGCAAGATTATCGAGCAATAAGATGTCCGCGCCGCTCGTGATCGCCTCGCGCAGGTCGCGCTCGGTCGAGACTTCAACTTCAATCTTGTGCAAATGCCCGACCGTGCGCTTGGCGCGCTCCACGGCCGCGCCCACGCCGCCCGCGAGCGCGATGTGGTTGTCTTTAATTAGCACACCGTCATCCAACCCGAACCGATGATTACGCGCGCCGCCCGCCTGCACCGCGTACTTCTCCAACATGCGCAGACCCGGCGTCGTCTTGCGTGTGTCCACGATCTCCGCGTTCGTGCCCTCGACCGCATGGACGAACTGCCGCGTCAAGGTCGCGATGCCTGAGAGCCGTTGCAACAAATTGAGCGCAACGCGTTCGCCCGCGAGCAACACGTCGGCGAAACCGCTCGTGCGCGCGATGACCTTGCCAGCTTCGACCTCGTCGCCATCGGAGACAAACGCTTCCAACTGTTGC
>JBBRYU010000296.1:0-4752 GCA_038237345.1 Pyrinomonadales bacterium
ACGTCTAGGATATACTTGGCACGTTGATTAACGTCGCGTGGTAGTTTGCTTGGGCGCGTAGGCATGATGAAAGCCTAGCACAGAGGGGATCGGTTTGCACTACTAATCGTTTTTGTTCAACATTGAAAATAGCCCACTACCCAAGTTTTATCCCGTCACTCGTCACTCGTCACTTGTCACTCGTTACTGCTTTTGATGTCCTGTGCCGCGCGACCGTTGGTAGCCACACACGCCGGCTGTGGCGTGGACGTTTCGCGCGCCTGTTGCGCATACGTTATAATTCGTGCCCGTTGGTCTTTCCTCTTAGGCAATGGTCGAAGGCTAGTTATTGCATCTACAATCGCGTGCTGAGCGGGTTTGGTATCTAATATGTTCGCACATCTGATATTCGTGTGTTCATTGCTGAGTCTTATACCCGCTTCGGATTGTCAGAGAATTGAAGATCGCGATAGGCGGTCGTTCAATGATCACAGTTCTATTAGCATAGATATAGACGGCGACGGACAGCCTGACACTATTACGCCGCGAATCTATACTGTACGGGTCAGACATGGGGCGTCCGTCAATGCCACGTCGCAAGCGCAAGAGATTTACTGGATTAGCTTCAACCTTAAAACCAGCAAGGGCCGCGTACTCTACTCGTTTTTCCGGTATAAATATGGCACAGAAATGGCGCGTTATTGGGCGTATGCAGTCGTGCCGTGTGATGTTAACAAGGATGGCATAGCAGACCTTATATTCCATGCGGGTGATGACACATCAGCAGAAACAATTATTCTCCTGAATAGAGGGAAGAGGTTCAGGATTCATTCGAGCCAAACGTCAGTAGTGGAATGAGGATAGTCATTTATGTCAGCTAAGAATCTTCGCTCGTCTAAAGATTCGGTACGCGCATCCGTTGCGCCTCGTCGCTCCGCCCTGCGCCGCTTCTGGCTGCCTGCCGTCCTAATGCTCGCGCTCGCGGCGGGCGGGCTGACCGGCATCGTCTTGGCCTACGAGTTGAACTACTCGAAGGCGGCGGGCGAGGTCGCGTCGCTGGCGACGTACCGGCCGAGTCAGGTGACGCGCGTCTATGCCGACGACGGCCAGACCGTGATCGGCGAGTTCGCGTTGGAGCGGCGCATCCCGCTCAAGTACGACGAGATTCCGGCCAATTTAAAGAACGCGATCCTCGCTGTTGAGGATGCACGCTTCTACGACCATGTCGGCATCGACCCGATCCGCATCGTCGGCGCGGTCTGGAAAAACATCACGGCCGACCGGCGCGAAGGCGGCTCGACCTTGACGCAGCAACTCGCCAAGAATCTCTTCCTCACGCGCGAGCAGACACTGACGCGCAAAGCCAACGAATGGTTGATCGCGATTCAGATCGAACGCTTCTACACGAAGAATCAGATCATGGAGATGTACTTCAACCACGTCTTTCTCGGGGCGCGGGCCTTCGGCTTCGAGGCCGCAGCGGAGACTTATTTCGGCAAGCAGGCCAAAGACCTGTCGCTCGACGAAGCGGCGCTCTTAGCGGGCATCCCGCGCTCAACCTCGCAGTATTCGCCCACCGTCAACCCGGAACGCTCGCGCGAACGGCGCGATCTCGTGTTGGAACTCATGGCCAAAAACGGCTTCATCACGCAGATGGAAGCGGACGCCGCGAAGCAGAAGCCGGTCAAACTCGCGGACACGGCCTACTATCCGCCGCCGTCGGCTTCGCACGCTTGGTTCGAGTATCCGGTGGAAGAGATCAGACAGTACATCGAAGATAAGTACACGACGCGCGTTGCCTTCGGCGGCCTTGCGGTCTATTCGACGATCAATCCGGCGGCGCAGAAGAAGGCTTATGATGCCGTGCGCACAGGTCTGCGCGTCTATGATCGCGGGCATCGCGGCTGGCGCTCCGACTACGATTACGTCAACGACGATCAAACTAAGCCAGTCACGCCGCAACAACTCGCGGCCGCCGTGTTGCCGGAGTGGTATGGCAACAACTATGAAGCCGACACGTGGATGCGCGGTCTTGTCACGAACGTTGATCGCGCGAAGAACGAGGCGACCGCGCGTTTCGGTAACTACACTGCGACCGTGACGGCCAAAGACATGGGCTGGTCGGGCCGCCAACCGCGCGACGAGTTTAAGCCGGGGCTGATCGCCGAGTTCAAGCTCAGAGCAGTGGACAAGGACGCACGTCGCCTGCAAGTTGAGCTGGCGCAGACGCCCGACATACAAGGCGCGCTCTATAGCTTGAACGCGAAGTCCGGCGAAGTGGTGGCGATGATCGGCGGCTACAATTTCTACACGAACAAATTCGACAACGCGACGCAGGCCTATCGCCAGACCGGTTCGTGCTTCAAGCCGTTCGTCTACACGGCGGCGGTCGAGTGGGGCATGACGCCCGACTCCATCGTCAGCGGCGCACAGATCAAACGCGGCGATTGGATTCCACACAACTACGACGGCGCGACCAGTTGCGGCGACGTACCGATGAAGATCGCGCTCGCCAAGTCTTTGAACATCCCGGCCGTACACTTGCTGGACATGGTCGGCATACAGACCGGCGCGCAGATGGTGCGCCGCTTCGGCATCACCATGCCGATGGCTCCTTATCTGCCATCCGCGCTCGGCGCGACCGAAGTGCCGCTGAAAGAAATGGTCTCGGCCTATTCGTCGTTCCCGAACAAAGGCATACGCGTCGAGCCGCACCTGATCCGGCGTGTGCTCGACCGCGACGGCGCACCACTCGAAGAGTGGGAGAAGACGACCTACAAAGTGATGAGCCAGTATGTGGCGCTGACAATGGTCGAATTGATGCGCGGCCCCGTGGAGATGGCAGGGGGGACGGCCAACGCTGCGCGGCTGCCGGGTCAGCAGGTCGCGGGCAAGACCGGCACGGTCAACGATCACACAGACGTATGGTTCATCGGCTACACGCCGACCTACGCTACAGGCGTCTGGCTCGGCTACCCCGACCGCAAGAGAAACTTGGGCAACGATATGACGGGCGGGCATGGCGCGCTGCCCATCTGGTCCGAGTTCATGAAAGATTTGCTTAAGGATAAGCCGAAGGAGACGTTCGAGAAGTCGCCTTCGATGCCCGAAGACATCAAGGAACTGCAACAGCAACGGCAACGCGAACTGAGCGAAGAGCGCGCCGCCGAGATGGCTCAGATTCGCGCGACCAGAGGCGATGCGGGTGACACAAACACTTCACTCTCCGACACGCACCTCGAACAGATCACACTGCCACCCGCCGCCGGCGGAGGCACAGACGACGGAACTGCGCTGCGCCGCGAAGTCGTCGTGCCGCGCGTAGAGACCGACGGGCCGCCGCCCCCACTGCAAATAATCCCCCCCGCCCCGCCAGCCACGCGCCCGCGCGAGGTTGAGCCGGCCAAGAAGAAAGGCAAGAAAGGCACGGACGAGCCGCCGCCGCCGAACCAGTAAGCAGTAGGCGGTAGGCAGTTGAGGACAAGCAGAGGGCCGTTGATTGATGCGGCGCTCATCATCTGATGAAGCGCGTTCAATCAACGGCCCTTTTTAACTGCCTACTGCCTACTTCTTCACCAGAACAGTTTGCCGCAGTAATGGTCGAGCATCTTGCGCCACCACGGCCAGTCGTGATCCACGTCGTAGCCCCACATGTCGAGCGTGTGCGGGATGCCTTTCGCGTGCAGCGCGCTCGAGAGATCGCGGCTACGCTCCGGCGCTTCGTAGCTGCCCTGACCGGTGAGAATGTAGATAGCGTCGGCTTGGCGCAGGCGCGGCAGATAATAGTCGTCGTTTAAGTTCGGCAGATACGAGAGCGGGTTGTTGAAATAGACGTTCTCGTCGTGATAGCCATTGAAATATTGGCGCACGTCATAACTGCCGCTCATTGCGATTGTGCCGCGCAGCAGATCAGGATGTTTGAAGTAAGTATTGGCGGAGAGAAACGCACCGAGACTCGCGCCGGTCGTGAGCGGGCGCACCCGTTGATCGTCCCCATCGTTGCGTATGAGCGGCAGCACCTCATCCGTAATGTAGCGGTCATAGCGCGCGAGCATCTCGGCCTTGTACGCCGGATGCGCCTGTTCATTCAAGAGAGCTTGCCGGTTCACGCTGTTGATCGAGTAGGCGCGCACGTGCCCGGCTTCGATGTGATGTTTGATCGCGCCGATCAGGTGGAAGCGTTCGTACTCCAGAAAGTCCGCCGCCGCGGTCGGGAACATCAGCAGCGGGTAGCCGGCATGCCCATAGGCCACGAGCGGCATCTCCATCTCCAGGTTATGGCTATACCAAGAGGTAATCCGACGATTCATATTCCTACGCCTTTCTCGGCCACGCTGCCAGCTGCTCTCGTCTGAATAGATATGTAATTGCGGCGACAGATAATCGCGCACTTCGCGCTTGCGTGCAAGCAGCGGTCGCGCACCGCCGGCCGCCGTCAGGCTCACATCCTGACCACTGAACCGGCGTGCCGTAGTTGCCATGCTCGCCCCGCGCCCTCGCTTGACGCTCGCGCAAGCCGTCTGTTATAAAAATTTTCCGCGCTGAGCCAGCCAAGCTCACGCCTGTATCCATATTCCGCAGTAGCTCAATGGCAGAGCATCCGGCTGTTAACCGGAGGGTTGTAAGTTCGAGTCTTACCTGCGGAGCCAAATACTAAACGGGAAGTCCGCGTAAATTGCGGACTTCCCGTTTTTATTGGACTTTTTGCATCCCGCCACTTTGCATTGTGTGCATTGTCTGCACTGTTCGCAGTATCTTTGGGCACTCAATGGG
>JBBRYU010000297.1:0-4698 GCA_038237345.1 Pyrinomonadales bacterium
AACTCGATGCCGTCCATGCCGGTCATCTTGAAATCGGTCAGCGCCAGATCGAAGCGCTTCTCGCGCGCGAGCCGCAGCGCGGCCTCGCCCGACGCGGCGGGCGTCACCTCGTAACCTTCACCCGACAAGATCATCTCCAGGATTTCCCGTTGCGACTTTTCGTCGTCCACTACGAGTATGTTTTTGCGAGCCATGCGAAACCTCAGCGGTTAGAGGTCAGCGGTTAGAGGGCAGTTAAAAATGCTCTTCTTTACTGATCGCTAACCTTGACCTCTGACCTTTCTTCCGTTGGTAGTGTGATCGTAAATGTCGTGCCTGTGCCTTGTTTGCTGTGAATGGTGATCGTGCCGCCATGATCGTCCACGGCCTTCTTGGCGATGGCGAGACCGAGACCCGTGCCCGTCTCTTTGGTCGAGTAGTACGGCTCGAAGACCTGCGAGATGTCTTCGGGCGCGATGCCGCGCCCGGTGTCCGCGATGTCTATGCGGACGCGGCCCGGTTCATCTTGGGCCAGCGTGACCGTCAAGCGGCCGCCCGTGCCATTGCCTTCCATTGCCTGCACGCCGTTAATGATAAGGTTTGTGAAGAGGGAACGTAAAGATTCGGCATCGCCATGCACCATGGGGAGGTCGCCCTGCGCTTCGACGCGCGTCTCGATGTGGCTCTCGGCCGCCTGCTGCTCGACCAGCCGCAACGCATCGTTGACTGCGGTGTGGAGATCGAGCGGGCGCGGATCGAGGCGCGCCGGCCGGGAGTAACTTAAAAACTCGGAGATGCGCACGTTGATGCGTTGCACTTCTACCTTGAGTTGATCGGTCAGGCGATCAACGACCGCGCGGCGTTCGGGGTCGGCGGGCGCAAGCGCGGTGCGCAGATGATCGAGTGTGAGATTGATGTAGTTGAGCGGGTTGCGCACCTCGTGCGCGATGGCCGAAGCGAGCCGGCCGACGACGGCCGAGCGTTCCGCCTGATGCAGTTGCCCTTCCAATTCACGCATGCGCCCCAAACGCGCGATCATTTCGTTGAAGACGCGGGCCAGCGCGCCCATCTCGTCGGAGCGGCGGGCGGCGGGCACGCGGAAGTTGAAGTCGCCGGCTGCGACGCGGCGCGCGGCGCTCGACAAGTCTTGAATCGGCCGAGTGAAGCGCCACACAAGAAAGATCGTGAGCAGCGTGGCGACGAGGAGGACGGAGAGCGTAGGCAGGAGCGTGCGGGCCGATTGCCAGAGCGCGTCGCGGTCGCGCATATGGGCTGAGCCGAGCACGATGATGATGTTGTAACGTCCCTTGTCGGTTTGCGCCGGGATGGTGAAGGCCACCTGTTCGCCGGCGATGGGCTTACTAAGATTCGCCTGTACCGCATTGACGATGCGCGGTAGCGGCACTTGCGCCAACTTCATATAACGGTCAGTGCCGTCGTCAAGCCGCTCCGGGTTGTAGGCGGGGTCGAGACTGTCGTCAATAATGTCCTCCGGATCAACCCCGCCGCCGGGCACGTCGCCATCGTCGCGCACGATCAGCACATTCGTAATGCGCCCAGCCTGCTTCTCGCGTTGCAAAAACTGGCCGTTCTTATCAAGGTCTTTCAGCCGCTCGGTCGAGGAGAAACTTTGCACGGCGAGCGAGATGCCGGCGGCGAGCGCCTGCTCCTGCTCGGCAATTCTGCGGGCAACCCTCTGCTCGGCGCGCCGATTCAAAATGAACTGGACGCCGAGCGTGGTGATGAGCAGGAGCGCCAGCACCAGCAGCAGCCGGACGCGAAAACTGTTGAAATGATTGAACACCTGCATCGCGTAAAGTTCGTAGTAAGAGCGCGGCGCGTTAAGTCGAAAGCGCTCAACGCCGCGCTGGTTGGCAGTTAAAGTTAATTATTGCCGTCGGCGAGTTCAGATGTTATAGTCGCAAACGTCTCCTGCGCAAACCCCCCGGAGACCACGGGGGCTTTGTCTCTCCTATTCTAGCCAGAACGGAATGTTAGGTTCGTATCATTTGAGTCAGGGAGAAGCTGATGTCTAGCTTGCCGCCGACTTACAGCCCTAAGCTTTTTCGTTTGCGCGCGGCTTGCGCGGCGCATGTCTCTGGCCGGAACTACAACACCACTTGAGTTTTGAGTCCGGATAGCCAGCGTGCGCTCAGTCGTCAGCCGCACGCCGCTTATTCCCCTTAGCTTTATAGAAAGGTCAACTGATGACGCGAACCCGAACCGCCCCGACCCTGCTCCTGCTCGCCCTTTGTCTCAGCCTGACAACTATCACAACCAACGCACGCGGCCGTAAAGGTAAGCCGGCCGCCACGGCTAAATCTGCTAAGACTAAGTCTGCCAGCGCGCAGAAGCGAGGCGGACGCACCGAGCGCGCCGCCAAGGGGCGCGACAAGACGGCGCGGACGAAAGCTCCCGCGCACGAGACACGCGCCGAGCGACGCCAGCGCGAGCGCGCAGAGCGTGCCGATGCGCGTAGCGCGAGGAGCGGTGGCGGACGGCGCATGTCGCGGCGTGAACGTTTATTGCAAGCGCGGCTCGCGGCCGAAGCGCGTCGGCGCGCAGAGTTGGCCCGGCTCGCGGCCATTGCACGCGCACGCGCCGCCGAGCAAGCGCTCCGCGACGAGGTGGCGGCAAACATTGGGCGCGACGATACGACGGGTGAAGATTTGGAGGTGCGCCGCGCGGCTGTCAACGCGCTTGGCAACCACATCGCCTCGGTCGTCGTAATGAACCCGAAGAGCGGGCGTATCTATTCCATCGTCAATCAGGAGTGGGCGGTGCGGCGGGGCTTCAAGCCTTGCTCGACGATCAAACTCGTCACAGGATTCGCAGGTTTGAGCGAGCGCGTGATCGATCCGTTACAGGAGGCGGCGCTCGTCTCCGTGAGCAGCAACCGGCTCGACCTGACGGAAGCGCTCGCGTTCTCGAACAACGGTTACTTCCAAAACGTCAGTGGGCGCGTCGGCTTTGAGCGCATGGTCAGTTATGCGCGGCAACTGGGTCTCGGCGAGCGTAGCGGCATCAACCACGCGAACGAGTACGCGGGGCGTGTGCCGCTCTTCAAACAGGGCTACGCGGTCAACCCCATGGGTTCGCACGGCGACGACTTCGAGGTTACGCCCGTGCAACTGGCCGCCATTGCTTCGGTCTTTGCCAACGGTGGCACGCTGCTCACGCCGCACCTGCCGCGCACGCCCGAAGAGAACGTGCATTTCAAGCCGGAAGTGCGGCGGCAGTTGAATATCCCGCAAGAGTATATGCGGCGCATGCTGCCGGGCATGGTCGGAGCGGTCGCCTATGGCACGGGCAAGCGCGCCTTCGATGCGAGCGAGACCATCGCGGGCAAGACCGGCACGTGCATACAGCAGAACGGCTGGGTCGGGCTGTTCACCTCTTATGCGCCGGTCGAAGACCCGCAGCTCGCCATTGCCGTCGTCGGGCGCGGCCCGGACGCGCGCCAGCACGCCACGGTCTGGATCGCCGGGCAAATCTATAAGACGCTGGCTTATCGCTTTGGCAAGCGCGGCAACAAGCCGCAGTACACGCTGACGCCGGACATCCTCGCGCCGCGCCCACGGCTCGATGCCGCGACGGCCATCGCCGTCAATGAAGAAGAGGCGGAAGAGAACGCCGCCGCCGCCAGCGAAGCGGCCGGCATAGCCGCGCCGCCGGATGATACTACGAACGGCGCGACGGGCAACCACGTCCAGCCTACGCTACGCGCCGTGCAGCCAAGTCCGACAGGCACAAACGTGAAGCCCGCGAGCATCGCGCCGCAGCCTGCGGCGAAGCCCGCACAGATGCCCGCCAAGACGCCGCCGCCCGGCAGCGACTCGCGTCCGCGTCGCGTGCATCCGAACGAACCGCAATAAAGTTGTAGTCCGCTTACAACGCAAGCGCCACACGCGCCGCGTGCCTTGTTCACAGGAACAAAAGCACGCGGCGCGGTGTCCTTATGCCGGTCAAAGGTGTGTGGCATACGACGTGCGCCCACGGTGCTTGCCCGCTTGACACTCTTCGGTCGCCTGTTGCAGTATCACGGGCGCATCGCGTCGTCGCAGCACCCGAAAAAAGCCGCCAGCCAATGCGTGGTCACTCCCCCGGTGGTAACGAGTTCAAACGGTTCGTTGCTCGCTAGATGAGCGGCAACTACGCGCTCCACCAGCGCATCTGAGAGACACGCGAAACGGGATGGCCGACGCGCACCCCCAAAATTTTTAGCCGACAAAGATCGCTTGGAGGGAAGACCCACAATGAAGACGATGATTCGACTCCTCAGTCTGGCTGCGCTCGCCACGGCGTTCACGCTGCCCGCGTTCGCGCAAGCCGCACCCGCCGCACCTGCTGCACAGAGCATCTGCGAAGAGCAAGCGCGCACTGACCTGTACACAGATTATTACAACAGCAAGAAGGGCGACGCTGCCGCGCAAAAGCACGCCCGTGAAGTCGCCGGGACGTACATCCAAAAGTACGGCACTGCCTGCAACGATACGTATACGAAAGCGGTGCAGAAGTTCATTGATGTTTACGATAAGGCCGTTGGCGATTTGGAACTCCAGAAAAAGCTGGCGAAAGCTTACGCGGAAAAACGGTATCCGGATGCCGTTTCAGTCCAATTCCATTTCGTCGCGGGCAGCAAGATTTTTCGGAGCACACGCAAATCCGACGAGACCGATCGTCGACGCGGCGAGGAAATCGCGCCGCGACGGCTTGCCA
>JBBRYU010000298.1:0-4639 GCA_038237345.1 Pyrinomonadales bacterium
AGTCCAAGCCCGACAGCTAACCTCGTAGGCTTTAAGGGAAGGGCAACGTCGCGACCGATTTATTAAAGGGCGCGGAGCACGATGCTGCTCCGCGCCCTTTTTTTTGTGCGCGCGGCACACAGAGAAGGAGTAAGCAATCTTGGCCACATTGATCAAGCGTCTGCTTGTCGGGCGAGCGAAACGCAGCGAGCAGGCAGACCATGAACGACTGCCAAAGAAGACCGCGCTCGCGGTCTTTTCTTCCGACGCGCTCTCATCCACCGCGTACGCGACAGAAGAAATACTCTTGGTGTTGGCCGTGGCCGCGGCCTTTTATCACACGGGCAATCCGTTCCACTACGTCGTGCCGATCTCGCTCGGCATCGCCACGCTGTTGGTCATCGTCGCGATCAGCTACCGGCAGACGATCCACGCTTACCCGTCGGGCGGCGGCGCATATATCGTGGCGAAAGAAAACTTGGGCACGAACGCGGGGCTTGTCGCGGGCGCGGCGCTGTTGGTTGATTATGTGTTGACGGTCTCGGTCTCGATCTCGGCGGGTGTGGCGGCGCTCACTTCGGCCGCGCAGGGCACACGCTTCGCCTGGCTTGATGATCACAAGATCGCGTTGTGCCTGTTTTTTATCGCCTTCATCGCGGTGATGAATCTGCGCGGCGTGCGCGAATCGGGCGCGCTGTTCGCTTTCCCGACCTACGCCTTCGTCGTCTCGTTCCTGTTCATGATCGGGTACGGATTAATCCGCTATCAGTTCTTCGGCGGGGCAGCCCCCGTCCACGTGGAGGAACTGAAACTCGCGGAAGGTTATCACGTGCAGCCGTTGACGCTCTTTCTGTTGCTCGGCGCGTTCTCGAACGGTTGCGCCGCGCTGACCGGCATCGAAGCGATCTCGAACGGCGTGCCCGCGTTCAAGCCGCCCGAAGCGAAGAACGCTTCGACCACGCTCGTCGTGATGGCCGTGTTGCTGACCGTGATGTTTCTCGGCACGAGCGTGATGGCGTGGCTCTACGGCGTGCAGCCGCACGCCAACGAGACCGTCATCTCGCAATTTGCGCGCATCATGTTCACCGGGCCGATGGGCTGGTTTTACTACGTGGTGCAGGGCACGACGGCCGCGATCCTCGTGCTCGCCGCCAATACTTCATTCGCCGACTTCCCGCGCCTCTCAAGCTTACTCGCGCGCGACCGCTTTCTGCCGCGTCAGTTCGCCAATCGCGGCGACCGGCTGGTGTTCTCCAACGGCGTTATCATCCTCGCGGCCTTCTCCGCGCTGCTCGTTATCGTCTTCCGCGGCGACACGAGCCGGCTGATCCCGCTCTACGCCGTCGGCGTCTTCCTCTCCTTCACGCTCTCGCAGTCCGGCATGGTTAGACATTGGCTGAAGGAGCGCAAGGCGACGCACGCGCCGCCCCGGGCAGAAGCTGTCGCGCCGCAGTCGGGTAGCATCGTTGTCCCGTCGCCGGCGCACGGCGCGCACGAGAGTGTGCGGCCGCTGCCCGATGCCGCGCTTGCGGTGGCGGCAGAGCAACGCGCCGCTTTCGTGACCGACGAGGTTACGGCAGCGGTGAACTGGAAGAAGTCAATCGTCATCAACGCGCTCGGGGCCATCGCCACCTTCGTCGTGCTCTGCGTCTTCATCCTGACGAAATTTATCCACGGCGCGTGGATCGTGGTGGTCGTCATTCCGCTCCTCGTCCTGTTGTTCCGCTCTATTCACAAGCATTATGTGATGGTGGCGCGACAGCTTTCAACCGAAGGGCTGACGGAGTTGCGCCCGCTCAGGAACACGGTCATCGTGCCGATCTCCGGCGTGCATCGCGGCGTGATCGCGGCGCTTGAATACGCGAAAGCGATTGCGCCCGACAGGGTAACGGCCGTCTACGTGAACATTGATGAATCGGCGACGCAGAAGTTGCGCGAGAAGTGGGAGCAATGGGGCACGGGCGTAAACCTGGTGGTGCTGGCGTCGCCTTATCGCTCGCTGGTGCGCCCATTGATGCGCTACATCAATCGGCTCAGGCAGCAGGGCGAGGGCGAGGTGCTAACGATTGTCTTGCCGGAGTTCGTGCCCGCGCGTTGGTGGCAGCACCTGTTGCACAATCAGAGTTCGCTACTACTCAAAGGCTCGCTCTTGTTCAAGAAGGGCATCATTGTGACCAGCGTGCCCTATCACCTTGAACGTTAAAGCAGAGAATAGTAGACAAACAGACGCAGAGCGGATTAGCCGGCGCGCGTTCACGCCGGCCCGGGAGCGGGCGAGGTGCTGGTCGGAATAACGGCCGCCTATGCGGGGGCGGCAGTCTAGTGTGGCTGCTCTTCCGGGCCGCGACCGGCGAGGAAGCAAGAACGGCAAAAGACGGGGCGACCCTGCGAGGGGTAGAACGGGACGGTGGTCTGCTGCCCGCACTGTGCGCAGTTGACTGAGACTTCGATGCGTTGGCGCACGCCGGCCGCTTGCGCCGCCGAGATCGCCGCCAAACGTTCGTTCTTGGCCTGCTTGCACGGCTTGCAACGCTTCGGCTCGTTCTTCAAGCCCTTGTCATGAAAGAAGAGTTGCTCGCCGCCCGTCCAGTTGAACTCTTCGCTGCAGTCTATACAGCGAATCGCGCGATCTTCGAACTCCACGTCCGGTCGCTCCCACTCTCCGTTGGTTCTGCTCGTTGCTGTTGCTTGTGACATGCTCGTTTCCCCTAACTCGTCGGCTCTTGCAGGCGGCTACCTAATCGGCGCGCGCCCGTGAGAGGACTGATTAACGCATATGGGTCGGGCGAGGATAACCTACGTCATGCCGCGCGGCTGGCTGGCAGGTAGATAGCCCGCGAACTCGGCCGCCATTCGACCGTGCAAAGTATAACTATCACGAAACTGTGTCAAGGGATTGCGGGAGGGGCGCAACGCTTGACAGGGATTTTCCGCGCATGCCAGCATCCGCCGCTCAAGCGACACGCAACTTGGCCACGTGCAAGCTGAACAGGACACACCATGAAAATTCTTGTCATCGGCTCTGGCGGGCGCGAGCACGCGCTCTGCTGGGCCTTGCGGCAGACCGCACAGCTGCCGCCGCAACTATTCTGTGCGCCCGGCAACGATGGCATCGCGCAAGTCGCGCAATGCGTGCCCCTCAAAGCGACGGACATCGCCGCGCTGGCAAATTTTGCTGAAGCCGAGCGAATCGATCTGACCGTGGTCGGCAGCGAAGCGCCGCTTGCGGCCGGATTGGTGGACGAGTTCGCGGCGCGCGGCCTCGTCGTCGCCGGCCCGTGCGCAGCGGCTGCACGGCTTGAAGCGAGTAAAGTTTTCGCCAAAGAGTTCATGGCGCGGCATCGCATCCCGACCGCGCGCTTCCGCGTGGCTGAGAGCGCGCAAGCGGCACGCGATATTTTGCGGCGCGGCGAGTTCGGCGACACGTCCGCGCCGGTCGTCGTCAAGGCCGATGGACTCGCGGCGGGCAAAGGCGTCGTGGTCGCGCGCTCACGCGCCGAAGCGGAGACGGCTGTTAACGAAATGATGGAGCAGGGGCGCGTCGGCCGCGAGGCCGCGCGGCGCGTTGTGTTGGAAGAGACTTTGCACGGGCGCGAAGCGTCGCTGCTGTTGTGGACTGACGGCACGGACTACGCGCTCATGCCGGCGGCGCGCGACCACAAGCGCCTCGGCGAAGGCGATAGGGGCCCGAACACCGGCGGCATGGGCGCGCTCACTGCGCCTGACGTGCTGGACGAAGAGACACTCCAGCGCGTCGTCCGCGAGATTGTCGAGCCGACGCTCGCGGGCGCACGCGCCGACCGCCTCGACTTTCGCGGCATCCTCTTCATCGGTCTGATGCTCACGCCTACAGGCCCGCAAGTGCTCGAATACAACGTTCGCTTCGGCGACCCGGAAGCGCAGGCCATCCTCGTGCGGTTGCAAAGCGACTTGGCGGAAACCTTCGCTGCCGTCGCGCGCGGCCAACTCGGCGCGACGCGCATCGCTTGGTCTACTGAAGCCTCGGCGTGTGTCGTGCTGGCCGCGCACGGCTATCCCGAACAACCTCAGACCGGCGCGCAGATCACGGGGCTTGACGCCGCCGCACAACAACCTGACGTGCAACTCTTCCATGCCGCCACGCGCCGTGATCCCGATGGTTCATGGCGCACCAACGGCGGGCGCGTGCTCGGCGTCACCGCCACGGCCGCGACCCTCGAACACGCCCTCGCACGCTGCTATGACACCACGCGCCTGATCAACTGGGACGGCATGCACTATCGCCGCGACATCGGAAAATTCAGTCAGCAGTAGGCAGAAGCCGGTAGGCGGTAAGAACCGTAAGCTATCAACGAAAAGGAATCAACCGATCTGCTCTTATCTGCCTATTGCTCACTGCTTTCTGCCTACTTTCTTTCCTGTTCCGCGCGTCCCTGTTATACTCACGGCTAAGCGGCGTCGCGCTGAAAATGCAACCGCACCGTGCGGGCTGACGTACTAGGGTAGGCGCGTCATGCACGTGCGCCGAAAATCGCTCGCGCCTGCACAGTTTGCGCCGCGCGGGCCGCTCGGAGGAGCAAAGACGATGGGGCTGTATAGCCGTTTCAAACGTTCGCTGAAAGCACTGTTCGGCGGCATCATTGAGAAGACCGAAGACCCCGAACTGATCCTGCAACAAACC
>JBBRYU010000299.1:0-4580 GCA_038237345.1 Pyrinomonadales bacterium
CTTTATCTCGATTTCGAGAAGATGAAACTCGCCGATTCGCTCACCTTCATGGAGGAGACCTACGGCAAAGACAATCCGCTCGTGCAGCAAGTGCTGAAAGGCAAGACGCCCGCAGAACGGGCCGCCGAGTTGATTGACGGGACGAAGCTCAAAGACGCGGCCTTCCGCGCGCAACTCTTCAAGGGCGGCGCGGCGGCTATCGCGGCATCGGATGATCCGATGATCGAGTTGGCCCGCGCAATCGATCCGGAAGCACGCGCCGTGCGTAAGCGTTACGAGGATGAACTGGTCGGCGTCGAGCGCAACGCCTACGGTCAGATCGCCCGCGCGCTCTTCGAGACCGAAGGCACGAAGCTTTATCCGGACGCAACGTTCACGCTGCGCCTCTCTTACGGTGCGGTCAAGGGTTACACGGAGAACGGCAAGCGCATCACGCCGTACACGACGCTCAGCGGTCTCTACGAGCGCGCGGCGCAGTACAAATCAGAGTTCCCCTATAACCTGCCGCCGCGTTGGACGGAGAAGAAAACCGCGCTCGATCTGAAGACGCCCTTCAACTTCGTCTCGACGAACGACATCATCGGCGGCAACAGCGGCTCGCCGACGGTGAACAAGCAGGGCGAGTTGGTCGGGCTGATCTTCGACGGCAACATCCAGTCGCTCGTCGGCAACTTCATCTACGACGAGTCGGTCAACCGCGCCATCTCGGTGGACTCGCGCGGCATGCTCGAAATCATGCGCAAGGTCTTCGGCGCAACCGAACTGGCCAACGAACTGACCGGCACGGGCCGCGCGCAGACGGCCGGGCAGCAACGCTAAACTGCTCCGCGCAACTCATAAAACTAGAGACGGCTGAGGTAGCAATGCCTTAGCCGTCTCTCTCTGTTTAGCGGCAACGCTAGTTCCGCCGTGCTGTGGTCAGACGCCGCTACAAGTCATACTTGTAACCCGCCTTCGACGAAGTCGTCGATCTGCTGCGCCAACGCTTGTCCGCTATTAGGCCCGCAGTAAAGACATTGAATTTAGCAATCTTCGACGACAGTCCCTTGGTGATACACGATCTGCCAACCTTCGGCTGTTCGTCGCCAGATGGTTGACCGCCGTGTAACACGCGCACCTTGGATCAGCGTATAAGTAAGCAGGTAGTTGTCGGCGGCCAGTTCAAGGCAATGAAAGTCGCGCGTCTGCCAGACCTCTTCAGTTGGGTTAGCGTATCGTCTCTCCAACTCGGCCAACACGTATTCCCGACTGTAGAGCCGACCGGAGGCCCCGACTTCCCAAAACGTGGCTGCCGTCATGCGCTCAAAGTCGGCGCGCGTCGTGCTGAACTCCGGGCGATGGAAGATCGGCTCGCGTTGGCTGAGTTCTGCCAGCACAGCCAAGAGCTTTGGGTCTGTGACCAGATTCGGTTCCATGTGCGCTGCGTACCTTTTAAGACTGAACCCCGAAGCTGACAAGGCACGTACAGGTGCCGCATGAGGACTACTCAGACCGGATAGTGTTAGCGGTGTGCGGCGAGGCTGCGGGCGACGAGACCGATGCCGCCGGCGAGCAAGACGAGCATCACGATGGTGTTGAAGAGGCTGGTCTGCTGGAAAAAGATTTGCAGGTTCGTGATGATGCCGATGAAGATGATGACCACGCCGGCGAACGTCAGCAGCCAGCCGGCGATGGAGCGGCCGTTGAAGAATAGTAGTCCGATGCCGATGATGAGCGGCAAGAGCGATAGCCCGAAAGCGCTGTGCCCCCAGATTGTCCACCAACTGCTCGTCACCGTGACGTTGCTCGTCAACAGATACGCGCCGGCCACGGTCATGCCTAAGCCCAACAGGAACTGGCCGATGCCGCCCGGCGTCCCGCCTGCCCCGCGCCCTCTGCTCGTCTCCTCGTCCCGCTCCATCAGCTATGCCCTCAACGGCGCGTATGTCGCACCCCAGTTTAACTGCGCGCACAGTTCGCGCGCCGGAGGTAATAACACGTCCGGCGCAGAATTGTAAGTCCCTGTCGCGCTCGGCGTGTGGTTAACGGCGGCTCCGCAACGCGCACGCCGTTCAGGCAGCCCACGTATACCCGCGCGCGATGTTTGCGCGCTTCTGTGCGAACCAATTTGCTTGCTGCGCGGACAAGCGCGCAAAGCCCCACTTGCGCGCGTAGACAAGAAACATATAAATCAGCCGCCAATGGCAAAACGTAGTTATATCAGCCAACGTTATGTCCCCGCGCATATTTTCGGTATAGCCTTCGAGCAGCCAATCCAATAGCTGCAAGCCCTCCTTGCGCCAGCCATGCGGGTAGATCGTGACGGCGAGATCGTAGGCGAACCAGTGATAGCAACAGTCATCAAAATCGAAGACGTTGAGTTGCTCATCCTGAAAGCGATAGTTCGTCTCCCCGAAATCGCCGTGGATCAGACCATATCTCTGGCTAGCTTTGGGATAGGCCCGTAGCCGTTCGCGCAACTCATCATAGGCCCGCCATACGACCTGCTCGGCAGCAGGCAGAATCGCCTCTACCCCGAGCAATAGTTTGTCCTCGTCCCAAGCATACCGGCGCACACCGGCGGCCGGGACATAGGTTTGCGCGAGCGCGTGCATGCGCCCCAGCGTCCGTCCGCGCAGTCTAAAATGCTCTTTCATGAGACGGGCGGAATCATAGTTAAACCGCGCGCCCGCCGCTGCTTCAAACACGCAAGCAAACAGCACATCGTCAACCGTGGCCAACTCGGCGATGAATTGCCCGGCGGCAGAAGCAACGGGGCGCATAGCGTTGATGCCGCCCTGTTGTAGATAAGCGATAAAATCCAACTCGGCCGCAATTTGCTCCTTTGCTCTAGCACGACGCGAAGTTAACCGGAGATAACGCTGTTGGCCGGATGCGTTGAAACTGTAGACCTGATTGGCAGAGTCGCTGACATGCCGGAGCGAGCCGGCGTCACCCTGCCATAACTGAACGGCCGTATTTGCCAAATCGACTTGCATCACTTGTGCGACCGCGCCGCGCGTTTAGTGTCTGCCTGCTCAAGGTCTGATGCGACTGACGTGAATGGCGGCCATGCGCCAACGTCCCTGCTGCTTTACCCAGACCACTGTGTTGCGATAGCGATTGGTAAAATCCTTGCCGTCTTTGTCTTGCCCTTTTACCAGCAACAGATAATTTACCACTGCCGTCTGCCCGTAGCCGTGCGCCTTTACTTCGTCGTAGCTGATAGCTTCGCCGCCGCCGGACTCATCATGCTTGATGTCTGCAAGCAGTTGTTGCTTATTCGTGATCGCGCCGGTCGGCGCGGTGAAGATAAAGTCGTCACTCAGCAGACGGTCGAGCGCGGCCAAGTCTTTCTTCGCCTCGGCGTCATCCTCAGCCTGCTGCAACCGCATCAATTCTTGCGCTAGTCTATCGGCATTGCGACGGGCTTTCGCCTGCCCGTGCGCGTAAGACGCGACGACAAACATCAGCGCTATGCTAAGAATTACTCGTTGTCTCATGTAGCTCTCCTGCCATATCAAGCGCCGGCGCATGGGGGCGGCGGCTTGTGGCGCGGCTTGCCGCCAGCTCGAACAGTCCTGCCACTGCGCCGGCCGGGTCGCGCACCACACAGTAACGCCCCCGTCCGTCCATCGTGCTTGGTCAGTCGTAAGCTGGTGAGCGCAGCTATCTTTCGGTTATTAATGAGCGGGCCTGCGCGATGAGTCGCCGTAGATTCTCGACCGGCTGGACACTGCTGAGGGCCACACTGCGGTTGGCGACAAAGGCCGGCACGCCGCGCACGCCCAATATCTCCGCCGCGCGCTCATCCGCTAAGACACCGCTCTCGTACACACACTCTGCAAGCGCAACGCGCAACGCCTCGCCATCAAGTTGCAACTCATGCGCTAACTCAACCAACACCTCCACCGCGCCGATGTCTGCGCCCCGTTCGAAAAAGGCGCGGAAGATGGCCGCGTTGTACTCATCGAACCGAGCATGCGTGCGCGCCCAATGCGCCGCCGCATGCGCAAGACGCGAACGTGGTTGCACGGGCGGCAACTTCATGGTCATGCCTAAGCGCTCGGCAAAGGGATAGACCGAATCGCGCCAGACCCGTTGCAGGTACTCGCCTGCGGGATCAAGCGGCGGCACAGGCTCGGGCCGTAGCTCGAAGGCCCGCCAGACGATCTCTACGTCGGCCTCTGCCTGTCTGAGTTCAGGCACGGCTGGCTCCGCCAACCAGCAGAACGGTCACACATAATCGGAAAATATTTCCAGTACAACTTGCGCCATGTTTTGCTCCCTCGCTCGGTCTGTTACGCTCTTTTACTTATCTTTCCGTCAATGAATTTCCCCCTTGCGATAGCAATCTATCCTGCGGGGCGCAGTATATCACTCGCTATAAGCGCGTTAGACTGCGCGGCGCGGTTTATCTTCGCTATCGGCGGCAACAATCTGAAGCAGTAGGTTGGCGGTTGAGCTAAGTAGGTTAAGAGTGGAGAGCAACAATTGAGGCGTCCGGCATGTCAGATTGCGCTGTGCTGATAGCGGCGCGGCGGGCGAAACGTTTCGCCCGCCGCGCCGCTATCAGCACAGCGCAATCTGACATGCCGGAC
>JBBRYU010000300.1:0-4525 GCA_038237345.1 Pyrinomonadales bacterium
CGAACTGCCCGCGCTCGATCAGTTGCATCAACTGCCTGCCACGATCAGCGGCAACGTCGTCATGCGGCTGCTGCGGCTCGCCTTGAAGTTCGACGGGCTGGTCATCAGCGACGACATGGAGATGGGCGCGGTCGTGCAGACGCTCTCGGTCGCCGAAGCATCTTTGCGCGCCATCGAGGCCGGCTCGGACATGGTATTGATCTGCGAGCAAGAGGCCAACTTCGTCGCCGCGCGCGATCTGCTCGTAGCGGCAGTCAAAGAGGGACGCGTCCGGCCCGAACTGCTCGACCGTGCCAACGCGCGCATCGAGCGCGTGCTGCAACTGGCCAGTGCAGCCGAAGGGTTCGCCGCCGCCGAGTTCGCCGCCGCCGCACACGCCTTCGTCGAGTTGAAAGCCGCGCTCAAGGCCGCCGACGCGACCGGCGAGTACACCCCGCTCTACGGTACACCCGAAGACGACGAACGTCGTTCATCGAATTTCTAAAGGCAGTGACAAGTGACAAGTGACAAGTGACGAGTGACGAGCAAGCAGCTTCTTAACTCGTCACTAGTCACTTGTCACTCGTCACTGCTCTTAACCCCTTGACTCGCCGCGCGATTTGGCGTAGAAGCGACCCGCAACACGTCAGCGCCACCCTCGGCTTGTTCTATCCAACCTTTGCCCCTGTAAGGAGTCCGATCGATGAAAAGATTTCTGCTCTGCTTTGCCCTCGCCCTGACCGTCGCGACCGTCGTGCTCAGTCAATTGAACTGCGCGGCCCCGGCAAGCGACAACACGGCGACAACCGCCAATACCACCGCCAACAAAACGGCCGACAATGCCAACGCCACAGCCCCGGCCGCGAGCACCGCCGCCGTTGAGTCCGAGTTGATGCAGATGGAGCACGATTGGGCCGACACCCTCAAGACGCGCGACGCGGCTGTCATCAAGCGCATCGAGGCGGAAGACGTTACGCTCGTCTATCCGGACGGCACGACCGGCGACCGCGCGCAGGATGTCAAGGACATCGAGTCGGGCGCGCTCACGGCCGACGCGTGGGAGTTGAGCGACATGAAGGTGCGCGTGTTCGATCAGGATGCGGCGGTCGTGACCGGGCATTCGACGGTCAAGAACGGGAAGTACAAAAACGCGAACGGGAAAGTGAACGACATCAGCGGTGAGTATCGCTTCACCGACACGTTCGTCAAGCGTGCCGGGCACTGGCAGGTCGTCGCCTCGCAGGGCACGAAGGTGCAGAAGCCATAAGGAGAGTGACAAGTGACAAGTGACAAGTGACGAGCAAGAAGTTTTTAACTTGTCACTCGTTACTCGTCACTCGCCACTGCTTTTCTCCCTTGACTCGTCGCCCGATTTGGCATAGAAACCACGCGCTCGGCCAATCCTTTTGCAGGAGTTTTCCCATGAAGCGACTCGTCGCGCTCGCGGCGCTGCTCGTGCCCCTCTGGGGTTGCGTGCAGCCGGCCGAAGCGCCCGCCAATGCCAACGCCCCGACCTCAACTGTCAACACCAATGCGAACGCTACGATGACGCCCTCTGCTCCGGCAGCTACCGTCTCCGAAGCGGCGATCACGGATCAGGAAAAACAGATCTGGGACACGATCAAACGTAAGGACTCGGCTGCCTTCGGCAATATGTTGGCCGAAGATTTTATGTACGTCAGTAATGACGGCGTCTACGACAAGGCGGGCACGATCAAGGGCATCAAAGATTTCGCCGGGACGGACGTGACCTTCTCCGACTGGAAAGTTGTGCCCATTGACGAGGACGCGGCCGTTGTGAATTATCACATCAGCATGAACGCGCCGCAGATACCAAACGGTAAGCCCACGCCCATGAACTTGCGGGCCGGCACTGTCTGGATCAAACGCGGCGGTAAGTGGGTCGGCATCTTCCATCAGGACACCGTGGTACATGAGCGCGCGGCCAATCCGCCGGGCGCGGCGAGCAACGCAGCGAAACCGGCGAACGCCAACGCCCACGGCGCGGAGAATACTAACGCCACGGCCGCGCAGACCGCCGCCAGCGCCGAGGCGGCCGATCCAATCACGAAAGAGAAACAGCTTTGGGAGGAGTTGAAGCACAAGAACTGGGACGCCTTCGCCAGCGACCTGGCTGAGAATGCCATCGAGATCGAACCTGACGGCGTCTACGACAAGGCCGGCTCGGTGAGCGGCGTCAAAGAGGTTGACTTCAGCAAATATACGCTGAGCGACTTCAAACAAATGAAAATCGACGCAGACGCTACGCTCGTCACCTACCTCGTTAAGCTCGCCGGTGGTAAAGAGACGGAGCGCCACAGCACCGTCTGGACGAAGAAAGGCGACAAATGGCTCGCGCTTTACCATCAGGGCACGCCGGTCATGGCCGCGCCCGCGCGGGCGGCTAAGTAAAGCGTTGACCCTAACAACCTGAACTTATCAGGAAAGCAAGAGGGGCGTGTCGGGCGCGCAGTTTTCTGCGTGCCCGACACCTCCTCTTTGGCGTTTTTTGCCGTTAAGTCATCGCGGGTGAGCAACGATTTTAGTGTGCCCGCCAAACTCCGCCAGCCCGTTGCACGCTCTCGTGCACGAGAACATAACGACATTGCAATCGTGATGTAATAATCAACGCGCACGCGGCATCTATGATGACGCGCTAAGGACACGTCGGGTCGCCGGTTGCCCCGCGACGTGTACCCCTCACCAACTCTGCCTTGCCATATTAATTGGTCGCCCGCGCACCTTGGGGCGTGGCCGCGTGGTAGTGTTTACCGTACACCTTGCGTCCGCTTGTAATAGGGCGCAAGATCGATATTGAAGAGGAGTGCTTCGTATGTTCAGAATGAACCGTAACAACAAACCCGCACCGGCCGCCGCCGAGCAAGCCGCGCCGCCGCCCCCCGGCCCGGTTGTGCCACCCGCCCCACCAAGCGCGCACGTCAGTGCTGCGCCCACGCCGGCCAGTGCGCCAACGCAACCTGCGCCGCCGGCGCATACGCCGCAGTCCAGTAGTCCCGCGCTCAATACGCCCACACAGCCGCGCGCCGTCAGCGAGACGGATGCGCTGGCGCGCGATCTCAAAGACGGCTTGATCGGCGGCTTTGTCGGTGTCCATAGCGTCGTGGCCGGTGAAGCGAATTTCAAAGGCATGCTGCGTGTGGATGGGCGCGTGTCGGGCCGCATCAACTCGCAGGATGGGACGCTCATCGTGAGCGCGGGCGGGCAAGTGGACGCCGATATGGAAGTCGCCGTCGCCAAAATAAACGGCACGGTCAAGGGCGACATCAAGGCGCGTGAGCGAATCGAGTTGGGCCGCACCGCCCGCGTCAACGGTGACTTACAGACGCCCGCCCTGATCATCGCGCAGGGCGCAATCTTTGAAGGCAACTGTCGCATGACGACTGCGCAACCGGCCGAGCAAGCGAGACCGCGCGCCGCCGCGCCGGATAGCAAAGAGATCAAGCCTGTGAGCGCGCCGTCCCCGCGTGCGGTTGCGCCGTCTGATTTGGCCGGCGCACAGGTTGAGCGCGAGCGCGCAGCCGTTTAAGTTTGCGTTTCTTAATTGAATTTGAGCGACGGGAGGCGTGAGAGTAACGAGTGACTAACGAGCAGACGTTTCGTGAGCGTGAATGTGTGCATCGCCCTCAGGGCGCGGCCGGCGAGTTTTATCGCGGCACGGCTTACGTGCAGTGGCTGCAACGGCTAAAGGCCGCGTCGGCGGCGCAGTTTGCTAACCGGGTGTCCCCCTTCTTCTGGGCTGATGCGGCGCAGACCCGCGTCTGGCTCTGCCACGATTGCGCCGCCGAGTTACAAGGGCAGACGCAGCATTGAGAACACGAGAGTTTGAGACATTAACTGTCGCGGAAGAGCTTGCTCGCCCCTCTTCCGCGCTGCCCGGCTCACGTCCATACACCCGGAATCGCGTGCGCGCACGCGGGGCATTTGCCTTCAGGCGTGACGCGCGCCCGGCGAATGATGTAACCGTAACGTTCAACTAACAACTCGGCGCACGCCGGACAGTAAGTATTCTCCCACCGCCCGACGCGCCCCGGCAGATTGCCCGCATAGACGTAGCGCAAACCGGCCGCGCGCCCGATTTCGCAGGCGCGCATGAGTTGCTCGGCTGTCGTGTTGGCGTTCGCCGTCATGTTGTAATCCTGATGGAAGGCCGTCACGTGCCACGGAATGTCGGGCGAGATCGAGGCGATGAAATCGGCCGCGCGCTTGAGTTCATCCGCCGCATCGTTGAAGCCGGGAATCACGAGCGTCACGATCTCCGTCCAGAAGCCGCGCGCGTGTACCATCTTGACGGTCGCCAAGATGTTCTCCACCACGCCGCCCAACTGCCGATAGTTGCGATCACTCATCGACTTCAAATCGATCTTGTAGCAGTCTGTCCACGGGCGCAGATAATCGAGCACCTGCGGCGTCGCGTTCCCATTCGAGATAAACGCCGTCCTAAATCCCGCCGGCCGCGCCTGCTTAAAAACTTCGACCGCCCACTCCGCCGTTATCAACGGCGCGTTATAACTCGACCCCACCAGCG
>JBBRYU010000301.1:0-4524 GCA_038237345.1 Pyrinomonadales bacterium
TAGGGAGTCTGGCGAGTCTAGAGAGTCAAAGGGCAATTGGTTTGTGGCTCTCTAGACTCGCCAGACTCCGCACTCTCTAGACTTGCTTGTATATGAAAACAATTTTACAGGCGGAGAATTTAGAGAAGATTTATCGCGTAGGCAGCGTGGACGTACCGGCGTTGCGCGGCGTGTCGCTCGATGTGGAAGAGGGCGAGTTCTTGGCCATCATGGGGCCGTCGGGTTGCGGCAAGTCAACGATGTTGCACTTGCTGGGCGGTCTGTTGACGCCGACGCGCGGGCGCATCACGATTGACGGCGAAGACTTGACCGCCGCCTCCGACGCCAAACGCACGGACATGCGCCGGCGCAAGATCGGCTTCGTCTTCCAACGCTTTAACCTTTTTCCGACGCTCACCGCCGAAGGCAATTTGCGGCTCGCCGAGCGCATACACGCGGGCGGCGGCAATAGCAAAGGCGACGACACCGCTACGCGCCGGCGCGAAATCCTGAGTCTCTTGCAACTCGAAGGCAAACTGCACCACAAGCCTTCGGAGCTGTCGGGCGGCGAGCAGCAGCGCGTCGCGCTGGCCCGCGCCGTCGTCACCAGCCCGACGCTCATCCTCGCCGACGAGCCGACTGGCAACCTCGACTCGGAGAACTCCGCCATCGTCCTGAACATGTTCCAAGAGATGAATTACCGCTTCAACCAGACCATCATCATGATCACGCACAACCCGGAGGCCGCCGCCATGTGCCGCCGCATTATCCAGATGCGCGACGGCCAGATCGTTGCGCCGGGCGGGGGCATCCAGCTATAATCACAGGCGATATACAGGTGACACGGGCGAGGGCGCGGCGCTTGCCTCTGCCACCTGTTGCTTTAGGGGCGGACACGCGGCATACGACGCGCTGACGATACTTAGTTGCTAAAAAAGATCATCTTCTGGACTTACGGGCGCACCACGTGGCAGTATGACGTGCTGTGCGCGCTGATCCTCGCCTTCATCTTTCTCACGCCCCAAAGCTGGTTCGACACGAGCGAACGAATGCGCTGCGCCGAACATCAAAAGATTCCTGCGGCAAGCACTTTGTTGCTGCCCACCGCGTCGGCGCAGTTGCCGGCAAACTCCCCGACCAGACAGGCAGGCGCACGCCGCGCACAGGCGGCGAGTCGTATGTTTGCGCGGGCGCAGGATGCGCGTCCGGCTGGGAGCGTGGCGGGCACACTGGTTGCCTACCGGGTTGACATCAAATAGTTGTTAATTATAATCACCCGATGTTTTTCGCGACCGGGCGCAAGAGAGTTCCCCTGTTTATTGAAGGAGTCAGCATGCAGAAATACTTAACGCTTAGCCTCGCCATAATCATCACCCTCGCGACGGTGGGGACGACCCCCCGCAACGCCAGCGCGCAGAGCGCCGGCCTCGTCACCTCGATCATCAACCGCATGGAGCGGAATCGGCGCGATATGCGTACTCTGCGTTCCACCATCAGCATGGAGAAGTATGACGCGCACATCAAAGAGGCGGACAAGCGCGTGGGTACTTTGCTCTACATCCCCGGCGTGGGCACGAATCAGGCAGTGCGCATTGACTGGCGTGCTCCACAAGAGACCCTGGCGGTCGTGGACGGCAAGTACACGCTCTTGCGTCCACGCCTGAAGATTGCCTACCTTGGCGACGCGAATTCCAACAAGAACACGAAAGTGAACAGTGTGCTCGGCTTCGGCCTCAACGTCTCGCAGGCGCAGCTCAAGACCTCGTTCGAGCCGATGCAGTATCTCGGCGACGAGACGCTCTGGGGCGGAGTGCAAACCGCGCACGTGAAGCTCGTGCCGAAGGGCAAGGCGAGCTACAGCTACGCGGAAATCTGGGTAGACAATGCGGGCATGCCGATCCAGACTAAAGTGATCGAGCGCAACGGCGATACGACGACCGTGCGTTTGATGGACGTGCAGCGCAACGTCCAACTCTCGAAGAACGAATTCAAGCTTGACCTCGGCGCGGACATCAAGAAAGTGCGCGGCTAAGACAGGCGCAATAAAAATACGACAGGTGAAAGGGTTCCGGCCCACTGCGAGCCGGAACCCTTTCGTCATTTGTGCGCGCATACGCGTTACGGTGCGCTTGCTTTCGGGCGCGTGTTTTGCGTATCTTCTCGTGACTGTATGGAAGTAGCGAAGGGCTGTAAGCAAGCGGTTGCCACCCAAGTCGGTCTGACAGCGACCGGCAGTCAAACGGACAGATGAAGAGCAGAAGTACTTTTCTGAAACTGAAACTGCGTGAAGCGAGTTTCATCGCGCGCGGATTGGCTTCGTCGCGCCATCCCATTCTGGCGCACGTCATCCCGATGCGCCGTTGCAATCTCGCGTGTTCCTACTGCAACGAGTACGATAATTTCTCCGCCCCCGTGCCGTTCGCCGAGATGCAACGGCGGCTCGACAAACTGGCCGATCTCGGCACGTCCATCATCACCATCTCCGGCGGCGAGCCGATGATGCACCCACAGATTTCCGAGTTGGTTGCACACATCCGCCGGCGCGGCATGATCGCCGGTCTCATCACCAACGGCTTCTACATCACGCCCGCAAAAATTAAGAAGCTGAACGCCGCCGGGCTGGAATATCTGCAAATCAGCATTGATAACGTCGAGCCGGACGAGATCTCGAAAAAGAGTCTGCGCCTACTGGACAAACGTCTCCAGTGGCTCGCTGCGCATGCCGACTTTCAAGTCAACATCAATTCGGTTATCGGCGGCGGCATTAAAAATCCCGAAGACGCACACACCATCGACCGGCGCGCACAGGCGCTTGGCTTCTCGACCACCGTCGGCGTCATCCACGATGGGCACGGCGAACTCAAGCCGCTCTCCGAACGCGAGCAGCGCGCTTACGAGGAAGTTAAACAGCTAGGCAAACAGGAGTACGCGCGGTTGGGGTGGTTTCAAGACAACCTCGCGGCCGGTCGCCCGAACGAATGGCGCTGCCGCGCCGGCGCACGTTACCTCTACATTTGTGAAGACGGTCTCGTCCACTATTGCTCGCAACAGCGCGGCTATCCCGGTATCCCGCTCGCCGATTACACGATGGAAGATTTTGCGCGCGAGTACAACGCCGAGAAGCCCTGCGCGCCTTTCTGCACCGTCGCCTGCTCGCACAAGGTCGCCATCCTCGACAACTGGCGCAACCCGCAGCAGCCGTTTGAAGTGAAGGCGCACACGCCGGAATTGAAAGAAGCGGTGCGCCAGGTCTTGAGCACGGAATAGCACAGGCGCGCAAAGGCGCGCGATGGTTTTTCAGTTCGATTAAAGCAGCGGCCATTGATTGGCCGCTGCTTTTAGTTTACGGGTGTCTGCGCTGTCTGCTGCGCTACGCGCGTCCGCGCCGATTGACAACGCTCGTCCGGCACGGACTGCGCGCACAGGTCACTGACTAAAAATCTTTGGTACTCGTTAACGGCTTCAGCGCGGCGGTCGAGCGCATCGAGTGTGCTGGCGATGTGGTAAGGCAGCGCCGCATCAGGTTCACCGCCCTGTTCGGCGGCGCGCAATTCGACGAGAGCTTCGGCCCTTTGCCCGCTCGCGGCGAGTTCGAGCCCGAGCAGCTTGCGTGTGTGTGCATCATCCGCGCTGTGCAGCGCGGCGCGATACTCGTTGGCGGCGCGTGCGTGTTGCTCATGCAGTTTCGCGTTGCTGGCGCGGGCGAGGTGGCCATCTAAGCCAAAGTAATAATGATAGAAGAAGAGCGCGCCAAGCGCGGTCAACAAAGCGGCGTAAGCAAGCGTCGGCGCATGGCGCGAGGCGAAAGAGCGGGGGCGAGTTTTTAGCGCGCGCTGCTGCGTCTGCGCGGCGTCATCGTCGGCAGTTGTCGCTGTGGGTTTGGTTGCGTCGTCGCTTGGTTGTGGTGCGCGTTGCCACAGCCGCGCGAGCAGGTAGAGCGGGAGGACGGTGCAGGGCAGGATGAGCGTGCCGAGCGTCCACGCGATGATTGTGTAACGGCGCAACGCGCGGCGGCGCGCGTCCGCCAGCACAAGTGTTGAGCAGACGATAGCGAGCGCCAGCGCCGCTGGGAGCAGCACGTCGAACAACTGACCGACGGAAATTGGCCCGCGCAGGCTCACGGATTAATTAGGAATGACATACAAGTCAAAGGATTCATAGATGAGTAGCGCGCAAGATCAATTCAACACAGAGGGCACAGAATCTCTGTGCCCTCTGTGTGCCCTCTGTGTGGAAATTTATCTATGGCTAGATTAAATGTCTGACCATTTAAGCCTGCCGCGCCACGTCCGCGCCGACGCTGTGCAGAGTCATCGAGCTTGACAGCCCCAGTCCCGACAAGCGGCCCGCCATCAACACGATCATCTCACCCGGTTGCGTGATGCCCGCTTCGAGCAGCGTGCGGTCGGCCGCGTGGAGCATGTCTTCGGTCGTTTGGGCCTGCGGATGCACGAGCGGCTCGACCGCCCAGATGAGCGCCAACCCGTTCTGCACTTCGCGTGAATAGGTCAGCGCGACGATGCGCTGCTCGGGTCTGAGCGCGGA
>JBBRYU010000302.1:0-4514 GCA_038237345.1 Pyrinomonadales bacterium
GGAGGAGATGGTCAAGGACGGGCGCTTCAGAGAGGATTTATATTATCGCTTGAACGTGATTCGTTTGCGCGTGCCGCCCTTGAGAGAACGGCGCAGTGAGATTCCGACCATCGTCAACTACTACATCAATCACTACGCCGCCAAGTTCGGGCGCGCAGACATACGCGTCTCGCCCGAAGCGATGGACTTACTGATGGTCTGCGACTGGCCCGGTAACGTGCGGCAATTGATCAATGAGATCCAACGCATCGTTGCCCGCACGGAAGATGGCACACTGATCACGGCCGAGCATCTCTCGCCCGAATTGAAACGCACCTCCACCCCACACTCGACCGGCGCAGGCGGCGCGCCCTTCGACGTCATTGCGGGCGGATTCCCCGCTGACCTGACGATACCCGAAGCGGTCGAAGAACTTGAACGCCAGATGATCGCCGTCGCCTTGCGTCGCCACAACGGCAACATCTCGCGCGCCGCCCGCGACCTAGGTATCACACGGCGCGGGCTGCAACTCAAACTCGGCCGCTACGCCATGCGCGCCAGCGCGTGACACAAAGGAAACGATGAACGATGAACGCGGAATGATGAATTGTTTTTCTTTCATCATTCCGCGTTCATCGTTCATACTTTTCTTCGTGCCTTTGTGGTAGATTTCCCGCGCTCGTAAATCCCTTCATCCGTACAGGTCAGATATGAATAGAAGATGTCCGTCCGCACGCCTTCACCAAACGCTTCTGCTGCTGGCACTCCTCCCATTTGTTTGTGTCGCGCAAGCGCAGACACAGCCCGCCGCGCCCGTGCTGCCGCCCGATGTAGCGGTGCAAAAGAACGTGATGATCAGGATGCGCGATGGCGTGCAACTCGCAGCCGACATCTATCTGCCCGCGAAAAACGGCGCGGCCCTGGCAGACAAGTTTCCCGTGCTACTTGAGCGCACGCCCTACAACAAGGAAGCGCCGGGCACTGTGCGCGAGAGCATCTGGTTCGTGCAGCATGGTTATGCGGTGGTGCGGAATGATGTGCGCGGGCGATTTCACTCCGCAGGTGTCTGGCGCATGATGCTGGACGATGGGCGCGACGGTTATGACACCATCGAGTGGATCGCGCAGCAGCCGTGGGCGAATGGTAAGACCGGCATGGTCGGCACCAGCTATCCCGGCGGCACGCAGCACGCCGCCGCCGAGATGAATCCGCCGCACCTCACCGCGCTCATTCCGGTTGATTCACTCTCGAACGTTGGCATCGCCGGCTTTCGTCATTCCGGTGCGTTCGAGTTGCGTTTTGTCAATTGGATTTACACCATCGGCGGCCCCGACGCGAAAGAGGCGCTCGCCGATCCAAACATCCATGAGGCGCTCAAACGTCAAGCCGAGCAGATCAAACAGTACATCTGGACGCTGCCGCTCAAACGCGGCACAACCGCGCTCAAGTTCATCCCCGAATACGAGGACTGGCTGATCGAGGCGATGCAGCATAGTGATTATGACGATTACTGGAAACAGATCGGCTATTCGGTAATCGACAATACGAAAAACTACTCGGACATTCCGGTCTATCACGTCACCGGCTGGTACGATTCCTGGACGCGGCAAGTACCGATGAACTGGCTGGCGTTAACGAAAACGAAACGCGCGCCGCAGCGTTTAATCATCGGGCCGTGGACGCACGGCGGGCAGGGGCGGAACGTCGCGGGCGAGATCGAATTTCCGAAAGAGGCTGCGCTCAGCTTTAACGAATGGCGTCTGCGTTGGTTCGAGCATTGGCTGAAGGGCATTGATAACGGGGTAGAAAAAGTTGCGCCCGTGCGCATCTTCATCATGGGCGGCGGCGACGGGCGCAAGTCTGAAGGGGGACGTTTGCAGCACGGCGGCGTCTGGCGCGACGAGCCGGAGTTTCCGCTCGCACGCACAAAGTTCACGCCTTACTATCTGCAACCGGATATGAGTCTGAGCGCGAATAAACCGCAAGCCGCGCAGTCGGCGACAACCTATCGCTTCGATCCGACGAACCCTGTGCCGACACTCGGCGGCAACATCTCTTCGCACACAGGGTTGATGGATCAAGGCGGAATGGATCAGCGTTGTCGCCCGAACGTCGTCGGCTGCAAAGACACGCTGCCGCTCTCTGTGCGCAATGATGTGCTGGTCTTTCAGACGCCGCCGCTCGCGGAAGATATGGAAGTAACAGGGCCGGTCGAAGTGAAACTGTGGATTTCGTCCTCCGCGCCGGATACGGATTTCACCGCCAAATTGGTTGACGTGTATCCGCCCAATCCCGATTTCCCATCCGGCTTCGATCTCAACATCGGCGACTCGATCATCCGCACGCGCTATCGCGATTCGCTCGCGCAATCCAAGCTGATGAAGCCCGGCGAGCTTTATCAAGTCACGATTACGCTCTACCCGACCGCCAATCTCTTCAAGCGCGGTCATCGTTTGCGGCTCGACATCTCCAGCAGCAACTTCCCGCGCTTCGACATCAATCCCAACACCGGTGAGCCGCTGCAACAACAACGCCGGCAGAACACCGCCGATAACACCGTCTATCACGACCGCGCGCATCCGTCTTACATTATATTGCCGATCATTCCGCGATCTTGAAGAGCGCAGCGTGGCATGACTTCAGCGCAGATGTTCGGCCAGCATATTGCAGAACAGCGCGCCCTGTTCGAGCGCATCGTCGAGCGCCTTGTGCGTGTACGGCAGATCGTCGAACCAGCGGCGGGGCATGTTGGATTTGACGGTCAGTGTGAAGTCTTGTTTGAGCAGGGCCATCGCGTAGGATTTGATGTCGAGACCGACGAAGGAGAAGGGGCTTTCGCCCGCGAACTTGTGTAGATACCACTGCACGAACATGTAATCGAAGACGACCGGATAGGCCACGAAGACAGGCTGACCGGGAAGTTGTTTGAGCCAGGCGACGTATTCCTTCATCGCTTGCTCTGGCTGTTGCAAGTCTGCGCGGCATGCGACCCACGCGGCCGGCTGCGTCGCCCACCAGCGCATCGTATCGGGATGTCCGCTCGCGCCGGGCAGCGTGGTGAGATTGGCTGAGAACGTGCTGAGCAGCGTCTTGTCGGCGAGATATGCGGCTGACGCGAAACTGAGCATTGAATGCGGGCCGGGAATGGGGCCGTCGGTCTCAACATCGGTGCTGACGTAGATTTCGATCATGATCGAGTTACCGGCAGAGGGTCAACTGTAAGTCAGGCGGCCGGTTCTATGACCTGGCCGCCCCGATGACCGAGTAACTAAGCTGACCTCGATTTAACGTCTCAATGAATTAATTTTCGGCGAGAAAACTTTATGGAAGGTGTCGAAAGTCTCAAATAACCAGTTGTATATTTCTTCTGTTTCTTCCGAACTTTCGCTAGGTGTTAAGCGGAAATCTCGGCGGATTTCAACCGCAGGTTCGGCAAGGTTCGATTGCCAATCCGCCTGTACCCCAAGTTCGGCATTAATTCTTTCTCGCTGTGCATAGAGTTGAGAGAAAAGGTCGCGGCCCTGCTTGCTAATCTTTAAGTTGACAGCGGCGTAGTTCGTACAGACATTAATTACGTAGGCCAGTCTGAAGCTATGACCAATATATGTGAGCCTCCATGATTTACAACCATCACTGGGCGGTGGTGGCTTGAGGTTGAAATCAGTCTCTCGGTTAGCTAATCTCTTATCGAAATCCTTCCAGAATCGTTGCACTAATTCCCCCCTAAGTGTTGATTGTTCTTTAGAATTGTCTCCCATACCCCTCCTTCTAAGCATGTTGTAATCTTCAATACTTCGATTTGAAATTGAGCCTGCTGCCAGCTAACAAGGAAGCATCGAAGGCCGCAGAGGACGTAGATAATTTCTCTACGTCCTCTGCGTTTATAACTCCGAACAACTCTAGACTTCCGGCGTCGCTTTCTTAACGCGCACGCCCGTGCTTCTCTTGGTCGGCGCTTTCGGCTCTTTATTTGTCTTCGCGCGTGTGCGCTTCGCCGCATCGTTCGGCCCTGCCGACTCGGCGGGGTTGAGCAATGCGGAGACGGCATGGGCCGCGCTGCTGATCAGATCGCTTGCGCCGGCCGCGATGTCACCGGGAATGTCACGCACCGGCTGCGGGATGATCGTGCGGGCTGCCTGTTCAGCGGCGGAGGCGACGGCCGCGAGCGCCTGTTGCGGTTCGTTGATGGGCTGCGGATTGAGCAGCGCGTCCCAGCGATAGCGCGGCGCGGGTTGGGCTTCGGCCAGCCGCTTGAAGACGAGATCGACCACGCCGTTCGTCACCCAGTTGTGATAGAACTCGCCGACCGACACCAACTCCGCATCCGGCGCAGGGTTCATAAAATCAATCGCGTAGGGCACGCCGCCCTTGATGGCGAACTCGACGGTGTTGAGATCGTAGCCGAGCGCGCGGCAAAGCGTGCGCACATCGGCGGCGACGCGTTGCGCGAGTTCGGGCGCGAGGTAATGCGGATCGTTGATGTACTGCTCGCCCGACAGATAAGGTTTGCGCGGGTCGTAGGGCATGATCATGAC
>JBBRYU010000303.1:0-4511 GCA_038237345.1 Pyrinomonadales bacterium
CAGCTCAGTTGAAGCTGGCTGATCGGCTGCCGCGTCCTGCGCTATTGACAAGCGCACGCGCTGCGCCACGTCCAGCACCGGCGTCTCGTAGATGATCGCGTAGTAGATAACCGCGCCCGCAGGGATCGCACCATTCGTCCCCGACGCTTCAACGTGCAGCCGATTGATCGAGCGGACTTGGACGGCTTGCCCCGCATCATTGAGCGTCAACAAATCGAGATCGGGACCGCCCGCGACAATTCTGAGTCCGCTTTGCGTCGTGTTCTTCACGGCGATGACGGTCAAACGACGCTCGTCGTCAATATCTATGGGTTGGCTCGCAGAGATTGAGAGTCCATGTACGGGCGCGCTCCAACGGTTGAATCTCGCGGGCGCGGCAAGCGACTCGCGCAGCGCACGTTGCGCCTCTCGCGGCAATTCGTTCGCGCGGCGGCGTTTTGGTTTTGAGCGCGGAGCGCTTCCGATTAGCTCGCCGCTTTCAAGGGTGACGCTCGCGTTTGTTCCGCGTGGCGATTCCGCAGCCCCTTGAGCGTCGGTCGAATTGCCGCCCGCTTCACTTACGCGCCGCGACGAGACCGGAGGCGAAGGCGCAGCTTGCGAGGTTCTGCCGTCGAGGTTGATCGCCAGCCCTGCGGCGCGGCGCGCGGTGACGACTTCATCCCGGCTGTACATCACGACGCAGCGATGCGCCATGTGCGCCACGCCGCGCACCGGATAGAAAAGAAATGTGACGAACATCCCCGACTGCATCTGCACCGAGATTGCCGCACGGGCTTCGCTTCGTCCATCTTCATTAACGCCGCTCATAAAATTGCCGCCGGCGCGAAAGACGAGGTAGTGGTCTGTGGCTAACGTCGGCGATTCGTCGTAAGTCACGATCTGCGAACCGCCAGGATGCACGGCGAAGAAGTTATCTGCGGCGGGGAACTCGACGATGGTCGGTCCGCTCTGCGCGAGTCCCAAGCGAATCACCGGGTCATCACCCCCGCGCACCGTGACCTGCGCCTGCCCAAATAGATATTCAGGTGAGGCTGGTGTCGGTACGACTGCTACGGGCTGCGGCGAAGGCGTGGGCGCGGGGCTACTGCGCCGGGCGATTGCCGATCTTCTGCCCGCCCCGGAGCGAGGGCTTCTGTGTCGCAAGGACGCGCCGCTACTGTTTACCCCAGACGCTGGGGAGGCGGTTTGAGCTTGCGTTGTCAGAGCGGCAGTCAGGAGGCTGCCGAACAGCGCGATGATGCAATAGAATCTTATGCGGGGAACTTTCAAGGTCGTCTTCCTCCAAGTCTCTTATCCATCGGAATCCTCTGGTCAGTTGACCTGCGCCGCCTTATTCGCGCGTTACTGCCTTACGTTCCAGAATGACGAGAACCACCGTTGCCACCGGGCACGGCGGTCTGCGATTGCGGCGCGGCGGGGGCGATCTTGAGTTCGTCCCAACCGAACCAAGTGATCTGGTAGCCGGTGCGTTTGTTCCTCTCGTCGCGCCCCAGCTCGTCGCGCGCGAGCCTCATGGTCAGGTTCAGTTGGTGCGTCTCCTCGACCGGTCTTTGATCGACGATGCGCGTGAGGCTTTGCGTGCCGATGACGCGGACGGTGAACGGGTCGGCTTGGTCAATCCAAATCTGCTGCTGCGTCCAGCGCGCCTGCCAGCTCTCCGCCGACTGCTGCTCAAGCACGCGGTTGCGTTTCATATACTCGAAGAGTTCGCGCCCCCGACTTGCCACCATCAAGCCAATCGCTTCGTTCAACTGCCGGTCGCGGATGTCCGGGTTGTTGCCGTAGTAGAGACTGAGGAACTGCGAGGCGAGGTACTTCTTATCACCAGCCGACGGCTCGTCCGGTGAAACGGTGACCGAGTCGGTTAAGCCGTACTCGCGGTCGTTCATGACTACGACGCGGTCGCCGCCCCGTGTGCGGTCAACCACGATCCGGTCGGGTCGTCTGAGGTAGAGCGTCAGGCTGAAAGCGGACTGCACGAGAATGATGACCACGCATAGCCCCAGCGTGCCCATCAAGCGGCGGTTCGTCTCAACCGTCTCCGGGTCGGCAACGTAATCAACGATGCGCTCGACGGCGGGAACAGAGGCGCTCGCCGCGCCGGTCTCTACATCGGTATTGTTTGTATCTGCCATCGCCGGCGCGCCCCTTTCGACGAAAGGGATCGCACCCGTGATTCGTGTTTCTATGACTTCAGTGGCAGTCGCCATTTTCACCTTCCTCGCCGTTCCTTAATGAACCAGGTCATTGATCAACTCGATCTCCGACCACTCGATGACCTTCCCCTCGACACTTGCGAACCCCAGAACTTCATAAACGTCCGCGAGTGCGCTTCGCATCCGGCGTTCCAACTCTTCTTCAGTGGTCAAGCCTCGTGGCGCAGCCTGCGGCGGTCGCATCTCTTCGCCAGTCGCCTCTTGCTGATAGCGGGCGTCTGATTTCCTTCTTTTCGTCATCGCCAGCACCCGCTCTTCCGTCTCTCCATGCAAACTTTCGGCGAGACGCTACAACTTCTCTTTCTTACTGACCGCTTTAAAACAACCTTCGTGCCATGCTCTCATCGTGGTGAAGAGTTAAAGTTGTGTAGAGTTAGAGCGGCGACATGAAAGTTGTGCGCGCCGAATTCCAAGCAGTCGAACTTCGCAAGTTGGGCTTCGCCCGATCCACGCTCAACGCGACGGCCATTAAGCCGTGAGCGGTTGCATTTGCGAATCCGGCGGTTGCATTTGCGAATCCGCTTGGTTGTGAAAATGCAACCGCCCGCTCTTTGGTCAGTGCTGTCGTGCCGACGTCATGCTGTACGTCGAGCGCGGTTGCGGCGTGACTGTGACGGGCGCGTCCGTCGAGATGCGAGGCTGGCTGAGGTCCGACGCCTTGCGCCGCGAAGATTCGCCGCCTAGTGGGACGGTTGTAGCTCTGAACGAACGCGCCGCAGCGGCGGGCGCGGCCGTGTTCGATTGTGGTAAAGGTTGAGCGTTCTTTTCCGGCACTACCGGCGTCGCGGCATCTCCCGCCTTGTTTAAGGCGTAGCTCGACGCCGGTATAACTAAGGTTGGCGGCACTTGCGCGGCTTGGCTTTCGTTGGGCATCAACGCCTCGCGCCTCATCCCGTTCGCCCCTAAAGGTAGAGACAAAAGTGCGTTCCTGACAGCCGAATCGGCGGTCGCAAAGATGTTCGCTGTCGTCAACGCACGCGCGATCTCCAAACCTTGCGCGACGTAGTTTTGCGTCTCAACGTAAGGCGGGACACCGTTGGTGCGAATTCGGTTTTGGTTGACGACGCGCCCGTCCGGCAGGCGAAGCGAGTAGCCATATAAATACGCTTCGACCGCTCCTTCTCCGGCGTTGTAGCCCGCCAGCACAAGCTCGAAGCGATTGTCGAAGCGACGCGAAAGGTCGCGGACGTAGCGCGCGGCGGCATCCACAGCCTGCGCCGTGTCGTGCGGGTTCTGAAGCCCGTAGCGCGCCGACGTGGCGGGCATGAACTGCATCATCCCGCGCGCCCCTTTCGGTGAGACCAGACCTGATTGAAATCTGGTTTCCAGATACGCGATTGACCACAACGCGCGTGGATCAACTCCGTAACGCTGCGCCGCGTCGAGCATCAACGGCTCGACGCGGCGGGCGCGCATCTGCATCTCTCGTAAGGCTGCGCCCTCACGCTCCTGCGCTTGCACGAGACCACCGCGTGCTTCACCCGCCGCGCCAAACAATAGCAACGCGGTAATCGTCACACATAAGACTCTCGCCTGCTTCTGCACTCTAATCTGCTCCTCTCCGCTCGCACGCTCCCCCCACGACGCGCGCTCCTTCGTATCGGGTCGCGCTTGTGCAACGCAGATGCCAGCCGAGCGAGGCGCGTCAAGACTCTGGCACTCGCGTTGCACATGAGCCGCGTCACATGCAGCCCGATGGCGCTCGCGCTTTCACCACGATTGGCGGAACCGAACGTGTTGAAGGGCGGCTGGCGCAGAAGAATCAACAAACCGATAGTTGGAGAAAGATAATGAAGAGAATTCAGAAAGCGATACGCGCTCGCGCGGGCGAGCAGTTGAATGTGATTGATGTCGGCTTGGGTGAAGCTGGCAAGTCGCGGGCGGCGAAGTTCGGCAAAGGCGCGCTTGTGTTCGCCGTCTTGCTCGAAGCGATAGAACCCGTTGTCACGATGCTCGTCGTGATGGCGTTAGCCAGTGTGCCGTGCTTCGCGCAAGGCTCAACCGGCGGCACGATCTTCGGGCAGGATCAATCAATGGTGCCGAATGCCGTCAGGCAAGTCGTCATCTTCGCCGCCGGTCTCGCATTCCTGATCGGCGCGCTCACGGTCATCTGGGGTGCGTTTCAGTATTCGCGCCGGCAGGAGTGTATGAACTGCTTCATCGGCGGGGGACTCCTGATGACCATCGGCGGCGTGATCTCGCTCATCAGCTACTTGGCTTCGGGTCGCGGCGTCACGGTTGACCGCTCGCTCAACTAACAATCGAGAAAGGTTCGGTCGGCGATGCAGGATCATC
>JBBRYU010000304.1:0-4501 GCA_038237345.1 Pyrinomonadales bacterium
AGCAATGCGAATCAAGAGTAGAAAATAGCGCGCGTTGAAAACAAAAGGCTTATGAAAGACAGTTTGGGCCTCTGGCAGCCATGTGGCTCATAAGTCGTTGATTCTACATGACCGATTTCTACCCTTGATTCGCATTAGCAAGGTCGCAGAACACTCCGACCAAGTGTCCGGCAACCTTGCTCCCGAGCCAGGCATTATCTTTCGGCGGTTCACCTGCGGGAATGAGCCTAAGCCACCTGCAAGCTCTCTTTAGCACTAACTCTAAGGGGTAGTATCCAGCTGCGGCAGTCGAGCCGATCTGATCACCTATCCTTAACAGTTACACAAAAGTCAGGGGTGTCACTGGCCTGTGATACCTCCATCATTCCTGCTACCGCGTGGACAGAGGCGGCGGCGGCGTCGAGACCTGAATGGACCGAAACCTAAGTTGATGACTTGATGAGTATCTTACGCCGACCCGCTCCGATCAGACTACGCACCGCCTCCCGCAACCGCGCTGTACCTTCGCCGAAGGTAACGTTGCCGGCCAGCCGCTCGGCGCTGGCAAGCGTGCCGATGTTACGCGCAGGTATCATTAAGTTATCGCCTTCCGAGGTTTGTTACGTGGAACGGGCGAGGGAGCGACCACAGGCGGGGTAAGCGTCACTTGCCTAAGACGATATGCCCGGTTGGAAGTTATATCAATCGCCTTTGATCGTGAGACGTGCAACCTATCAACCGGTCGTCCAGTTTTGACCGACTCATCCCGCCAATTTGCGCCGGTGCGGTCACGCTGACCTCGGCGAACAAGCGCCCATACACATAACGGTGGCTGAAATCATGTGCATTGACACGCTAGAGGATGTCTTCCTCAGTCTGGCATAAGACTTGATGTATTGGAGATACGCGGCGCAGCACGCGGCGGGCACGCCTCGCGCCGAACATGTATTGCCAAGCTCAAGCACAGGAGAACCAATGAACGGCATCGTCATCCACTTCAACGGGCGCATCAAGCGCGCATTACAGGGTAGGCGCAACGAAGGTCGACTCTCAGTCAAGCCCGTCATGTCTGTCCCGCCGCCCGGCGAGATCACGGCCCGCCCCGTCTTCGTCGTCTTCTACGAGGACGAACGCCTGCTCGCCTGCTCCTCGCGGGTGCTGCTGACGCGCGGGCGCAGGTTCCCGGGCGTCGAGCACTGGTTCGTCTTGCCGGAGTACGAGCGCCATCGGAAGCCACCTGAACAACAGGCTCTGGCCGCGCAGGCTTAAATTAAATTTCGATTGTTCATCCTCACCAATAGCACGCACCACAGGGCGGCTGATTTAATCGTCAACCCGGCTACTTCCTAACCTGCGGAATAAAACCCATTTCAACCAACCACATTTCGCACAAGCTCGGCCAGGTTTCGGCTGAGCCGGGATTATTTCGCAGCGCGATGGCGTGTCCGCCGTTTGGAAAGATATGCAGGCTCGCCGAAACTTTTTTATCCAATAATGCTTCGTAAAATATCAGGCTGTTGCGCGGATTAACCGCTTTATCGTCAGCCGCGTGAACGATGAAAGCGGTCGGCGTCTTCGACGTAACCTGTTTTTCCAACGAATATTTCTCAATCAATTGCTTCGACGGACTTTCGCCGAGAAGATTTTTTTGCTCCCCGGGTGCGCGTATTCACCCATCGTGATAACGGGCGAAACGAGAATCATAAAATCCGGAGTGAACGGAAACTTGTCGAGTTCATCATTGATTTTGGCAAAGTCTTCCGTTGCAGTTCCGAGATTTGCAGCCAGATGACCGCCTGCCGAAGTGCCCAGGACACCGATTTTGTCCGGCTTGATCTGCCATTTTTCTGCACCGGCGCGGATGATACGCATCGCTCGTTGGGCGTCCTGCAAAGGTGCAATTTGTCTTTCTTTAAGGTCAGGCGAATTCGGCAAGCGATACTTCAGCACGAACGCGCTCACGCCCATCGAGTTAAACCATTTGGCTAACTGTGTTCCGCTGATGACGTAAGCGAGATGGGCATATCCACTGCCCGGACAGATCACGACCGCCGCGCCTTTGTTCTCCTGCAAGGAAGGAAAAAGGCGTACATTTCCGGAGCGCCGACCTGTTGAATCCGCTCGTTCTCAATTTTATCTTCGAGCTTAATGCCTCTGGAGTTCGGGATTTTGTCTTTGTCCCACAGCGGTATAAATTCCTGCGCGCTAACTGTTTGCCAGCCAAGAATGAGAACGAGAGCAGTTAAAATTGACCGTTTTAGACTCGGTCTGCATCTAACTTGACGATAAAAAGGCCCGCCCGTATCATAGTCTTTTGTCGGGCACGATCAATTCGCGCCTGTGAGAGGAGAAGAAATTATGAAGCAAGGAATTCATCCCGAATACCACGAGATCACTGTCTCCTGCGCCTGCGGCGAGACCTTTAAGACCGGCTCGACCCGTAAGGGCGATCTGCACGTCGAAATCTGCTCCGCCTGTCACCCGTTCTTCACGGGCAAGCAGAAACTGATCGACACGGCCGGGCGCGTAGACCGTTTCAACAAGCGTTACGGCAAGAAGACCGAAGCGCCGGCCGAGACGCAGCCCGAAGCCGCCGCGCAATAATTGTCGAAGGAGGCGGGGCTGGTTGAACTTCAATCGGCCCCGCGTTTCATGCGCCAGACTGCTCTACAGCGCCAGTATTCGCGACTCCAAACCTGCACGCCGGCGTTTTGGCGGCGGTTGCCCTCTCGTGCATCTAAAGACGCATGTGGCAACCAACGCGCACCAAACGTCGGCGTTGTTGTATTCTGGAGCGGCAAGTGGCGTGCGGCGCAACCGCAGCGTGTGGTTAAATTCAGGTTAAGAGAGCGAATACAAACGTGAGTACAAGCGAAAAAGATTTGATCGTCGGCGGCCAAGCGGTCGTTGAGGGCGTGATGATGCGAACGCCGAACGCTTACGCCGTGGCCGTGCGCCGGCCCGACGGGACGATTACGTATACGGGCGCGGCGCTGCCGAAATGGAGCGACAGTTACAAAATACTGCGCCTGCCCGTCTTGCGCGGCGCGGCCGTGCTCGTGCAATCGATGGCGCTCGGCATCAAGGCGTTGAACTACTCGGCAGGTGAAGCTTTCGCGAGCGCGCAGGAGCAGGAACAGGAAGCGGTCGGCTTCGTGCTGACGCCGGCCGTGGTCGAAGGCGAAGGCGACTTCGCGGGCATCACGGGCGGCGTGCCGGGGTTGATCCCGATGCCGACGAAGAAACGGCCGCAGGACGAGCTAAAGCGCGGCACGAACGCCTCGGCCGCCGGCTCGATCATCTTCGCGCTCATCTTCAACGTGCTGCTCTTCATCGTCGCGCCGCTCGTCCTGACCAACGCGCTCTTCATCGCCGCCGGCTGGGCCGTGCCCGCTGCGAACAACACGCAGCCAAGCAATGCGGCGCTGATGCAGAACGCGGCCAGCACGAACCCACAGACGGATGTGCCGAATCAAGCGGGCGAACAGCCGGCATGGTACAGCCGCGCATGGAGCGGGGCGCGTTACTACTTGCATCCGGTGCGGCCGTCGGTTGGGTTCAACATGATTGACGGGCTGATCCGCATGTCATTCTTCCTGACCATGATCATCAGTTTCTCATTGCTCAAAGACATCCGCCGCGTCTTCGAGTATCACGGCGCGGAGCATAAGACCGTGTTCACGTGGGAGAAGGGCTTGCCGCTCGAAGTCGAACATGCGCGCCAGCAGCCGCGCCAGCACCCGCGTTGCGGCACGAGTTTCCTGATGGTCGTGATGCTCGTCTCGATCATTCTCTTCTCCGTCGTCAAGTTCGACTCGCTCTTGCTCAACATGCTCACGCGTATCGCGCTCGTGCCCGTCATCGCGGGTGTCTCCTACGAGATCATCCGGCTGTCGGCGCAACGCGAAGGTAGTTTGATCTTCAAACTGATCACGCGGCCCGGTCTCTGGCTGCAAAACGTGACGACCAAAGAGCCGGACGACCGGCAACTCGAAGTTGCCATCTACGCGCTCAAAGAATCGCTCAAGCTTGAGCCGCAACCGCAGGCGGCGGCCATGACGCCGCTCTCATAAAAAGCCATGTTGGAAAAGCTAGAGCAAATCGAAACGCGCTACGAAGAACTATCCGCACAGTTGTCTGCGCCGGAGTTGCACGCGGATCAGGCAGCTTATATAAAAGCTGCCAAGCAGCATCGCAGCCTCGGCGAGACGGTCGAGAAATATCGCGCATTGAAGACCTTGACACATGAGCACGCGGACGCGCGTGAGCTATTCGAGTTGAGCGACGACGAAGAGATGCGCGAGATGGCCCGCGCCGAAATGGATGCGCTACAGGTGCAGATCGATCAGATAGAAGAAGAGTTGCGTGTGCTGCTGCTGCCGAGCGATCCGAATGACGAGAAGAACGTCATCCTCGAAATTCGCGCCGGCACGGGCGGCGACGAAGCGACGCTCTTCGCCGCCGAGATGCTGCGCATGTACGCGCGCTACGCCGAGCGGCAACGCTGGCGCATGGAAGTGCT
>JBBRYU010000305.1:0-4480 GCA_038237345.1 Pyrinomonadales bacterium
ACCACGCGCGCCGGTCTCATCACCGCGCCGTTGCGCGGGCGCTTCGGCATCGTTTTCAATCTCGATTTCTATAAACACGACGAGTTGGAGTTGATCGTGCGTCGCTCGGCCGACATCCTCGGCGTCGAGATAGACGAAGGCGGCGCGCGGGAACTCGCACGGCGCGCACGCGGCACACCGCGCATCGCCAATCGCCTGCTCCGGCGCGTGCGCGATTTCGCGCAGGTGGAACACGAAGGCCACATCACGCAGGAGGTCGCCAACGACGCGCTCAATCGCATGGAGGTGGACACCTTCGGGCTGGACGAGATGGATCGCAAACTGTTGTTGACGATCATCGAGAAGTTCGACGGCGGCCCCGTCGGTCTCGGCACGATCTCCGCTTCGATCCAAGATGAGAGAGATTCGATTGAGGAGATCATCGAACCGTACCTGATCCAGATCGGCTTTCTCAATCGCACCCCGCGCGGGCGCATGGCCACCCGACTGGCTTACCAGCACTTCGGCGTCGCGCCGCCGCCTGCTTCGAGTCCGAGTCTGTTTAGTTAGCACTGGCTGCTTGGCGTTATGAGTCGTTGGCTCGCATCTTGGTCGCGACATAACTTCGGCGTGCGCAACCGCGCGCCGTGGCGCTCGCTCATCAGCCACACTTTTCATCAGTTTCACGAAAACGATCTATTCACGCCCGCCGCCGCGATGAGCTACTTCGGACTGCTCACGCTCTTCCCCGCGCTGCTCGTGCTGCTCGCGCTCGGCAACCATTTCGATGTGGGCAAAGAGATGCTCAACCGCGCGGTGGATGTCTATCCCGGCTCGCGCGAGTTTTTGCGCACGACGCTGCGCTCGTTGGAGAACGTCGGCCCGAGCGTCATCATCACCTGCATCGTCGTGACACTGTGGGCCGGCTCGTGGGTCTTCAACGTCATCGAGCACGCCATCAACCGGCTCTGGGGCACGAAGCCGCGCACGTTCCTGCACGGGCGCGGCTTGACGCTCGGCATGATCGGCGGCATCGGCGTGCTCATGATCGCGTCGGTGTTATTAACTTCCGTGCTCGTCGCCTTGCGCGAGTTGGCGTCGCGCCTGACGCCGCGCCAGATCGAGCGCGTGACGGTGCTCACGGTCGCAGGCGACGCCTTCTGGCAACTCATTTTCACGCTCGTCAGCATCCTCGTCACCATCGCTTTGTTCACGCTCGTCTATCGCTTCATGCCGAGCGGGCGCGTGACGCTGCGCGATTCCATTCCGGGCGCGGTCGTCGCGGGGCTGTTGTGGGAGGCGGCGAAGTTCATTTTCGCGTCGAGCCTGCACTACTTTCACTACGATCAGATTTACGGCTCAGTCGGCGCGGTCGTCGCAGTGCTGACGTGGTCCTACGTCTCAAGTTTGATCCTCCTCTTTGGCGCGCAACTCTCGGTCGTCTTCCATCAAGAAACTTCGACCGCGCACGAAGAGATTATTCCCGCCGCACAAACGCCTGTCGCGCCGCAAAGCAGTTAATCTTCCTTCTGCATGGCATTAATCTCCGAGTTCGATTACGAGTTACCCGAAGAGTTGATCGCGCAGCAGCCGCTTGCCGAGCGCGATGCAGCACGCATGCTCGTGCTTGATCGCGCACACGATTCTTGGCGCGACAGTTCCTTCACCGCGTTGCCGTCTGAGCTTGGCGCGAACGACGTGCTGGTGGTCAACAACACGCGCGTCTTTCCGGCGCGGCTCGTCGGCGAGCGCGTGCCCTCGGGCGGGCGCGTCGAGTTGTTTCTAATCGCGGAACGCGCGCCGCTCGTGTGGGAAGCACTGGCGCGGCCGGCGCGCAGACTGCAAACGGGCGCGCAGATTTCCTTCGGCGGACGTTTGCGCGCCGAGGTGTTGGAGACGCACGAGGACGGCCGGCGTACGGTGCGCTTCGTGTGTGCCGAAGATTTTCACGCGCTGCTTGATCAGCTAGGACAGATCCCACTGCCGCCCTACATCAAACGCAACGACGAAGCCGCCGCGCGTGCCAGCGCCGACCGCGCACGCTATCAGACGATCTACGCGCGCACGCGCGGCGCGATTGCCGCGCCGACTGCCGGTCTGCATTTCACGCCGCGTGTGTTGATGGAATTGCGCGGACGCGGTGTGGGAATTATTGAGATCACTTTGCACGTCGGCTACGGCACGTTCGCGCCCGTGCGCGTGGAAAATTTAAGCGCACATACGGTCGCGCCGGAGCATTACGAGATTGACGAAGCCGCGGCCGCCGCGCTCAACGAAGCACGCGCCCATAGCCGGCGCATCATCGCCGTCGGCACAACCACCGTGCGCGCCCTCGAAGCGGCGGCGGACGATGATGGATACATTCGTGCGGGCGCGCATCAGGCCCGGCTGACGATCACACCGGGCTACGAGTTCAAAGTCGTCAACGCGCTCGTGACTAACTTCCATCTGCCGCGCTCGTCGCTGCTTGTCCTCGTCGCCGCGTTCGCCGGACGCAAGCTCACGCTCGCCGCCTACGCCCACGCCGTCGCCGCCTGCTATCGCTTCTATAGCTACGGCGACTGCATGCTCATAATTTAGTGACAAGTGACAAGTGACAAGTGACAAGTTAGAATTCTGCACGGCGGGGACGCTCCCTGCTGTTCATTCTTGTCACTTAATTACTCGTCACTTGTCGCTGCCTTTTATGGCTGTGCTGAAGAAGATTCGTTCGCGTCTATTCGCCTCGCGTGCACAGGAAGCCGGGACGAACGGCGCGGCGGCCGACGACGCGGCGGCGACCGATGCGCGCTACGACATCCGTCCGCTTACCGCCGCGCAACTCGACGAGTGTTGGCGACTCGATCAGCGTTGCTTCGTGGACGGCGAGGCGTATAGCCGTGAGACGTTCGAGTATCTGCTGACTTCGCCTGAATCGGTCGCTTACCGCGCCGTCATGCCCGATGGCACGATGGTCGGCTTCATCGTCGGGCTGGTGGAGCCTGATCGCACCGGACACATCACCACGCTCGGCGTCGCGCCCGAACATCGCCGGCGGCGCATCGCCCAACGCATGCTCACCAAGGCCGAAGAGAGTTTCCACCGGCGCGGCATCCGCACCGTCCGCCTCGAAGTCCGCGCCGTCAACACGGGTGCGCAACAGCTCTATCGCAATCTCGGCTACGCCGTCACGCAACGCCTGCTGCGCTATTACTCGAACGGCGGCGATGGCTGGCTGATGATCAAAGCGCTCGATTAAATACAAAGTAAGCGACAAAAGAAGAAGATCAGCGCCGCTTGAACGGTGCTGACCTTTTTTTCATATCACTCTTTAGCTGTTGCGTGTGCCTTATCCGGCTAACTCTTGCGTAATTCCGTCAGCACCAGCTTGGCGATGGACTTGAGCGTGTCGAAGACGCCGGTGCCTTTGGCGGCAACGGCTTCGTGGACGGGTTCTTCTTTGCGGCGTAGCTCGGCGACGAGGTCTGCGGCGGGAATGACGTTGGGCAGGTCGCGCTTGTTCAGTTGCAGCACGTAAGGGAGTTTCGTTAAATCGTAACCGTTGGCCTTCAGATTCTCTTCCAGATTGAAGAGCGCCTCGATATTGGCGTCCATGCGCTCTTCCTGACTGTCAGCGACGAAGACGACGCCGTCCACGCCCTTCAAGATCAGTTTGCGCGAAGCATCGTAGAAGACCTGACCCGGCACGGTGTAGAGATGGAAGCGCGTCTTGAAGCCGCGCACCGTGCCAAGTTCCAGCGGCATAAAGTCGAAGAAGAGCGTGCGGTCGGTCTCGGTCGCAAGGCTGATGAGCTTGCCCTTAGACGCGGGCGCGGTCGAGTCGTAGATGTACTGCAAGTTGGTCGTCTTGCCGCACAAGCCGGGGCCGTAATAGACGATCTTGCAATTGATCTCGCGTGATGCGTAGTTGATAAAGGTCATAGCTTAAAAACAGTGACGAGTGCCAAGTGACGAATAAAGACAAGCGGTTGACTTGCCACTCGTCACTTGTCACTCGTCACTATGTGAACAGGCTGTCAATATCGTCGTCGGTGATACCCGCTAGTAAGGGGTTGTCGTGGGCGGTTCGCTCGGACTCGCGCTCGATCTCGCCGAAGATGGTCGCCAGTTCGCGCGAGGCTTGTTTGACGCGCAGCTTGACCAGCCCAAGGCTCGAACCTTCGTCGAAGACGACCATCAGGAGCGTCCGCCCGATGATGCAGATGTGGATGGATTCGCGCTCGCCCTCGTGCGAGAGGGTGGGGAACTCTTTCTCGCCGATGAGTTGGGCCATGCCGCCTGTCGCGGCGACATTGCCAGCGGCTAAGCTAGCCAGACTCGTCGTGTCGAGGCCGCTGACCTCGCCCTGCACGGCGATTTCCTGCCCGTTCTTGTCCACGAGAAAGACCACGCGGGAGTATGAATCCAAGCGCAGCTTGGCGAGTACGGTGACGAGTCGCCCGTACTGCTGTTCGCGCATAATGATAGGTGTGTCTGTCATCAATACAGGCGCTTTCGCTAA
>JBBRYU010000306.1:0-4476 GCA_038237345.1 Pyrinomonadales bacterium
ACAAGCAGACGCTGATGGGCGCGGCGTGGGTGATCATCCAACCGCTCCTGACCATGCTCATCGTCACCCTGGTGATCCACAAACTGGGCGGCGTCAGCGCGGACGGCATGGCATATCCGCTCTTCGCCTACGCGGGGCTGCTGCTCTGGACGTTCTTCGCCAACGCCGTCAGCAACGCGACCAACAGCCTCGTGCAGAATACGAGCTTGATCACCAAGGTCTACTTTCCCCGTCTGTTCATCCCGGCCGCGGCGACGGCCGCGGGCCTCGTTGATTTCGCCGTCGCCGCCGTGATCCTATTGGTGCTGGCCGTTTATTATCAGGTCGCGCTCACGTGGAGTTTGTTGTTGCTGCCCGTATTCGTCCTGTTGCTCGTGTTGCTCGCGCTCGGCGTGGGCTTGTTGATCTCGGCGTTGACGGTCAAGTATCGCGACCTGCGGCACGTGCTGCCGTTCATCTTGCAGTTCTGGTTCTTCGCCTCGCCGATCATTTATCCCTTGAGCAAACTGCGCGGGCGTTGGTACTGGCTGCTCGCCGCCAATCCCGTGACCGGCATCGTCGAAGGCTTTCGCGCCGCGCTCACGGGCCGCGCGCTGCCCGTATGGCCCGTCGTGATCGCCGGCGCGCTGACGCTCGTGCTGTTCGTCTGTGCGCTCTATGTCTTTCGTCGTTTAGAAGCGACTTTCGCCGACGTGATCTAACATTCGATGCAACCGATGGTAACCATTGAGAACGTGAGCAAGCGCTACCGCATCGGTGGTCTGCATCCCGGCTATTTCACGTTCCGCGACATGCTCGGAGGCGTCGTACTCGCCCCTTTCCGCCGCCGGCACGCAGATGATAATGGCGCGGCTGTGCAACGCACGTTGTGGGCGCTCAAGGACGTTAATCTTACAGTCCAACAAGGCGAACTGCTCGGCATCATCGGGCACAACGGCGCGGGCAAATCAACGCTCCTGAAAATCCTCTCGCGCATCACCCGGCCCACGCGCGGGCGCGTCGCGCTCTATGGCCGCGTCGGTAGCTTGCTCGAAGTCGGCACGGGCTTTCATCCGGAGTTGACGGGGCGCGAGAACATCTATCTGAACGGTGCGATCCTCGGCATGCAGCGCGTGGAGATCGCGCGCAAGTTCGACGAGATCGTGGCCTTCTCGGAAGTGGAAAAATTTATCGAGACGCCGGTCAAGTGGTACTCGTCGGGCATGTACGTGCGGCTCGCCTTCTCGGTCGCCGCGCATCTTGAGCCGGAGATACTGATCATGGACGAGGTACTGGCGGTCGGCGACGTGGCCTTTCAGCAAAAATGTCTCGACAAGATGCACGAGATACGGCAACAGGGGCGCACGATCTTTTTCGTCTCGCACAACATGCCGGCGGTCGCGCGGCTCTGCAAGCGCGTGCTGCTTATGCAGCAGGGGCAGATCGTCGCCGACGGCGAGGCGCAGCAAGTCGTCAACGCCTATCTCAGCTCGCATTGGGACATCGGCGCGGAGCGCACGTGGACGGCAGATGAAGCGCCGGGCAACGAGATCGTGCGCCTGCGCCGCGTGCGCGTCCGCAACGAAGCGGGCGAGACCAACGCCGCCGTGGACATACGCCGCCCCGTCGGTTTGGAGATCACTTACGAGGTGCGCGAAGCGGGGCACACGTTGACACCTGTGGTCGAAGTCTATAACGAGACCGGCGCGCACGTGTTCAGCGCGCACGACACGGGCGCGGCATGGCGACGCGCGCCACGCTCCGTCGGCACGTACACGAGCGTCGCATGGATTCCCGGCAACTATCTGGCTGAAGGCAGCCTGCTCGTCTATGCCTCCATCATGTCGCATCATCCGGCGACGACGCTGCACGTCGAAGCCCGCAAGGTCGTCGCCTTCCAGGTGATCGACAGTCAGGCGGGCGACACGGCGCGCGGCGACTATCGCGGCCCGATGCCCGGCCTCGTGCGCCCGTTGTTGCATTGGACGACCGATGTCGCCCCTAACGCAGCCGCCGAAGCTCCCCGCCCATGAAGCCCACGCCGCGACTGAAAGCGCGTCTGAAGACGCGCGCTCCGCTCTCGCTGAAGATTCTGGCGAAGCGTGCGCTCGTCGGCACGGTCGGCGCGTGCGGGCGCGCGACAGCGCGCGTCGCCGGCTTCGGCGCGCACGTGCTGCACCTCGCCGTCAAGCACGGCCTTGATCTCGATCAGGCGTGGCCCGTACGCCGCAATGCTGTCCCGTCCGTCGCGCTCCCGGACGAGTTGTGGGGCGCGCAAGATTTCCTGCTGCTCATGGACGCGGCGCGGGCGCATACCCTCGCGCCCGACGCGCCCATCGTTACGTCGATCATCATTCCCGTCTTCAACAAGGTCGCCTACACGTTTCAAGCCTTACGCTCGCTGCTGCGCGAAGTCGATCTCAACACGAATGAGATCATCGTCGTCAACAACGCTTCCAGCGACGAGACGCCGCGCCTGCTCGCGCATTTTGGCTCGCTGGTCAAGGTCATCAACAACGAGACGAATCAAGGCTTCGTTGACGCCTGCAATCAAGGCGCAGCGGTCGCGCGCGGTCGTTATCTGATCTTCTTGCACAACGACACGATGGTCTTGCCCGGCTGGTGGCGTGCGCTCGTCGAGACCGTCGAGCGTGATGAACAAGTCGGCGCGGTCGGCTCGCTCTTGCTCTATCCCGACGGCTTGATCCAAGAAGCGGGCGCGGGCGTGTGGCGCGACGGCGCGGTGTTTCATTACGGCCGGGGCTGGCGGGCGGATGATCGCAGGTGCAGCTTCGCCCGCGAAGTGGACTACTGTTCTGGCGCATCGTTATTGATCAGGCAAGAGTTGTTCGCGCAGCTTGGCAGTTTCGACGCGCGTTACGCGCCCGCCTATTACGAAGACGCAGACCTCTGCATGGGCGTGCGCTCGCTCGGCCGCAAGGTGATCTATCAACCCGCGTCCCGGCTCATACATTATGAGGGTGTGACCGCCGGGCGCGACACCGGCACGGGCTTCAAACACTTTCAGATCGTCAACCGGGAGAAGTTTGTCGCGAAGTGGCGCGACGTATTAGAGCGCGAGCATGAGCCTAACGATCCGGCGCTTGTCGAGCGCGCGGCCAACCGCAAACATGGGCCGCACATCATCGTCTTCGACGAGCGCGTGCCGACGCCCGACCGCGATGCGGGCAGCGCGCGTATGCTCTTCATCCTGCGCACGCTCGCGCGCTCTTACCGGGTGGTACTCGTGCCGATGAACCGGCCCGAATGGCCCGCGTACGAGCAGCGTTTATGGCAAGACGGGATCGAAACGGCCAGCGTCACCGAGTATCCGCGTCTGTTGCGCACGCGGAAATTTTTCGCGGCCATCGCGAGTCGCCCCGACGTTGCGGCGGCCATCTTGCCGGCGGTGCGGCGGGCCGATGCGCAGATCAAGCTCATCTTCGACACGGTGGACACATATTTCTTAAGACTGGCGCGCGAGCAAGCGGTGACGAACGATGCACAGAGCGCGCCCGCCGCCGCGCGCTACCGTAAATTAGAAACGAAACTCGCGCGCATGAGCGATCTCGTCTGGTACACCTCAGCCGCAGACAGACAGGCGGTAGCGGAGTTTGCGCCCGCCGCCGTGCGCAGCGCAATCATCCCGACGATCCACGACCTGCACGAGCGCGGGCTGCCGTTCGCTGACCGCACACAACTGCTCTTCATCGGCAACCTCGCACACCGGCCGAACAATGACGGCGTGTTGTATTTCCTGCGCGAAGTTTATCCGCTTATCAAAGCAGCCTTGCCCGCCATCGAGTTAGACATCATCGGCGATAATCCATCAGCGGAGGTTAACGCTTATGCCGCGAGCGACGTGCGCGTGCGCGGTTACGTCCCGGACATAGAGCCGTTCTGGCAGACGCGCCGCGTCTTCGTCGCGCCGCTACGTTACGGCGCAGGCGTGAAGGGCAAGATCGGCGAGGCGTTGGCGCACGGGCTGCCGGTCGTAACCACCACTGTCGGCGCGGAAGGGATGGGCCTCACGCACAACGAGTCGGTGATGATCACAGACACGCCGCAAGCCTTCGCCGATGCGGTGGTGCAGCTTTACACGCAACCCGCACTGTGGCAGCGTCTCGCCGATAATGGCTACGCGCATATCGGTCGCCACTTCACGCCTGCAGTCATCGCGCAACTCATCAACGACTCGCTCGCCGCGCTAGAACCGGCAGAACAGGCATAACACAGAGGGCACGGAGGCGTGATCGTCTCCGTGCCCTCTGTATTATCGCGGCGCTCTCTGTGTTAAATCGTCCGCGCGCTAAACGCGCCTCACTTCATCACAGCCGGACGATGCGCGCACAGCTTGTGCGCCGCAGGTCGCTCGTCAAAGCGTTGCGCGTGTCCACGATGAGACCGGTCAGGGCGCAGACGCGCTGGTAATCGACCGCGCTGTGGTCGGTCACGATCACGACGCAGTCCGCGCGCTGTAATTCGTCGTCGGAGAGT
>JBBRYU010000307.1:0-4454 GCA_038237345.1 Pyrinomonadales bacterium
TCGATCCGTTCTTCACGACGAAAGAAGTCGGGCGCGGGACGGGCCTCGGCCTCGCCGTCTGTTATGGTATTGTGACCGAGCACGGCGGGCACATCAGCGTGGATTCGACCGTGCCGCGCGGCACGACGTTCACTGTTAGCTTGCCCGCGTTGAGCGCCGAGACGGAAGAGGAGAGCGAGTGAGTTGAGTAACCCTGTGCCGACCAGAATCATCGTCGCCGAGGACGAACCGAACCTGCGGCTCGTGCTGCAAAAGGAGTTGGAGCGCGCGGGCTACGAAGTACGCGTCGCGGCCGATGGCGAAGCGGCTTTGAAGCTGTTGGAAGAGACGAACGTAGACGTGTTGCTCAGCGACATCAACATGCCGCGCATGGATGGGCTGGAACTTCTGCGCCGCGTGCATCAACGTCCGAACCCGCCTGAAGTGATTATGCTCACGGGGCACGCTACCGTCGAGACCGCCATCGAAGCGATGAAACTCGGCGCATACGACTATCTCTCGAAGCCTTATCACATCACGGAACTTGATGCGCTCGTGCGGCAGGCTGCAGAGAAGCGGCAACTGCGCGTGGACAATCAACGCCTGCGCGCACAGATCGCGCGCCAGTCGGAGACGCCGGACATCGTGTTCGATTCGGCGGCGATGCGCGAGTCGCTGCGTTTGGTTGAGCGTGTTGCGCCGTCGGATGCGTCCGTGCTGATCACCGGCGAGTCGGGCACGGGCAAAGAATTGATCGCGCACGCGATTCATCAACTGTCGCAACGCCGCGACGGCTCGTTCATCGATCTGAACTGCGCGGCGTTCACCGAATCGCTGTTGGAGTCGGAATTGTTCGGACATGAGGCGGGCGCATTCTCCGGCGCGAAGGCGCGGAAGCTTGGCTTGTTCGAGTTGGCGGATAACGGCACGCTGTTTCTGGACGAGGTGACGGAGTTACCGGCGCAGTTGCAGTCGAAGTTGCTGCGTGCGATTGAGACGCGCTCGTTCTATCGCGTGGGCGCGGTGCGCAAGGTGCAGGTTAATGTGCGCATCATCGCCGCGACGAACCGCGATGTCAGTCAAGCCGTGAACGACAGCTCGTTCCGCGCCGACCTGCTCTATCGCATCAACGGTTTCCAGATCACCCTTGCGCCCTTGCGCGAGCGCACCGAAGACATCGAGCCGCTCACGCGCCACCTGCTAAAGGCGCTTGGCGGTCCGCACCCGCCCGACATCACGCCTGCCGCACTCGACGCGTTGCGCGCCTATCACTGGCCCGGCAACGTGCGCCAACTGCGCAACTGTCTGGAGCGCGGCGTGCTGCTCGCCAACGACGGCCGCATTACGCCGGCCGAACTGCCGCCCGAAATTTTGCAGCCCGCCGGCGCGCCCATGCAATCCGCTGCGACGGCAGTTGGCGCGGCCAGCGTCAACGAGCAGGGCGGCGTGCCACTCCTGCGCGAGGTCGAGCGGCAGCAGATTCTGGCCGCGCTCGAACAGACCAACTGGCATCGCGGCAAGACGGCTGAACTGCTCGGCATCTCGCCCTCGACCCTGTATCGTCGGTTGCGCGACTACAATCTCACCCGCAGGCATTAGCCAATCTTTGGTTGAACGTAAGCAGGGCGATGCACCGCAGAGACGCGGAGCATGCGCAAGAGGGCCGCAGAGAAATCAACTCTCTGCGGCCCTCTGCGATTATCTCCGCGTCTCTAGCGGTGAAGTGCGTTGCGCTAATTGATGGGCTAGACGCTCGACGACGAGGATGACGAGTCGGCGCGCTTGTTATCCGGCTTGTTGAGTCGCCGTTGCGCATCTTCGGCTTTGCCGGGCTGACCTGTGCGTACGTAGAGATTGATCAGCCGGCGCAGCACGTCCGCGTCGGCCGGATTGAGATGGCGCGCGGCCTCGAAGTATTTGATGGCGTCGCGGTCGCGCCCTGCCGCTTCCAGCAGTGCGCCCGTCTGCGTGCGCGCGTATAACTCGCCGCCGGCCCGCGCGAACTGTTTGTAAGCGTCATCGAATTTTTGCAAGCGTCCGTAGACGAGCGCGAGATTGTTGGCGACCTGCGGGTTTGCCGGATCGCGCCGCGCGGCCGACTTCAAACGCGCGAGCGCGTCCGCGTAGCGGTTATTAAGATAGAGCGAGTAGCCGAGGTTGTTGAGCGTCGCGGCGTCATTAGGTGCGGCCGCGAGCGCCCGCTCGTAGTATTCCTGCGCCCGTTGGTGTTGCCCGAGTCGGTCGTAGGCGAGACCGAGCAGGTTGTTGGCTGAGAGCAGATCGGGGCCGGTGACGGCCGCAATGGAGAGTTGCGCGAGGGCCTCGTTGGTGTGGCCGCGCGCCAATAGTGCGCGGCCCTGCGCGAGCGGGTTGAGCGCGATATCTTCCAGCACCGGTGTGAACGGCAGCGGTTGTGCCGGCGTGGGCGCGGGCGGCGGCATGGGCTGCTCAGTGAACGAAGGCGCGTTGCCCGCCGCGATCAGATCGGGGCCGGCCGGGAGCGTAACCTTATCGGCGCGTTGCGCCGGCGGTGCGGAGATAGGCGCGACGGTCGGTTGAGCCTGCGGCGTGGCTTTCGTCTTTGCTGACTGCCCGGCGGCCGGTTGTTGCAGTTGCGTCGTCGTGCGCTTCGCTGTGGAACTCTTCGCTTTGCTGCTGCCGAACAAACGTCCGAGCGCGCGGAACGGCGCGGCCAGCACGCGCAAGAACGCGTTCCCGCGCTTCTTCGGTGTAGCGTCGTTACTGCCTGCGTCCTGCGCGCTCACGTCAGCGCGCGCGTCGAGCGCTACGTTAGACTCGGGCGCTTGATCTGTGGCGGCAGTGTTGTTGACTGCACCGGTCTCGCTGTCAGCCTGAGCGATGAATGTGGCGTGACCCGGCGCGTTGGTCAGAGAGAACGCGAGCGCGCAGACGAGCGCGAGCGAAAGAAGTTTGTAAGTGCGCACGAGTAGTATCCCTCGACAGTAGGCGTTCACGAGCCTGTGGTAGGCACGATGTTGCGGCAGCGCGGTTCAAGTTGAACAGGATGGATTGTAGGGCCGGGATAACGACAGGTCAAAAGAAAGCGTGGCGATAGGCGGAACGTTGTTGAGAATAGAAAGCACCGGCGCGAGGTGAGTCGCGTCGGTGCTGGGAGGGCAAGGGAGCGGGGGGACTTGGCCGCGCTGCTTTTGCTGGCGGCGGTGCTTGTAATACAGACCCGCGAGACCTGTGCCGAGCAGGGTGCGCCACGTCTGCCAGTTGATTAAGGGCTGCGTCCTTTGTCGTAACTAAAGGAAAGTGTGAGTGGCAGGAGATTTCCAGAATAAGTCGGTGTCTTACGGGTTTGTTCAGCGTGCGCTCGCAGCGAAGACTGCGCGATAGCGCGGCGCAATGGTGACGGCGCGGCGAGTGTCTAAATTCATCGCCACTTGCACCTGCGTCGAACGCGCACACAACACGCCGTCGCCCGCGCGCCGCACGTCATACTCGAACGTGGCGGAACTGTCGCCGACGCGCGCGACGTAAACCTCCACGTCAACTTCGTCGCCGTAGACGAGCGGCGCGAAGAATTCCGTCTGCACGTTGACGACGGGGAAGCCGATGCGCTCGTCGGTCAGCAGTCGTTGATAACTGAAGCCGCAACGCGCAGCGAAGAACTCTTCGAGCGCGATGTGGAAATAGTGAAAGATGTGCGGGTAGTAGACGAACCCGGCCGGGTCTGTGTCGCCGAAGCGGACGATGATGCGGGTGGAGAAAGACATAAAGAACAGGGACGAGTGGCAAGTGACAAGTTAAGAATTGTTTTCTAACTCGGCGCTTGTCACTTGGCCCTTGTTACTGCTTTTAAGCTGCTTGCGATCAATCTTGCCGCGATCATTCTTGGGCAGCGCCGCGACGAACTCGATCCAGCGCGGATACTTGTAGAGCGCGAGATGAGTTTTAACAAACTCTTTGAGCGCCTGCGCAAGTTCCGCATTGGCCGCATGCGGCGCGCGGACGACGACGAAGGCTTTCGGCTTGACGAGACCGTCGCCCGCGTCGTGGCCGATGACGGCGCATTCGACGACGGCTTCATGTTGCAGCAGACAACTCTCGATCTCGACCGGCGCGACATACACGCCGGAGACCTTGAGCATGTCGTCGGTGCGCCCGTGATACCAGTAATAACCTTCATCATCAACGTGAAACTGATCGCCTGTCGTGCAACTGTCGCCCGCAAACGTCGCCTTCGATTTTTCGTGCGCCTGCCAGTAGCAGAGCGCGGCCGAGTCGCCCTTGATGCGCAGTGTGCCCATCTCGCCCGTCGCCACTTCGCGCCCTTCAGCGTCAACGATCTGCGCTTCGTAGCCGGCGACAATGCGGCCCAGACTGCCCGGCTGCACGTCGCCAAGCCGGTTCGTGATGTAGATGTGGAACATCTCGGCCGAACCGATGCCGTCGAGGATTTCGACGCCGAAAGTTTTCCGCCAACGCTCGTACAATTCGACCGGCAA
>JBBRYU010000308.1:0-4438 GCA_038237345.1 Pyrinomonadales bacterium
GAATAACCTTCTGCGGAATCCGCGTATTTCAAATCGGGCAGATACACGCCGACGATGTCGTTAAGGAGACGCAAGACTTCGACTGAATCGTAAGCGTTGGTGTTGTAGACGATGGGCAGTTGCAGTCCGCGTTCGGCGGCGATGAAAATGCTGCGCGCCAGTTGCGGTGCGAAGTGTGTGGGCGAAACGAAGTTGATGTTATGGCAGCCGCGCGCTTGCAGTTCGAGCATCATCTGGGCGAGTCGTTCGTGCGTGACTTCGTTCTTGCGTTGCTCTTTGTGCGTCTGCGAGATTTGATAATTCTGGCAATAGACGCAGCGCAGGTTGCAATTGCCGAAGAAGATGTTGCCCGCGCCGTATGTGCCGACGAGCGCCGGTTCTTCGCCGAAGTGCGGCGTGTAGGACGAGACGATGGGCAACCGACCCGAATAGCAGGCCGCGATCTCGTCGCGCAGGCGGTCGTTCAAACAGTCGCGCGGGCAGACCGTGCAGCGCGCGAGCAGTTGCTCCAACGCCGCGACGCGGCGCGCGAGTTCGCCCGTCTTAAGCAGTCGTAGATATGCGGGTGCGTGCGTCATCTCCGTTGGCGGCGCGGCGGCCTGATCGAGAGCCGGTAGTGCGGGCTATGGCGATCAACTAATTCGGCGGGGGCGTAGTGTTTGCTGAGCCGCCAGAGGAAGTCCATCTCAGACCTGATGGAACTGTGCGCCAGTCGCGCCTCGAAGATCAGGATCACGCTGCCGTAGAAGAGAAACGACGCGCCGCTCAAACCCAAAATCACCGGCAGCACGAGCAGAAACTGTAAGCTCGTGTAGCGCACGCTAACGAACGCGACGCTGCCGATGGCCACGCTCGTGGCGACGAAGAGGCCGAGCGCGATGTAGAAGACCGTCATGCTGCGTTGCAGTATGCGCGCACGGCTCGTCAGCTTGTCCAGTTGATCGAAGATGGCCGCGCGCCGCTCCTCACCCAGCGCCAACTCCTCGTGCCCCTCGGCCAGTTCCTCAAACCGATCCGTCAACGCGCGCACACGATCCACGACGCGCCCCAGTCGGGTGGACGTGGACAGAATGAGTGCGCCGCATGCCGAGATCAACACGGCGGGCGTAATCATGGCCGTCAAGACGGCAAGCGCTGACGAAGCTGGCTCCATTTAATTCAACTCGTGCGCCTATTTATAACGGCTCGCGCGCGACGCGGCAACTCACGCCAATGCGTTCCGCACAGGCCCGCGCGAAATTATTTCGGCGGCGCGAAAAGAAAGAGGGGCGCGCAGGCGCGCAAGTTATGTTATGCTCCGCGCCAAAGCACAGCCATAATTTTATATCGTGACGTAGCTCGGAATCTTAGCAACCGATCTCGCGCACACGCGAGGTCGTTCTCTGACACGAAGGAGCAACGAGATGGCAGAACAAGGAAACGGTAACGACAGAGACGATGTGACGACCGGCGGTGCGGAAGGCGGCGCGGTTGGTAGTGGCGGCGGCGGCGGCGATGCAGGCGACACGGGCGCAGGCGAGTGGAGCATTGACAGCGGCGGTGCGGCTGATACTAGCGATACGGGCGGCACAGAAGGCCACGGCGGGCAAGCCATCGGGCGCGCGACCGGCGTCACCGGCAGTTCGTCCAAGGGCCGCGGCAGTGCCTCCGGGGTCGGCGGTGCGGCGGGGCGCAGTGGCGGTAGCGGTTCGACCGGTGGTGTCGGCGCAACTTCCGGCGGCGGCAGTCCGGCCAAAGGGAGCGGCGGCGCGGGCGGTGCGGCCGGCACGAAAGGCAAAGGCGGCGGCACGAGCGGCGGGCAAGGTGGCGGCGGCTCGACCAAAGGCGCGGCCAAGAAGAGCGGCGCGACGGCCACTAAAAGCGGCGGCAGCAAAGGCGGCGGCGCGAAGGGCGGCGCGCAGAAACGTGGCGGCGCAACCCGCGCAGGCGGCGGTGCGCCGACCGGACGCGGTAGCGGCGGCGGCACGGTGAAGGGCAGCACTGGCGTTGGTGGCAGCGCAACGCAACGCGGCGCAAACAAAGGCGGCGCGGGGGGCGGCGTCGCGCGCACGGGCGCGGTTGGCAAAGGCGGCCCGAAGGCTATGGCCGGCAAGAGCGGCGCGGGCAAGCAGGGCACGCCCTCGAAGGCTGGCGGCAAGGGCAGCGCGCAGGGCGGCGCGAAGCGCGGCGGGACGGGCGGCGGCGCACGCGGCGCAGGCAGCGGGCGCGGCGTATCCGGCGCGGCCGGTGGACGCGGCGGCGCACGTAGTGGCGGTGGTGGAGGTACGGCCCGGAAGGGCGGCACCAAAAGCGGCCGGCGCTGAGTCCACGCTCGCGCAGGTAGCCGAGATGACCGGCCGCGTCGCGGCCAAAATCACCAACGTCATCGGCTCGCTCACCGGCGCGAGCAAATCGCGCAAGCGTTAAGCGATATGGAAACGATGAACGCAGAACGATGAACTGAAGCTCAGGTGTCTTTCATTTATCGTTCTGCGTTCATCATTCATCATTCATCATTTCCTACCGTGCGTCTCTGGCTCTCGAAGCACAGTGAAGTGCCGCTGCGCGAGCAGTTGACGACGCAGATCAAACTCGGCATTCTCAGCCACGATCTGCGCCCGGGCGAGCGTCTGCCCTCGACGCGCGATGTGGCCCGGCGCTATCAGATTCACGCGAACACGGTCAGCGCGGCGTATCGCGCTCTCGCCGGGCACGGCTGGCTGGAGTTGCGCAAAGGCAGTGGCGTCTACGTGCGCCCGCTCGACCGCACGCTCCCGCTCGACGCGCAACTCGAACTAGACCAACTCATCGCGACCTTCCTGCAACGCGCCCGCGCGGGCGGTTTCTCGCTCGGCGCAATTCAGACGCGCATCAAGCACTGGCTCGCCTTACAACCGCCCGATCATTTCCTCGTGCTTGAGCCGGACGAAGAACTGCGCGCCATCCTCGTCACTGAAATCGCGGCCGCGACCAACTTTCCCGTCGCAGGTCTGAGTCTCATCGACTGTGCGCACACAGGCCTGCCTGCGGGCGCGGCGGCCGTGGCCATGTACGGGCAATCGGAGCGCGTGCGTGCGCTCTTACCGCCGGACACGAGTTGTCTGTTGTTGCGCTCGCGCTCGATCCCTGAAGCATTGAGCGGCGCGCAGCGGCCTGCGCCGGACGCGCTGATCGCAATCGTCTCGCGCTGGCCGGAATTTTTGCGTTGGGCGCGCACGCTGCTCGTCTCGGTCGGCGTCGAAGCGGCGGCGCTCAGTCTCAACGATGCGCGCACGCGCGGTTGGCAGCGGTCTTTACGCGCCAGCGCCTTCGTCATTACCGACGCCCTCACCGCGCGCCAACTGCCCGCCGGTACGCCGCCCGCGCGCATCTTCCGCATCATCGCCGACGACTCGTTGACAGAGCTACGCGCCTTCGTGGAAAACTTTTTGCCGCAGTGAACCAATGCACCTGCGCGCTGGGAGCGCAGGCATCCTGCCTGCAAGCGTGCGGCAGCACGCTCAACGCATTCATTAACATACAGACTTGAACTTAGCGCGGCTCTCTGTTCGCGCTGCCGCGCTCATGGCGGGCAGGATGCCCGCGCTCCCGGCTAAAGGGGCACACGCTGTGTCTCTCTGCGAACTGCCACAAACACCCTAGCCGTTTGGCGCACGCTTGCACTATATTCCCGCTAACCCGCCGGACAGGCACGCATGTGCATCCCGAACTCCGGCGCGCGAAGGGAGTTGGACTAAAGCTTGGTCAGATGCATCATCGTTGCCATTCTGCGACTAGCGCTGCGCGTCTTTTTTCGGCGCATAGAGATCGTGGGGCTGGCGCGTGTGCCGCGTGCGGGCGCGGTCATCTTTGTTATCAATCATCCGAACGGGCTGGTCGATCCGGTCTTCATCCTCTGCCACGCACCGCGCCGCGTCTCCTTTCTCGCCAAAGAGCCGATCATGCGCATGCCGGTCATCGGCGCGCTCGCCCGCTCGCTCGACGCGCTACCTGTCTATCGGCAACAGGACACAGGCTCAGACCCCGCGCGCAACCGCGAGACGTTCACGCGCTGCCGCGCACTCTTAAAGCGCGGCGGCACAATTGCCACCTGCCCCGAAGGCGTCTCGCACAACGAGCCAAGTTTGCGCCCGCTCAAGACCGGCACGGCGCGCATCGCGCTCGGCGTGCTCGGCGAAGACCCGACGCTCGATCTCAAAATCGTGCCCGCCGGTCTCTACTACACCGCGAAGTCCGCTTTCCGCAGCGCCGCGCTGCTCTACTTCGGTGAGCCGCTGCAGGTTGCGCCGGTCAAACTGGAAGCGGACGGCGACCCGGCGCGCGAAGCCGTGCGCGCATTGTCGGATCGCATCGAACAGGCGCTCCGCGACGTGACGTTGAACGCCGAACACGATCAGGCGCTCAACACGATCAGTCGCGCGGAGAAAATCTTCTCGGCCGCAGACGCGGACGAAGATGA
>JBBRYU010000309.1:0-4377 GCA_038237345.1 Pyrinomonadales bacterium
AACGCGCATTCAATGAACACTTGCTCAACTTGATAATTACAAAGTTAGCGTTAGAGCAAACAGCGGTAATAAATCATCCGCAGTATGAATATCTGAGGAACTATGCGGCTATCGCCGCTTAATTCTGCCCGGACTATTGAAGTAGGCAATTAACGGAAAGGTAGTAATCAAAATGTAAGGCCGCGGTCACCGCTGCGCCGTGGAGCGGCGGCTTGAGTGCGTTTCAACGCACGGTCGGCCGGCGGCGGCGGCACCCCGCGTCGCGGCCGCGACGCGGGCCACTCCCACCATTCGCACCCGGCGTTGAAACGCCGGGCTAAAGTCAGCTTGCCGCTACGCGGCAGGAAGCAAAAGCCTTACATTTCGCTCACTACCAAAGGAACTTGTCTTCCAACTGCCTACTGCCTACTTCTTTCTCATTGCGTCTGCGCGATCAACTGGCGCAGGACGAACGGCAGGATGCCGCCGTGCCGGTAGTAGTCGATCTCAATCGGCGTGTCGATGCGCAACGTGACGGGCACGTCTTCGCTCTCGCCGCTATCGCGGTGGATAACGAGCGTTACGTCTTGACGCGGCGTGATCTCGCTGCTCTCTAAACCGACGAGGTCGAACGTCTCCGTGCCGTCGAGGTCGAGCGTCTGCGCGTTCGTGCCCTCTTTGAACTGGCAGGGCAGCACGCCCATGCCGACGAGGTTGCTGCGGTGTATACGCTCGAAGCTCTCGGCGACGACGGCGCGCACACCTAACAGGCGGGTGCCCTTCGCCGCCCAATCACGCGAGCTACCCGTGCCGTACTCTTGCCCGGCGAAGACGATGAGCGAGCAACCGGCCGCTTGATAATGGACAGAGGCGTCGTAGATCGGCATCTGCTCGCCCGTCGGCTCAAGCAGCGTCACGCCGCCTTCCGTGTCCGGCACCATCTGATTCTTGATGCGCACGTTGGCAAACGTGCCGCGCACCATCACTTGATGATTACCGCGCCGTGCGCCGTACGAGTTGAAGTCTTCGAGCGCGACCCCCTTCAGCAACAGGTAGCGACCGGCCGGCGACTTCATCTTGATCGCGCCGGCAGGCGAGATATGATCGGTCGTGACCGAGTCGCCGAAGATAGCGAGCGGGCGCATGTTCTTGATGTCGCAGAACTGACCTGCCTCCATATTGAACTTCTCGAAGTAAGGCGGCTCCTGAATGTATGTCGAATGCTCATCCCACGCATAGACCTCGCCTTCCACCGACGGAATCTCGTTCCACAGTGGATTCTGCTCGTTGAAGTCGCTGTAGAGTTTGCGATAAGTTTCCGGGTCAGTCGCCGTGCCGAGCAACGCGCCGATCTCTGCGAGCGTCGGCCAGATGTCTTTCAGATACACATCTTCGCCGTTCTCGCCTTGACCGAGCGGCTCGCTCGTTAGATCGATGTTGATGCGCCCGGCCAGCGCGAAGGCGACGACGAGCGGCGGACTGGTCAGGAAGTTGGCCTTGACGCTCTGATGCACGCGCGCCTCGAAGTTACGATTGCCGGAGAGGACGGCGGCCGCGACCAGATCGTTCTGCGTGATCAAATCCTCAATGCGCGGATCGAGCGGCCCTGAGTTGCCGATACAGGTCGTGCAGCCATAGCCGACGAGATTGAAGCCGAGTTGGTTGAGATACTGTTGCAGCCCCGCGCGCTCAAGGTATTCCGAGACCACGCGCGAGCCGGGCGCGAGCGAAGCCTTAACTGCCGGCCGCACTTTCAAGCCGCGTTCGACCGCTTTCTTCGCCAGCAGCCCTGCACCGAGCATTACGCTGGGGTTCGATGTGTTCGTACACGAAGTGATAGCTGCGATCACCACATCGCCGTGCCCAAGATTGACCACTGCTGCGGGAAACTCTTCCGCCGGAATCTCGACCACACGGTCGGGCGTCGGACGGTTGTTCATCATCTCCGTCTCGGTCAACAGGCTCGTGTTCCGCTCGCTCGTGTGCCCCGTGCCGGCTGGTTGCGTCTCCTGCTCCTGCGCGCCGCCGCCCTCAAGCGCCTGCGGCACGGTCGTAGCACTGACGCCAATGCGCGCACGATAACGTTTGTCCGCCTCGGCGGCCGACTTGTTGTAGCCGTTCTCGCCGACAGGCTTTTGTAGCAGCTCGTTAAACTTATCTTTGAGGCTCGACAGCTCGATACGATCCTGTGGCCGTTTCGGCCCCGCCACGCTCGGTTGAATCTCACCGAGGTCAAGCTCAAGCGTCTGACTGTAGTCGCACTGCCCTTGCTGTGGGATGCCGAACAAACCTTGCGCCTCGTAGTAGCGGCGGAATGTCTCTACGTGTCGCTCGTCGCGCCCGGTCGCCAACAGGTAGTCGCATGTCTTCTCATCTACGGGGAAGAAGCCCATCGTCGCGCCGTATTCGGGAGCCATGTTGGCAATCGTGGCGCGATCCGTCACCGGCAAACTCGTCGCGCCCGTGCCATGAAATTCGACGAACTTGCCGACCACCTTCGCCTTCCGCAACATCTCCGTCACACGCAAAACCAGATCGGTCGCCGTCACACCCTCGCGCAGACTGCCCGACAGATGCACACCGACCACGTCGGGCGTCAGGATGTAAACCGGCTGGCCCAACATCGCGGCCTCGGCTTCAATACCGCCCACGCCCCAACCGACGACGCCCAGCCCGTTGATCATCGTGGTGTGCGAATCAGTGCCGACCAGCGTGTCGGGATAAAACACGCCGTCCTTTTCGATCAAGCCCTGCGCCAAGTATTCGAGATTGACCTGATGGCAGATGCCTATGCCCGGCGGGATGACGCGGAAACCGTCGAACGCCTGCGTGCCCCATTTCAAGAATTGATAGCGCGAACGGTTGCGCCGAAACTCCGTCTCCATGTTCAACCGCAGCGCGTCCGGGCTGCTCCAGAAATCAACCTGCACCGAATGATCGATCACGAGATCGACCGGCACGAGCGGCTCGATGATTTTCGGATCGCGCCCCATGCGCGCCACGGCCGAGCGCATCGCCGCGAGATCAACCAGCAGCGGCACGCCCGTGAAGTCTTGTAGCAGCACGCGTGCGACGACGAACGGAATCTCGTCTGTCCGCTCCGCCTGCGCGCCCCAGTTGGCGAGCGCACGCACATCCATCTCTTCGACCGTCTTCCCGTCGAAATTGCGCAGCACGGATTCGAGCACAATGCGAATGCTCACCGGCAGCCGCGAGACGGGACCGACGCCCTCTTTTTCTAGTTGCGGCAGCGAATGAAATTGCCCTTGCCGGCCCGTGCCCGCGTCGAAAGTTTGCAGCGTATTGAACAGATTATGAGTCATCGAATGTTCACCGTCTGGGAACGCGCTAAACTCCCGGCGTTCAGGTTAGCGGACGAGCGCAGCGCAGGCGGAACGATAGCCGGACTGGCTGACCATTCGACGCCGCGTTGCAGGTTGCTTCGTTGAATAACAGATAAAGCAAGTTTATGGCGCGCATCAACAAAGGTCAAGCGGCTTGCCTTTCAACGGCAGCGACGCGCTGATTGCCGTGCCTTCCCACTGTTTGCTATATTGGCGGCACACACAAAGCCCATAGCGATTAGCTGTTAGCCATTGGCCGGTGCGCTGTCTGCGCTGCGCGATCATGCATGAGCGGCTGCAATTATTGGACGAGTTGACAGCTAGTAACTAATGGCTAACAGGTTGCACAAGGAGGTGCGATGCCAAAGAAGACGCCGGAAGAGTTTGAGTATTTGAGTAACAACCCCGATTTCGTGCCCAACCCGGAAATCGAAGAGTTCATGGAAGAGGAGATCGCCCGCGCGCCCAAAGACCCGGAACAACTCGCGCACCGGCTGCGCAACAACACCGCCGCTTCACCTGCGGATGCCGGCGGCGACCTCGACGCCACATGGGAGGACGTGAACGATAGCGGCACTGAGACCGTCTCCGGCGACAACCCGACGCCCGATCAGTCTATGGTCGAAGAGAACGCGCACGCCGTCGGCATCAATTACGAAGACAACCAAGAACTCGATCTGCTCGACAAGATCGAGCGCCGCGACCGCCAGCGCTTCGAGCTTGACCCGCGCTCGAAGACCGAAGACGACTCGATCTGAATCGCAGTCACAAGTGACGCGGGACGAGCGACAAGATCATAACCTGCCTGCTCTTGTCGCTCGTCCCGCGTTATCGCTGGCTATCGCCTATTACTGCTTTCTCGGTTGGAGCGTGATGCTCTTGATCGTGATCTTGTCTTCGGGGTTATCCGTGCCTGCGCGGGCGGGCGCGTGGCTGATGATGTCGGCGTTGTTGAGACCTTCGATGACCTTACCGAAGACGGTGTAGTGCTCGTCGAATTCAGGCTGCCGCTTGAGCGTGATGAAGAACTGGCAGTTGGCCGAGTTCACAGCCT
>JBBRYU010000310.1:0-4377 GCA_038237345.1 Pyrinomonadales bacterium
CGAAGTGAGCTTCGGCGTAACGGTAGACAGCGAAGGTTCGCGTTCGGATGCTCTAACGAGCGGCTTCTATTGTTGACATCTGCCTGCTCTCGAACCATCCAAAACGCCGCCGCCAATCGTTCGAGGCGCGGGGCGCATCACCGTTGATGCGCGAGAGAAGGAGTAACCGTTAGCTATGATGCACTAACAAGCGCCCCAGATGCAAGGCGATAGCCGCCTAAACGAGATTAATTATTGACCTGTCCATAGTTAAGGCTGCCCGTGGTGACCGTTGAATTAGACGTTTAGACAAAGAAAAAGGACGCCCTGAAAGTGCCCGGGGCAGCGACTGTGGGCGGCGGTGAGAAGGTGGTGGGCAATAAGAGTGTGTGCCACAGGAGCGTAGCGAAGTTGCCCTTAATCCCCGGCGGCGCAAAGTTCGTCCGCTGCTTAAGGGGAGTTGTTCCATTCGATCATCAGCTCTCGCGAGCGGCAATGTGTCGTTAACCGAAGCGAGATGCAGAGGCAGGAATCGTTTGACGCGCACACGCGCTTGCTGCGCTGGCTCTAGCTGTGAATCGCATACGCGATGAGTTCCTTGCCGGTGCCTGTTTCACCGCAAATTAAAACGTTCGAGTCGGTAGCCGCGACCATCTCTACAATAAAAGAGCGTCAAGAGAACAACGCCGCCACGTCGGCTGCGGTGAGCGACTTGAAGAAGCTATTCTCCGTGGCGATCAGTTGCGTGACGAGCCGGCGCTTGCGCTCTTGCAACTCGAGAATCTTCTCCTCGACCGAACTGCGCACGATCAGCTTGTAGATGAAGACCGGCTTATCCTGCCCGATGCGGTGCGCGCGATCCGTGGCCTGCATCTCGACCGCGGGATTCCACCACGGGTCTACGTGGATCACATAGTCTGCCGCCGTCAAATTCAAACCGATGCCGCCGGCCTTCAGGCTGATAAGAAAGAAGGGTAGTGAAGGATCTTCCTGAAAAGCGTCTACGCGCTCCTGCCGGTCGCGCGTCTGCCCGTCCAGATAAGCGAAGGGGATGCGGCGCTTCTTCAATTCCGCCTGCACAAGCTTGAGCATCCCGACGAATTGCGAGAAGACCAGCGCCTTGTGTCCCTCGGCGCGAAGCGTTTCGAGCGTCTCCAGCAACAACTCGAATTTCGCCGAGCCGCCCCTGAACGTCTTCACCGCGAGGCGCGGGTGGTTGCAAATCTGCCGCAGGCGCAGCAAACCTTCGAGCACGCGGAAGCGCGCGTTGTTGATGCCTTCGTCTTCGATCAGCTTGAGTAAAAGCGCGCGGTAGTAATCGCGCTTCTCGTCGTAGAGTTGGCGCTGGGCTGGCTCCATGTCGCAGAGCATCTGGCGCTCGGTGCGCGAGGGCAAGTCCTGCGCGACCTGATCTTTGGTGCGCCGTAGGATGAATGGGTAGACCAGCTTGCGCAGGAACTGTGCCGCGCTCTCGTCGCCTTTGCGCTCGATGGGCGTACTGAATTCTTCGCGGAAGTAGTCAGCGTTGCCCAACAGCCCCGGATTCAAAAAGGCGAACTGCGACCAGAGTTCCAGCGTGTTGTTTTCCACGGGCGTGCCCGTCAGCGTCAGGCGATGCGCCCCGCGCAAAAGCCGCACGGCTTTGGCCGTCTCCGCGAGCGGATTTTTGATCGCCTGCGCCTCATCCAGAATCAGGTAGTTGAACTCATAGTGCATCAACGCCTCTATGTCGCGCCGGAGCAGCCCGTAGGTCGTCAACACCAGATCGTAGTCATCGAATTCCGAGATGTCTTCGGTGCGCTCCGGCGTGGCGTGATTCAGCAGGCGCAGGCGCGGCGTAAACCGCGTCGCCTCGCGCTCCCAGTTGAAGACGAGCGAACGCGGCACGACCAGCAGGGAAGCCTTCTTCGCCAGCCCGCGCTCCTTGAGCGACTGGAGAAAGGCCAGCGTCGCAATGGTCTTGCCCGTGCCCATGTCGTCGGCGAGACAGCCGCCAAAATTGTACTCGCGCAAAAAATAGAGCCAGTCGAAGCCGGCCTGCTGATACGGGCGCAACTCGCCGTTGAAATGTTTGGGGAGCTTCTGCGGTTTGATGCCGTCGAAGTTGCGCAACTGTGCGCGGCGGCGCTTGAATTCTTGATCGGTACGAGCGCGCTCGTCATTGGCGAGGAGTTGGTCGAGCAGCGTCAGATGATGATGCGCGAGCCGCAAGCCCTTATCCGTTTCTTCGCCGAGCGCGAAGAGGTGACGATATTGCTCGATCCATTCGGGGGGGATTTCGCCGATGCTCCCGTCGGCCAGCTTGACGAAGCGCTCGCGCTTGCGCACGGCGCGGCGCACCTCTGCGAGCGCGACCTCCACGTCGCCAAACTGGACGACCGCCTGCACATCGAACCAGTCAATCCCCGAAGTGACGCCGAAAGAGATCGTCGGGCGGTTGCGGTTGATGCGCGCCAGCTTCAACTCTTCTTCGCCGTAAATCTCGCACCCTGCCGCGGCCAATTGCGGCACGTGCCGCAGCAGGAAATCGAGCGGGTGCATGTTGGCCCGCAACAGAAAGAGACTGACTTCGGGGCCGCGCATGACGCCGTAATTCACGGGCGCACGCTTGAGGCCGTAAGTTTTCGTGCCGAGCGTTTCCCACCATGCCGTCTCCCGTTCAGGCTGGCGCGCGATCCGCACGAGCGCACCCGTCCCCGCAGCGCGGCGAATGCTCTGCACAGGCGCGTTGCGGCTGTGCGCCACCTCGTAGTCGCCGTAGCCGAAACGCAATTCACCGCGCAACTCTTTCCCCTCTTCGGTCAGGTAGAGGCGCGGCACGGGCACGACATCGCGCAACTCTTCCCAATGAACTGCCGCGCCGCGCAAGGGAAATCGCTCGGCGAGGAACGGCAGGTGCTTTTCAAAGAAAGCCTGCTCTTCGTCGCCGGGAATCTCTATCGCAGGATTCTGCTGAAAGAGCGCGAAGCCCTCCGGCGGCGCGCCCAGTTGAAAGACGGTCTGCTCGGCGAGCAGCCAGAGCGGCTTGTAGGAGACCACCTGCATCTCGCGCCCTTGCAGCGGAAACGCGCGCTCGCCTGCGACGGCCAGCGCACGCAGGCGCGTGCCGCCCTCATTCGTCCGCTCCATTTCCAGTTCAATGCGCGCCGTATCCGGGCAGATTTCCAGTGGCCGCTTCAGCGGATTCTTGTCCGTGCCGAGGAAGAGCGGGCCGCCCTTGAGCAACGCGAACAGCGCGCTGAGGTCGAGCGTCGCGCCACCGTAGTAGTTACCGTAGTACAGGCCGGACGACGCCAGCATCTTGACTAGCGCGGCCTGCGCGTGTGTGACGTTAGCGTAAACGCGCTGCCCGCCGGACTCGTAAGGGCTGATCTTCTCCGCCTGTGAGGAGAGCTTCTGCTCTATCACCACGCGGGCCGTCTCAAGTACATCCTGCCGCGCCGTCGCCGGGAAGAAGTCGGCGGCGACCGTGTAGGGGACGAGCGCCCACGAATTGCCGCGCGCTTGCAGACTGAAGAATAAAAACTCCGCCGGTCTCTTCGGGGCGGAGCGCGCAGAAGTGCGTATCGCCTGCGACAGGACGTCTTCCCACGGCACGGGCGCGTCCTGTTTCAGATGATCCCTGAGGAACAGGGCCGCCGCGACCACGTGCTTGCAAATCACGTCCTCATCATACCCGGCATACGGACAATCGCAGAACGCAAGCACAGCGCTCCCGTCCCGCATGAACTCGACCGTATATTGCTGGCTGCCCCGCACCCTGACGATGGCTTCCTCTGCGCTCACGCGCTGCACGCGCAGACGCCACTTCTGCGCGTAGTAGGCCCGACCGCGCGCGGCAATTGTCGCGCGCGCGTGCGCGATAAGGCGCTCGACGTTCAACGTCGCGGGCGACCAGCCGCCTTGCGTTTCACGCGCCGCGCCAATAAATTTTGGCCCACTACTGCTCATCGTTATGTAAGGTGCTGGTACTCTGAATCTACCTGTTTGATATGTCGCCGCGCAAATAGATTATGCTTCCAGTTGAAGGGCGAGTTCAATGTCGCCGACCGGTTTTGCCAACAGATGTGGGAAATAAAAACAACGAGGAGCGTATCATGTCAACCGACGACACGGACGCAACAGGGAAAGCAATGGTGAGCCAAAGCCGGAGGACGCTCAGCCGGAGTCATCGAAGTTTGCCGCCTCATTTCATTTATTAGGACTTACGCAAGAGCCAGCGGAACGAGTGGGTTCCTGAGTTGTTGAATCATGTAATCAGCTGATGTCGGGACACATTTTGTAAGTCAGCGAGTGGGCACGAGTTAGCTGCTCGTGAGAGCATTGGGTTTACCATGACTCAAAGCTCCTGTCCCACTCGCCTGCGCGAGTATATCAACGCCATGTTGCCCGACGCAC
>JBBRYU010000311.1:0-4368 GCA_038237345.1 Pyrinomonadales bacterium
CCATGCTTCGGCGTGTAGTGAAACTCCAGTTTGCGCAATATCCGTCGCGCCTCTTCCGGCTCGAACCGTTCGTAGGGGTATTAACCACATTCGTCGGAAAACCTCCGTTAAGGAGTTTCTGAGCCTTCCGGCACACCGCGTTTCATCCGCCCCATGTCGAAATGATAGCGACCCAGCGCGTTGATATGCTTTCTGACGAGCGGTGACGTGAAAGCCAAGTCACGGTCTGCGATTGGGTGCCCTTCGCCACGCAGTCGTTCAACCAGCTGCGTAATCTGATTGATGTTCCACGCGACCACCGCATTATGCAGCACCGCCAGACAACTAAAAGTGTGCAGTTGATCCTCGAACTCGCGTCCGCGCAAGGCCCCTTCTTTCCCGAAGCAGAGAAAGCGCGAGAGGTCGTGCGAGCCTTCGCCTTTATTGAGTTCGCGCCCGGCATGTCGTCGCAACTGCTCCGAATCAAGATAGCGCAGAATCCAGATCGTTTTGTAGACGCGACCGATTTCGGCCAGCGCCTGATAGATGCTGTTCTGCCGCGCGTAGGAGCCGAGCCGGTGCAGGATCAATGACGGCGAGACGACCCGCGAGCGGATCGAGGCGATCACTCGCACCACTTCATCCCAGGACTGCCGGATCAGGTGCGGGCGAATGTGGCCGGTCAAGAGCGGATCAAGGTGTAGGTACTGCTGCCGGCGATCCATCTTGTAGAGCGTTTGGTCTTTGATGTCTTTAATGCGTGGGGCCAGTTCAAAGCCGAGCAGCGCGGCGGTCGCCATCACGACTTCCGTATAGCCGTGCGTGTCGGTGTAGCAAGTCTTCGGATCGAGTTCCGTATCATGCTCGACTAAACCGTCGAGGTTGAAAGTCGCTTCGCGCAGTTTGCACGGCACAGCTTGTTGGTAAAATTGCAAGTAGTTGTCGGAGGTGTGCGTCAACATCGTGACGCCGCGGGCGTGCAAGAGCGGGCTGTAATCCGCCGCCAGCACGTTGACCGGAACGTAGAAGCGCATCCCATCAGCCGAGCAAGTGTTACCGCTGCCGTAGAGTTTCGTAAGCGGGAGACTGACGGCATAGTTGACCAGAGCGATGACCGCCGCTTTCAATGCTTCCTCGCTGAAACACCAATCGGTGATGGCGCTAATGTCGCGCAAGTTGAGACCCGGCGCGGCCAGCGCCATGCGCTGCGTCCCGATGTTGCATCCGACAGCGATTAATGCCGCTAACACGTTGCGACGGTGGAGAGCGGTCGCAGAGTTTGGTGTATAAGTCCCCTGACGGATGAAGTGGCGCAGGAAATCGGTTTCGTTATCGAGGTCAATCAGGATGTCGACTAGCTCGGTGTGCGGCAAGCCTGTCTCGATCAGATGCGTGAGTTGTTTGACCGTCTCGGAAGAGTCATGCCCGACGAGCGCCGCCAGACTGAACTCCCCTTTGGCGGCATCAATCGTCAGCGATTTGTTGGCTGGAACGTGGGCGTCAACCTGTGCGGTGATGCTTGCCAGATGTTCGCCGAGCCTGTGGATGAAGGCATCAGCACCAGCGGGTAAGCCGAGCGCGGCGTAGTGTTGCTGACGGGTCTGTTGCCACTCTTCGGTTGGAATCAGATAGTCATCGAAATCCGTCCAGCGGCGCGAATCAGTCACGGTGACATCGCCCGCTTTAAGGCGCTCGTTGAGCGTCGTCAACACCGCCAGTTCGTAAAAGGGGCGCGAGACCACAGCCTCGTCGTCTGCGTTGCGGCTGATGACATACTTCTGCCAACGCCGCGCAAGGAAGTTCGTCGGCGCATCATTGCCGAACTTCGTGCCGTCATCGCGATTAACCTTTTTCAGATAGTTGACGGCTTCTCCTAATGCTTGATGGCGCGTGAAATCGAAAGGCGTGACCGCGAGCAGCGTGGGCGAATACTTCCGCGTCTGACCATACCATGCGGTAAGCAGGTTCAGCGCCGAGCCGTCATCACGGTCGCGCATCTGCCGGCATTCAGAGACCACAGTAGCAATGTCCACATCCGACCAACGAGCGAAGATTTGCGCGCGCAGTTCCGTGTCAGGAATGGTGTCATCAATGACGAGTGCGCCAAGGTCTTCCAAGACGACGACGGCGCGCGTGCGCGCCCGCTCCATCGAGCGCAGTATCTCTTCGCGCCGCTCGCGGGCGTTGTTATGCACTTTGGTAATCAACTTGTCTTGCATCTCGACGATGGCGTCGAGGGTTTCCGCCAGTGCCGCGTGCAGGAACGCCAGCAGAATGCTGTACCGCTTCGGCGCAGCGAAGCGACGCAACGACCAGACGTTGTAACGGTAGCCCCACGAAGCTAAGAGTGCGCGCGTGGCCGGATGGATCTGATGTAAGACGGGGAGTGTCGCCAGCCCGACGGCCTGCACGTCGGCCAGACGCGCGGCGAGCGCGGCGAAGGCTGCCGGCGACTCGCGGCGCGCCAGCAGCTTGAACTGTTCGGCGCGCGAACGCCCAACAGTTTCCGCCGGCGACTCCGCCGGCACGGGCAGCAAAAGCTCGTCAAGTTGCTGTTGCTGGGAGACACTGAGCGCACTGTTGAGTTGATCGTAAACCCGTTGGAGCGCGCCGTCCTTTGCCGCGCCGATGATCTCACGCAGCGTTGTTCGACCGGGGCGGACGATGCGTTGTTCAACGAGCCAGCGGCAGGCTTCCACCTGCACCACGGGTGAGCGCGGCATCATCACCGCCTGTGATTGTAAATGCGCGAACAACTGTTGCCGTTGTGGTTCCTCGCACTTGACGAAGCCGAGATGCTGGCGGATGCGTTCCATGTGCTCCCACCGCGTCTTCTCATTCTGCGGGTACTCCGGGATCGGCATCGCCAAGACGCCGAGTTGCGGCGCGAGCGTCTCCAGTACCGCGCGCGGGAGGTCTCGCGTGTCCGGCAGGAAGTGACCGCGCCAGCGCAGAGCACAAAGCTGCGCGGCGAAGCCGAGACGGTTCATGCCCCCGCGACACTGCTCGACCTGAACCAGATCGGCGTCGGTCAGCGTGAAATACTTTCGCAGCACAGCCGCATCAATCTCCGGTGGCAGGCGGTCTTGCAACTCCGAGTCGGCTGCCGGTGCTGGAGATGATGGCATTAAAATAATCGAGATGGCGAAGAGTTAAACTGCACGGTGTCTGATCGTTATGCTTTCGTGCTGCCGAAGGCGCGCAAGTAGTTTTCGCCGAGGGCGCGGATGCTGGTCTGCGCGTAGATCTGCGTCGTCGAGAGTTGCAGGTGTCCGAGAAACTTCTGCACCTGGTCAATCGGAACTTGGCCGGAGTCGAGGAGGATCGTCGCCACAGAGTGGCGCAGGAGATGTGGATAGACTCGTTTGGTAATGCCCGCCGAGAGCGCAGACGCTTTCATGAGCGCTTGCACGGTCCGCTTCGAGTAGCGCGTGTGCCGGTTGCTCTCAAACAGATAACCATGTCGCCTTCCTTGCAAATGAGTCCGCAGTTCTTGCGCGAGACCCGGCAGGACTGGAACGTAGCGGCTGCCTTGTCCTTTGGCGTGCGTGAGGTGAATTTGCGGCGGGTCGCTTTCAAAATGCACATCTTCTACTTTGATGTTGACGAACTCTTCGACCCGCGCGCCGGTGAAGAAGAGTGTCTTAATCATCAACCCGTATTTACTCTGCGTTTGATAGCTGCTCTGAATGAGCCGTTCGACTTCCGCCATGTCGAGACGCTCGACGCTGCGCTGGCGTGCGCGCGGCGGATCAAGGTGCAGCCCGCGCCGCACTCGTTCAACGACGTACTTGGTCTGATCGTAGTTCAAATGAGCTTTGCGCCACAGTCGCATCGTCTGCGCAATCACATCAGCGAGGGCATCATTGGAGTGCGCTTTTGCCAAATGACCACGCACTTTACGGCTCTTTGAAATCTTCTGTTGGCTCATATTCCTGCAAAGTTAAAGGTTGAGAGGTGGGAAAACTGCGCTGTAACAATATTCTACGCAGTTCTCATTCTACGCTTTCTGCGGAAGATTGGAAGGGTGGAAACTGCTAAACGGAGGTTTTCCGACGAATGTGGTTAATACCCCGCGTCGGCAGCTACACGCTCTCTTATGCGTATAATCTTGGGGGCGAACTAACGCAGGTCACCAATGCATGGACGGGCACGATCACCTACGGGCATGATTTGACGGGGCGCACCAGCGGTGTGACGGGTTCGGGGTGGGGCGGTGTCGCGAGCTATGCGGCAAACCTGAAGTATCGCGCGTGGGGCGGCGTCAGGCAAGTCAGTTATGGTAACGGCCGACAATTCAATGCGGCGTATGATAACCGGCTGCGGTTGACGGTGTGGGATGTCGCAGGCGTCACTGGTTCGAGTTACAGTTACACCAACTATCTGGAG
>JBBRYU010000312.1:0-4351 GCA_038237345.1 Pyrinomonadales bacterium
ACCTGCGCGGGCGTGAGACCTGGTAGGCGTGCGAGCGCGGTGTCGAACGACGTGGTGTCGCTATCGAAAGAATGCTCGTGGACGCCGTTCTTCTCCATGCGATAGCGCAAGGTCAGTTGTAACGAATCGGGCCGCGTCTTAGTCTCGATGAGCCACTGTCCGGTATAAGACATCTGCGCGTAGATGCGCCCGCCGCACGCCAACCCAACCAACGTGGCACAAATGAGTACAAGCCCGTAGAACGCGAGTTTGCGAGCGTTGCGTGCCGGTGCGCTCAGGTGGAAACGTTGGCGCGAAAAATTCTCTGCTTGCTTCATCTCGAATCTCCTTTTACCGTCTGCGCGCGTGCGCCGGGCCAAGCGCGCCGCGCATGCTGCCATAACTATTCGTACCTCAGCGCGACCATCGGATCGACTTTCGTGGCGCGTCGCGCCGGCACGTAACAGGCCGCGAGCGTCACCACGAAGAGCAGTAGTGCGACGCCCGCGTAAGTCAAAGGGTCAACCGCGCTCACGCCGAAGAGCAAACTCGTCAGGAAGCGCGTCAATAGAAACGCGCCGCCGAGGCCCACCCCGACGCCGACGAGCGCGAGCCGCAAACCTTGGCCCAGCACCAGCTTCAGCACGTCCACGCTTTGTGCGCCGAGCGCGATGCGCACGCCGAACTCGTGCGTGCGCTGTGTGACCGCGTAGCTTACGAGGCCGAAGATGCCGACGGCGGCGAGCGCGAGACCGAGTAGACCAAACAAGCCCGCGACCGTCGCGACGAGCCGTTGCGGCAGCAGCGACGTGTCCATCGCCTCAGTCAAAGGCATCGGGTTCATCAACGGCAGTGCAGATTCGAGCGCTGCCACCTCACGCCGGAGCGCGGCGAGCGTCGCCGGCGCGGGCGCGTTTGTGCGCACGTGCAGGTGCAGACGCGTCAGCCCATTCGTGCCGAGCGGCCGATAGACGAAGAAGTTCGGCTGCCAACCGAGGCTCAGGTTTGCGCCGCCGCGCACCACGCCGACGATCTCGATGGGCTGCTTCGGTTTGTTCGGCGCAACGTCGGCGAGTAGGTACTGGCCCAAAGGATCGCGGCCCGCGAAGAAGCGGCTTGCCAGCGTCTCGTCAATGATCGCGACGTTGCCCGCGCTGCCCCGCTCCGCGGCGGTGAAGTTGCGCCCGCGCAACAACGGAATGCGCATCGTCTCGAAGTAGGCCGGCGACACCTCGTTGAAGCCGACTTCCGTAGACTGCTCGTTGATGTCATACGCGGTCATGCCGTAGCCGTTACCGACGGGAATGCCATTGGCGAGAGCCGCGCGCTCGACGCCGGGCAACGCCGCCACACGTTCCAGCAGTTGCCGGTAGAACTCTGCGCTGCGCGCGTCGTCGTAGCCCAAGAGGTGCGGATCGAGCGTGACGGTATAGACCTGTTCCGGCTGCGCGCCGGGAAAGATCGTGCGCGCACGCACGAACAGCCCCGCGCTCACGAGCAACAGCAGCGCGAGCGCGATCTGCCCGGCGACGAATAGATCGCGCAGCCGCGCACGCCGGTAGCCGCGCGCGTTCGCGTCCTCTTTGAGCGCGCTCACCAAATCCTGCTTCGAGGCTTGCAGCGCGGGCACGAGTCCGAACAGCACGCCGGTCACGGATGCGAGCGCGAACGTCCACGAGAGCACGCGCCAGTCGAGCCGGAAATTCAGATCAATCGGCAACGGCATGGATGGTTTGAAGAGCAGCAACAGATCGGTCAACCAGAGCGCGCACAGCACGCCGACCGCGCCGCTCAACATGCACAGCAGCACACTCTCGGTCAGCAACTGCCGGATGATGCGCCCGCGACTCGCGCCCAACGCGAGCCGCACCGCGATCTCTTTGCGTCGTGTGAGCGCACGCGCCAGCAACAGGCTCGACAGGTTGGCGCAGGCGATGAGCAAGACCGAGCCGACGAGCGCGAACAGCAGGCCGATGAAGCCGACGACTGCGCCGCGCACCTCCGTCGGGAATGCGCCGACCGGCGCAAGCTCCACGCCCAACAACACCGCGTGCCGCTCTTCCTCTACTGCCGCCCTTGCGTCTTCCGGGTGCGCCGCCGCGATCTGCAACGCGAGCGTGGACAACTGCGCCTGCGCCTGCGCGCGTGCCACACCGGGCCGCAAACGCCCGACCATATGTAGCCACTCGGCGTTACGCCCGTGCAGCATGTCGCTGCCGGGCACGACCTGTTGCTGCATCATCACGGGCACGAACACGTCGGGCGCGTAGAGCGGCACGGTGCTGTTGAAGTTCTGCGGCGCAACGCCGACGATGGTGAACGGCTGCCCGTTGAGCGCGACGTTGCGCCCGACAACGTTCGGGTCGCCGCCGAAGCGTCGCTGCCATAGCCCGTAGCTCACGACCGCGACCGGCTGCGCGCCCGGCGTGTTGTCCTCTGCCGGCAGAAAGAAACGCCCATGCGCGGGCCGCACGCCCAGCACATCGAAATAGTTGCCGCTCACAACCATGCCGTAGGCCTGTTCGGACTCTGCACCGGTCGTCAGACTCAGCGGCGCTTCGCCCCAACACAATAGCCCCACGAGCGTGTCGGCGTGTGCGCGGTAGAACTCATAATCGGGATACGAGACGGCAAACGAATTCCCGCGGCCCTCGCTCGAATGCTTCTGCACTTCGACCAGTCGCTCCGCATCAGCCAACGGTAACGGACGCAGCAACAGCGCGTTCGCCACGCTGAAGATGGCCGTGTTCGCACCGATCCCCAGCGCCAGAGACAGCACCGTAATCAGCGTGAACGCCGGACTCTTCGCCAACATCCGCACGGCATAACGCACGTCTTGCAAGAATGTATTCATCGTCTCCCTTGTCCGTAGTCGGTTCGGCAACTCTATTCGTATCGGAGCGCGATCATCGGATCGAGCCGCGTCGCACGCCGCGCCGGGATGTAACAGGCCACGAGCGCCACCGCGACGAGCAGCAACGAGATGCCCGCATACGTCAGCGGGTCGGTCGCGCTCACTTCGTAGAGCAAACTTGTGAGCACGCGCGTGATCGCGAAGCTGGCCAGCAGCCCGATGCCGACGCCGACGAGCGTGAGCAACATGCCGTGTCCGACGACGAGCCGCAGCACGTCGCGGGTCTGCGCGCCGAGCGCGATGCGGATGCCGATCTCGTGCGTGCGCTGGGTGACGGAATAAGAGATCACGCCGTAGATGCCGACTGTCGCCAGCACTAGCGCGAGCGTTGCAAACAGACCTAACAACAACATCGAGAAGCGGCGCAGCACAATCGTGTCGGCCAACAGTTGCTCCATCGGCTGCACGTCATAGATCGCGATCTCTTTGTTTACGTCGAACACCGTGCTGCGGATCGAACTGACCAAGCCGGCCGGCTCGGTCGCGGTCTGCACGACCATCGTCGCCGCAAACGAAGGGTATTGCGCATCCGGCACGTAGAGACCCATCGTGCCCGGCATGTCCAGCCCGTACTGCCGCACGTCTTTGACGACGCCGACGACCGTCGCCCACGGCGGCGGCACTTTGTCGCCGTAATATCTGAATCGTTTGCCCACAGGGTCTTCGCCCGGCCAGAGTTTGCGCGCCATCGTTTCGCTGACGAGCGCGACCGGCGGCGCATGCGTGTCGTCCGCGCCGGTCAACGCGCGCCCGCGCAGCACGGGAATAGACATAGCGCGCAGGTAATCGGGCGTGATGATGTAGTTGTCTACCTCTGGGTAATCGCCCGCCTTGTAAGTGCGCCCTTCAAGCTCGACCGAGCGGCGGTCAAACCCACTGGCGGGCAGCGTGCTTGTCAGCGCGGCCGCCTGCACGCCGGGCAACGCCTCGATGCGCTCGATGACGCGCCCGTAGATGTCGTGCCAGTCCTGCGCCTTCGGATAATTCGCGCGCGGCAGCCATACGTTCATCGTGACGACGTTCTGGGCCGTGAAGCCCGGATCGACGTTGCGCAAACGCACGATACTTTTAATCAACAACCCCGCGCAGATGAGCAGCACCAACGCCAACGCCACTTCGGCCACGACGAGACCGCTGCGCAGACGACTCGAACCCGCGCCCGCGCTCCGCCCGCCCTCTTTCAACGTCTCGTTCAGATCGGGCCGCGACATGCGCCACGCGGGCGCGAGACCGAAGACGATGCCGGTCAACACAGACATGCCGCAGGTGAACGCGAGCACGCGCCCGTCAATCGCGATGTGCCCCAGCCACGGCACGAGTTGCGCGCCGATGGCCTCAATTAAGCTCGTGCCCCAGAGCGCCGCGAGCAAACCGAGCGCACCGCCGGCCAGCGCGAGCAGCACGCTCTCGGTCAACAGTTGACGCACGAGCCGCACACGCCCCGCGCCCAACGCGGAC
>JBBRYU010000313.1:0-4284 GCA_038237345.1 Pyrinomonadales bacterium
GTCTCGGTCACGCCGTCGGAATAGATGACGAGCGCGTCGCCCGCGTGCAGTTGGGTGCGGCCTTCGCGGTAGGGTGCGTTGGGCAGGATGCCGAGCGGCATGCCACCCGCGCCGAGTTGTTCCATTGTGCCGGCGGCGTGGACGATGAGCGGCGGGTTGTGCCCGGCGTTGATGAACGCGAGCATGCCCGTCGCTGAATCAAGCTCGGCGCAGAAGAGCGTGATGAAACGGTTGGGCGGAATGGTGTCGGCCAAGTAACGATTGACGGCCGAGATGATCTCGGCGAGCGGCTGGTTCGTCGCGATCTGCGCGTGGATCGCGGCGTGCAACGAAGACATCAATAGCGCGGCCGATGTGCCCTTGCCCGACACGTCGCCGAGCGCGATGACGAGTCGCCCATCCGCGCGCTCGATGAAGTCGTAATAGTCGCCGCCGATCTCATAGCAGGGAAAACTGATGCCTTGCAACTCGAAGCCGGGCACGTGTGGCGGCGAGGTCGGTTGGAAGCGTTGCTGTATCTCGCGCGCCAAGTCCAACTCACGCTCAAGGCGCTCGCGCCCAAGTTGCTCTTCGACGAGCCGCGCGTTCTCGACGCGGATGGCGGCGACGGAGGCGAGCGTCGTCAACACCGTCAGGTGATCTTCCGAGAAGCGCGCTTCGGCGAGCGGCGAGTCGGCGTAGATGATGCCGAAGATTTTTTCGCCGACGCCGAGCGGCACGGCCAACACTGAGCGAATCCCTTGAATCGTCATCGTGGACGACATGAACCGCGGATCGTGTTGCGCGTCCGACGTTAAGACCGAGCGCCCCTGGGCGACGACCTCTTCGATGATCGAGCGGCTGACGCGAATCTCACCCACGCTGCCCTGCTTGTCGCGCAACTGGGCCACGCGCACCTGCAACTCTTCGCCCCTCGTGTCGCGCATCATGATCAGGCAGCGGTCGGCGGGCACGGCCTCGAAGACGAGCGCGGTTACCTGTTGCAATATCTCATCGAGCGACCCGGACGCGAGCAGTGTGACACTGACCTTGCTGATCAGTGCGAGCAGATCGCTATGCTCATTCGGCGTGGTGGTGGGCGCGACGGTCGGCATCTGCACACTCGGCTTCACGCGCTGTTGTGTGAGCATGCTCGTCGCATTCTTGATCTCGCCGGACTTCTGCGTGCGTGCGCCTTCGATGGCTTCGAGCAGCCCCGACGTGGTGCGATGACCGGAGTCGAAGGCAATGGTCGCGTCGGGCGCGGGCGAGGGCATGTCGGCGATCATCGTGGCCATGGGTGCGCCGGATGCTTGATCGAAGAACTCTATCTCGGTCTCGCCGATCTGTACGCGCCCGCCTGGCGTCAAGCCCACTTCGCCCTCGACGCGCTCGCCGTTATAGAGCGTGCCGTTGGCCGAGCCTAAATCTTGCAGCACGTACTGATCGCCTTCGCGCCGCACTTCGGCATGAACGCGCGAGGCGAACGGATCGGGGATGCAGAGGTCGTTGCGGGCCGAGCGGCCGATGGTGATGCGCAGGCGGCCCAGATGAAAAGTGTCGGGCGCGCGGTCGGGATATTTGACGATCAGATCAGGCATACAACACCAGTGACGAGTGACAAGTGATAAGTGATAAGTGACGAACCGGAACGAGATTCTAACTTGTCACTTGGCACTTGTCACTCGTCACTGTTTTCTCCGGCGGTCGAACTCCTGTCCGAGTTGATCTTCGTAGCGCTGCGCTTGCGCGCTGAAGCGACTGGCACGGGCGCGCTGAAAATATGCGAGCGCGCTGACGAGTTCGGCGCGGCCGAGCGCGTGCGGGGCGCGCCCTTCGGCCAGATTGAGACCGAGATAGTAATAGGCGTCCGCGTTGCCCGCGCCGGCGGCGGCCCGAAATTCCGCCGCCGCCGCCGCGCGATTCGATGCCCACAACTCCACGCCGCGCTGATAATGCTCGGCGGGCGACAGCGCGACGGGCGCGGCGACGGGCGCGGCAGGCAGGCGCGGCGGCGTGGGCGTGGGCATGTTGCTCGCGGGCGTGGGCTGCGTGTTGCTCGCCGCAGTTGTGCCCGCGCCATGCATCGGCGCATTCGTCACCGTCTCACTCGTCGTCGTCGTATTCAACTCTTTCACATGCTGCTTGCTCGTGCGCGCCACATCGGCGAGCGGTGAGGTGGCGAGCCGGCGATAGAGCGCCTGCGCGTTGTCGGTACGACCGGCGAGCCGCAGCGCGTCGGCGTAGGCGAGTTGCAAACGGTCGTCCGCCAACGCTTCGTTCGACACGTCCATGAGCGTGTGATAACTGTCGGCTGCATCCGCATATTGCCCGGCCGCGAACTGCGCTTCGGCCAACTGCCGCCAGGCATCTTTATCGTTCGGCTCAAGCCGCGTGACAGCGCGCAACTCTACAATCGCCGTCTCCCGCGCGCCACTCTCCATTAACAACTGTGCGAGTTGCCGGTGTGCCTCCGCGTTGGCGGGATCGAGCGCCAGTGCTTCGCGCAGCCGCGCCGTCGCCGCGACCGGATTGCCCGTCGCCAACAAGCCTTGCGCCTCCGCGATCTTCGCCTGCGCCTGCTGCTGCGCGTCGGGCGGGGCAACCACGACGGGCGCGTCCGTGCTAATTGCCGGCGCGGGCGTCTGCCGTGCGCGCAGCATGAGCCAGACGCCCGCACCGCCCACGCATAAGAGCAACAGCAGGCCGAGCAGACCGGCCGCGAGCCACACGCGCAAGGCCCGATGCTCCGGCGCTTGTCTTGACTCAGATACAGCGCCGGGCGGCAGCGCGGCGGATATTGGGGCTGAAGAAGGAGCGGGCGGCGGCGCAAGCGCGGCGGCCGGCGGCGCGGAGACATGCGGCGCGCTCGCGTCCGGCACAGACTGTAGCATGGTCGTAGGTCCGCCGACCGGAATCGTGATCTCGCGGCTATCACTTTGCACCGGCGTTGATAGCAGGGTGGCGGCCATTTCCCGATCCGTCGCCGTATGCAATGGTGCGCTGCAGGGCGGCGCGCCATTATCCAACTCGCTTGTGATGCCGCGCTGCTCTACGAGCGGCGCAGTGGCGGCGAGCGGCGAGATGGTCTCACCACCTATGCCGCCGCCTGTCGTCGTGCGCAGGGTCGTGCCGCAGTGGCGACAGAAGCGCGCCTCCGGCGGGGCGTCGGCCCCGCAACCTGGACAGGTCTTTGTCATTATGTTTCTAACAGACGCTTGCGCGCTTCAACGCAGCCGCGCGCTCGCGCGCACGACCACGGTGTCCGCCAGTATGTCGTGCAGCGCACGCCCTTCGCGATTGAAGGCCGCGAGGAGAAACCCCAGCCCCAGCGTCAGGAGCGAGACGAGATAACCGACTGTGTGGCGCAAGAGCGCATAGGCGAAGTTAAGCCGCGCGCCGTCGCGCCGCTCGATGCGTAGGCCCGTAGCCCACTTGCCGAGCGTCCAACCCGTAAAGCCGGGCAGCACGAGGAAGTCCAACAGCGCCACGACGAGCGCGATCACTAAACCGAACTCCATCACCGTTGCGCCCGCCGTGCGCGAGCCGCCGCCGAACATGCGCGCCAGCAACGTGGCAAACGCCGCGATGCCGGCCAATACCGTGTAGTCAACCAGCAGCGCGCCGCAACGTAACGTGAACGGCGCGCGTATGCCTTGCGTCCCAATCACCCGCACGCCTTCGCCAACGCCGGCCGCGGCTAACTCTGCTTGCTCGATTCGTGTGCTCATGAAAGCTGACTAACCAATTAGAAAATGTAGCGTCGTCTCGCCCAGTCGTATCTTGTCGCCGCTCTCCAACGCGCGCGGCTGATAGGGCGCGAGCCGGAGCGAGTCGTTGATGACCGTGCCGTTGATCGAGCCGAGGTCTTCCACCAAGTACACGTCGCCCTTGCGGAAGATGCGCGCGTGGCGGCGCGAGACTTTCGTGTGCGGGTCGAAGCGCGAGAGATCGACTTCCGGGAAGATGCTTGAGTTCGGATCGGTGCGCCCGACGAGGCTGGTCTCTTTGTGCAACTGATAAGACGAGTCCAACTCGGTCGTGCCGACGACGACGAGTTTCGCCGTCGAACGCGCCGTGCGCAGGGCGGCGCTGGCCACGGCTAAAGGCTGGCGCTGCCCGCAGTGCGCGCAGATGAGATCGTCGGCTGCGATCCGCCCGCCGCAGTAACCGCAGAAGACGATCTCCGTCTGAATTGTCTTCAAGCCCGCCGGCTCGCTCGGCGCGCCATAAGTCACTTGCCCCGTGCGCAGGCGTTCGAGGTGCGCTGTGAACGCGTCGCGCATCTCACCAGCCGTGCGGAAA
>JBBRYU010000314.1:0-4276 GCA_038237345.1 Pyrinomonadales bacterium
CGGTTGATCTCGTCGGCGAGCAGGATGTCCGTGAAGACGGGGCCGCGGCGCAGGGTGAACAGGGCCGTGGCCGTGTTGAAGACGTTCGTGCCCGTGATGTCCGAAGGCATCAGGTCGGGCGTGAACTGTATGCGGCCGAAGTCCGCGCCGATGATGCGCGCGAGCGTCTTGACCAACAGGGTCTTCGCCGTGCCCGGCACGCCCTCGATCAGCGCGTGCCCTTCGGCAAGAATGGCGACCAAGACCTGCTCGATCACCTCGTCCTGCCCGATGATGACTTTACGCAATTCCGCGTTGATGTGCTCGATGGTTGAGGAGACGTGTTGCATGTTCGATATTCGGCTTTTGATCTGGCTTGAAGAGATTAACCACAAAGACATAAAGAACACAAAGGTTTTCTCCGTGCCCTTGACGGCTTGGTGGTTGATTTTCTCTCGTAATAAACTTGATTGCGATCAAAATCATCCTGCGCTCTCAAGTTAAAGTCTGCAAGGCGCTAATCACAAGCGGCCCGCTTGTTTGATCTCGCGCGTGCGCATGCGTATGCCGAGCGTGCGCTCAAGCTCGCGCAGGCGGTGGACGAGCGCGAGCGCGCGGCGTGGGCCGGTCGGCTCGCCGTTGATGGCGTCTTCGCATTCGCGCATGAGTGTTTCCAGTTCATCTTTGTTCAGCCCCGAACGCGCCGCCACGCGGGCGGCGAGTTGTGCGCGCGAGCCGTTCTGCGCGACGCCGCCGTAGCGTGCGAGTGCGCGGCGTGTGCGCACGTAGACGTTCTCGACGGCGAGATCGTAGGCGCGTGCGCGTTGTTGCAGTTCGGCCATCGAGGCGACGAACTCAAGTTTCGAGCGGCGATCCACGTGCGGCGCGGGGAGCGGGCGCGCGAACCTGCGTCCGCGCGTCCAGACGAGCGCGCAGATGAGTAGGAACGCTTGCCCGCAGAGTGTCAGCGCGGGCGTGCCCGCGAAGTAGGCGAGTAACTGATTTTCGGTGGCGGCGCGCCCTTGATGATACTCGTCGAAGGCGATGAGACCATCGCGGCCCGCGATGAGGTTCAACGCGAGTTGCAGATTGTCCGCGCGCTCGATGCCGTTATTGGTGACGATGAACGGATCGCTTAAGACGACGACGCGCCCGCGCCCGCGCAAGTAGTCGGCGACGAGCGCGCCTTGTTCGTCCGCCAGATGAACGAACGGCGCACCCGAAGGCGGCGGCGCTTTCGGCTTAGGCTCACGCTTGGTTGCATCGTCGTGAGCCGCAACCACTACCGGCCCGGTCTGCGCCGCACTGTTAGCCGGCGCAATAGGCTTGAGATGCAAGCGCGCGGCGAAGCGCGAGGGCGCGATCTGTTCCACATCGCGCATGAGCAGAGTGGGCTGCGTCGGCGCGAGCGGCTTCGTGCCGGCCGTCATGCTCTCCGCGTCTTCAGCGCGCACGTCGTCGTCCGGCACTGCGCCCGCGTCCGCGTACAGCGTGTAGTGGTCGGTGGGCGGCAACAGCAGCGACGCATCCGGTGTGCGATCAATCACGATGAGTTGCCCGCCCGTCTCGACCCACTGGCGCAGGTTGCCCGCTTCCTCTTTCGTGTACGGCACGCGCAGGCGGCCGACGATGACGAACGTGTCGGGTCGCCTGTGTTTCGCATCCGTCAACGCGGCGACGGGTTCGCGCCAGCGCACGACCTGTCGCCCGGACTCGATGAGATATTGATAGAGGGCGCGAGTGCCGGTCGGGCCTGCGTTGTAGGTCGAGCGGTCAGGCTTGATCTCCAACTCCGGCTCACGCTCGACGCGCACATAAGAGGCCGCGTTCAGCCCTACGAGCAGCAGGAGCAGCACGGCGATTGAACCGATGATGAAGAGACGTTCGCGCATCGAAAAAAAGTGACGAGTGACGATTGACAAGGGACGAGCAGGAACAAGTTTTGGTAGCGATCAATGTTTTGGTAGCGATCAATAATGTCATGCTGCGGTAGTCTGCGCCGCGGCGCGGCGGCTTGAATTTAGCCCGGCGTTTTAACGCCGGGGAGCGGGAGTTACGCGCCCCCGCGTCGCGTTAGCGACGATTGAATTCAGCCATCGCTAACGCGATGCGGAAGTGCGTTGAAACGCACGGCTAAAGTCAGTTGCCGCTACGCGGCGACGGCAGCATTACTTTCTGATCATTCTCCAAGTTCTAAGCTTATCACTCGTCACTTCATTTGCCTTTGTCCGAAACTCCGACCAGTCCGCATCGCGCGCGGGCACGAGACCGTACCAGTGACGCTCGTACGCAGTGGTGAGCGGCTGCACCGACTGCAAGAGGCGTGCGTCGTCGCGTAGAGCGCGCAGATAATCGCGATTGGTCTTGTGCGGCGCGAGGCGCAGGATTTTACGCTCGCCCAATTCGCACAAAACCGCGATGTAAGCCTTGCGCATTGCGCCGCGCAGATCGCCCGTGCGGGCGAGTTGCTCAGCCTCGCGCAGTAAATCGGCGGGTGTCTGTTCGGGCGCGAGTTGTTCGCCCAGCACGACGCGGGCCGCGCGCTCGCGTTCGCGCGTGAGTTTGCGCCGTGCGATGCGTGGGCCATAACGCCAGAGCACGAAGCCGATGAGCGCGACGCACAGGGCATAGACGAGCGCGCGGGCCGCCTGCGAGACGAACGCGGCCGTGCCCGGTTGCATCGGCGTGCGTGCGGGCAGGAGGCTGCGCAGCCAATTCCAGAAACGCTCCCAGAGTCGTTCGAGCGCGCCGCCCTGCGCGGGCTGTTCGTTGAATTCAGGTCGTTGCAGGATGCCGTGCAGGCGGCCCTTCTCGGCCGCTTTGTCGCGGGTCGCCGGCGCGGCGCGGGCGGCTTCGTCGAGGCGTTCGTAGAGCGCGTGTATGCGCGCGTCTATGCGCGTGAGCGCGGCCATGCGCGGGGCGACGGGCGTGGCCGGCAATTGCGCGAAAGCGTCAAGTTCTGTTTGCAGCCAGCGATTATCAACATTGAGCGTGCCCCCGCTCCATGCGACCTGCTCCGTCGCGGGCAACGCCGCGCGCAGTTCATCCAATAGCGCGCTCTGTTGCCGTTGAAACTGCGGCGCAACAACCGCGCGCTCGTCGTTCTGCACTGTCGCATAGAGATTGAACAACGCGGACAACACGCCGTCAGCCTGCGCCACATGCGCGTGATAATCCTTGAGCGGCATGGCGCGCACCGCGCCGCCCGCGCCGCACAAGAGCAGGAGCGCGATGAGAAATTGATAGTTGTAGCGCGTGCGCGTGGACAAGATCATTTTGTGCTCACCGCGTTGCGTTGGCCGGCGAGCGCGGGGGCGAGCGGCGCGACGCGGCCGTCGGGCAGCGCGGGCATCTCGCCGAGGCGGGTCAGCGCGAGCAGTTCGATGTCGTAGCCTTCGTGGCGCACGCGCTCGTCCACGTAGAGCAGCGAGAGGCCGAGCATCCAAACCGGCGTCAACAGGATCGAAGCTATTTGCCCAACCACCTGATAGCCGATGGCGTACCAGAGGGGCCACTCCGACCGCAGCAGGTCGAACGGGTTGACGCCTTGCAAATAGCCATACCAGCCGAGCGGGATCAAAAGTAGCATTAATGCCGAGTAGGTGGCGAAGGTGGTGAACAAGAACATCGCGAGCAGACGTCGCGCGTTGCCGCGCGCGAGCGCGACGCTGCGGCCGACGGCATCGAACACGCCGCGCCCCTCGATCATCATCACCTGCGGCACGTAAGCCAGGTGGCCCATCACCCAGAAGAAGAAGAGCAGCGCGCCGAGCGCAGTCAGTAGTGAGAGCAGCACGACTATGACAGTAGCCGCCTCGCTGCCCGAACTAGCTACGATCATTGCCAGCACTGTAAACATTAGGCCCAAGATGACCAGCCAGATGACGACTGTCACTGCGCCGACGACCACTGCGCACAACGCCGTCACAACCATCGCGCCGAACAAACCCCAGAAGCGCGTGCGCACGCCGCGGTAGATCGTGCGCGCACTGACCGGCTCTTGCCAGAGCAGATGCATGACCACGTTGCGCGACGCGCCGCCGAGGATGATCAGCAGGCAGAACGGCCCTGAGATCGAGAGCAGCCAGCCTAAGACTGCGCCCACGAAATAGAGTACGAGCCGCGCGCCCGACGCGGTGAGCGGGATGGCGCGCATGCTGATGGTGAATATGACAGAGCCGATGGCCGCGGCGATGATGGGCGGCGCGGCCGTGCGGATGAGCGTCAGGAAGTGGCGACGGTAAAGCCGGATCGTGCGGTCGATCAGATCGCCCGCGCCCATCGGGGCGAGCGCGAG
>JBBRYU010000315.1:0-4259 GCA_038237345.1 Pyrinomonadales bacterium
ATGTGCATATCAATCGCGCGCCTATCGCGGGCGAGATCGTTGATGTGACGCGCACGCGCGGGCGTTTCGTCATGGCGACCCGCGCAGATGCCAGCCTCGTCAACGAGCAGAACGCGCTAACGATTCGGGGCGAGCGGATCACGGTCGTCTGCCGGCAGATCGCAGGCGTCCTGGCGCGGCGCATTGTCTGTTGGAAACGTGCGGGCGAGCGCGTTGCCTTGGGGGAGCGGTTCGGTTTGATTAAGTTCAGCTCGCGCACCGATCTGGTGCTACCGCCAGAAGTTGAAGTGATTGTTAAAGTCGGCGAGCGCGTGCGCGGCGGTGTTAGCATCATCGGGAGGATTCGCGCATGAGCGCTACACAACTGCAAGTTGAAGACAGCCACGCACCGCATCCGGAACGAAAAGGCTTGCGCAAAGGTCTCTATCTCATCCCTTCGGCCTTTACGGCCGCGAATATTGGGATGGGCTATTTTGCTGTGATGGGCGCATTGCAGGGATTTAAATTGCTCCAAGGTGGAACTGATCTGGAACTCAATCGGGCCGCCTTGCATTTCGATAGCGCCGCCCGCGCCATCGGTTGGGCTTGGGTCTTCGACGCGCTCGACGGGCGCATCGCACGGCTGACCAAAACGACTACAGAGATCGGCGTGCAACTCGACTCGCTGGCTGACGTGTTGACGTTCGGCATCGCGCCGGCCGTGCTCGTCTACAGTTGGGGGTTTGGGGCAGCGCTCGCCGATGGCAGCGATGCGCTCAAACTCGGCTGGTTTCTCTCCTTTATGTTCTTGATCTGCGGCGTGTTCCGCCTTGCGCGCTTCAACGTACAAGCGATGCGTCCGCGCGTGTTGGCCGAAGGCTCAATTAAAGTTGATAAGAAGAATTTCGTCGGCTTACCTATTCCATTAGCGGGCGGACTGATCGCCGCCATCGTGCATTTCGCGCCCCAGCCGCTCTCACGCTATAGCGCGGAATTGGGGGCGCTTTATAGCGGACTGTTGATGGGGCTAGTGGCGTTGCTCGCGATCCTGATGGTCAGCACCGTGCGCTACAGCAGTTTCAAAACGGTCGGGACGGATCGACGTAGCACACGGGTTGCTATCTTGGTCGTTGCTGCCATTGGTATGTTGGTCTGGCTCTACTCGCGTTATGTAGTGCTTGCGCTCGTTACGCTGTACGTGCTGCATGGTCTGTTCATGCGCCTCGTTTCGCTCATACGCTCAATGCTTGTTCGCTGAATGAGCGCGGCGCATTACTCGGTTCGGATTATGGTTAATGAGGTTGTTGCTGAACTACTGTTGCGGGCGGCGCGAAGGCTAAAAGTCCGTGTCGGGTTGTAATTAATAGAATATTGTGCGCGATGATGGGAGAGGCGGCCGTGGTGCCATCCACACCCACCTCTAAGCTATTCAGCGTCTTACCATCATGCAGCGCGAGGACGACGCAAGCATCGCCGCCGAGGGGGGCAAACAGTGCGCTGTCCGCATTTGTTAACGGCTGCGCTGCGATCCGACCCGCAAGCTGACGCTTCCACATACGCTCGCCGCGCCCATAGGAAAGTAGATAAACGAAATTGTCGAGCGAGGCAACGATAAGCCCGTTCGACGTGGCGGCGACGGATTGCACCCCCGCACCTGTGCGTATGCGCCAGCGCAGCCGCCAACTCGTTTCATCAAGGGCGTAGACATAGCCATCGGCTGAGCCGATGAAGATTAGTTGGTTCGCCGTCGCGATAGGGCCGCGCACGGCCCCGTGGGTCTGATAACGACGAAGGATCTGCCCAGTTTGATCATCTATGACTAGCAGCGAGCCATCTTCGCTACCGATATATAATCGTCCATCGTGCAAGACCGGCTGGGAGGCAAATGCTGCCGTGTACTGTGTAAGCCATCTGAGTTCGCCGGTCTCTTTCGTGAACGCGTAGATGCGTCCATCCGAGGTGCCACCGAAGATGGTTGTTGCGCTGGCCAATAACGTCCCCCTGATCGGCCGAGGGAGTGTGTGCATCCAGCGTGTGACACCACTTGTATGACTGAGCGCACGTAAAGCCCCGGTGGCGCGATAAAAGCTTTGTCCTTCGTTGGCGTCTGCGGACTCGTTTGCCACATAGACGCCGTGCTCATCAGCGACCGGAGCGGCCGAGACTGTGCCGCCCATTTCGGTTTTCCAAAGTAATTGACCGTTAACAGTATTCAAGGCAACAAGCTCGCCTCCCGCCAGCGGTAGATAGACGTTGGTATCGTGCGTTGCCGGAGTGAGATTAACCGTACTGGTGGTCGGATATTGCCATTGGGAGATTAAAGGCTGAGAAAAAATGGACTGCTGACCGGCACTCCTTGTAGGGGAAGGGATAAGCACGAGTGCGCCAATAGTGAAAGAAAACAGCAACAGACGGGCGCAACTCCAACCAGCAGCACGCACGCTTACGTTGGAGCTATACTTTTTAATAAGCTTGCACATACAATTGACCGACTCAAGAATGCTGACCTGAAGCTATGAGCATAGCCTAACTCCGCGAAATCTGCATTCAAGTCAGACGTACCAACATCCATGGAGGTTGACTCAAAACTTGGCAGAGCCGCAACAACATGACACGATTATTATTATTGATTTCGGTTCGCAGTATACGCAATTGATCGCCCGCCGGATACGCGAAGCTGGAGTCTATTGTGAAATCTGGCCCTACAACCTGACCACTGAAAAACTACGAGCCTTGCATCCGTGCGGGCTGATCCTATCGGGTGGTCCCGCGTCTGTCTATGACGAAGATGCGCCCCAATTAGCCCCTGATTTGCTTGATGCGGCACAATGCCCGGTGCTGGGTATCTGCTACGGTTTGCAGTTGCTGACCGCCGTAATGGGTGGGGAAGTGCGCCCCTCAAAAAATCGCGAATATGGTTATGCCCGGTTGAAGGTGACGCAGCCGGATAGTCGTTTGTTCTCAGGGGTGCCGGAAGAGATAGACGTTTGGCTCAGCCATGGAGATTATGTCACCCAAGTGCCGACGGGATTTCGCATAACCGCACGAACGGATTATGCGCTTAATGCATTTGAAGATTTAAGCGGCTGCATATTTGGTGTTCAGTTCCATCCAGAAGTCGCACACACGCTATACGGCGCAGAAATTTTGCGCAACTTTGTCTTTGGTATTTGTCATGCCCGAGCCGATTGGTCGCCTCGCTCAATCATTGCGGAGCAAGTAGATCGTGTGTGCAGGCAGGTGGGCAACGGAAGGGTCGTCTGCGGTCTATCTGGGGGGGTGGATTCAACTGTTGCAGCCGCCCTCGTGCATGAGTCCATCGGTACGCGGCAGACATGTATCTTCGTAAACAACGGGCTATTAAGAGAAGGTGAATTCGAGGCGACGCTACGTCTTTTCGAGCAACAGATGAGCTTAAACGTACGGGGCGTGGATGCCGCAGAGCCGTTTTTATCTGCACTGCGCGGCGTGACTGACCCGGAAGAGAAGCGGCGCATTATTGGGCGTGTATTTATCGAAGTCTTCGAGGCGGAAGCGGAGCAGATCGGCGAGGTTGAGTATCTGGTGCAGGGCACATTATATCCGGATGTAATTGAGTCAGTCTCCGTCCGCGGGCCTTCGGCGGTCATCAAAAGTCATCATAATGTCGGCGGCCTACCTGCACAGATGCGTCTAAAGCTGATTGAACCACTGCGTGAACTGTTTAAAGATGAAGTGCGCCACATTGGGCGTGATTTAAAAGTGCCCGAGGAAATCCTGCGCCGGCACCCTTTCCCCGGACCCGGACTGGCAGTAAGAATTGTAGGTGAGATTACTGAGCATAACTTACGCCTACTGAGAGCCGTCGACCGCATCCTAGAAGAAGAATTGCGATTGGCTAATCTGTACGACGCCGTGTGGCAAGCCTTCCCCGTGCTGCTGCCTATTTCGTCTGTCGGTGTGATGGGCGACTTTAGAACTTATGAGCAGGTTGTAGCTATACGCGCGGTGACGAGTGTGGATGGCATGACTGCTGACTGGGCGCGCCTGCCGCACGACGTTTTGGCACGGATTTCGACGCGCATTGTGGCGGAAGTCCGAGGTATTAACCGTGTCGTCTACGACATAAGTTCCAAGCCGCCGAGCACCATTGAATGGGAGTGAGTGTGCATTGTAATAGCCAGTGTGCAGCACTCAAGCATTTTCTTACTTGAATTATAGGAAACCCCTCTTCGCGCAGGAGTTCTCGTTCGACCTTATAGCTTTCAACCTAATGTGTGACTCTTTTTCTGATTAGGCAG
>JBBRYU010000316.1:0-4211 GCA_038237345.1 Pyrinomonadales bacterium
AAGCGGTGAATATGACGGTCGGCTCGACCGCCTCGACGCCGGGGATGCGCGCGATCTCGGCGAGCGCGGCGTCATCAAGCACGCGCATCGAAGCCTTCTCCGGCATCGGCGGCGCGTTCGGCCTGAAGCGCCCTCTACGGCCGCCGCCATCGCCGCCCTGCTGATCGGCGGCGCGGTTGAAGACCTGCGCGACCAACTCTGAAATGTCGCGCCCGCTGACTGTGACTTCATTAAACAGATCGAGGTCTTTGAAACGCTGCACGGCATTGCGCTGCAAGCCCAGCCCGAACGAGATCATCGTGATGATGACCGTCACCCCGACCACGACACCTATCGTCGTCAAGATCACGCGCAGTTTCGCTTCGCGCAGATTGCGCAGGGCGAGCCGAAGTATGTCGAAAAAAATCATTGCAGAGTAGTGTTCAAAGTTTAAGGTTCAAGGTTCAAGGTTCAAGATTAGTACGCGGTTGACCATGCAAAGTTCAAACTCAACGGCGGCAATGACAGATCCTTTGGTTCAACCTTGAACCTTGAACCTTGAATCTTCAGCGTTGGCCTCAATTCAACTGCGCTAGTTGCAGCCGCATCTTTTTCAATTCGGCTTGCACGCGCTCGGCATCGGGCGCAGCGGGTGCGCGGTTGAGGTAAGTTTCCACCTCGCGGATCGCCTGCGCGTAGCGGCCGAGTTGTGCGAGCAGGACGCCGAGGTCGCGGTGCTCGTCGTGCGCGCGGGGTGCGACGAGCAGGATGCGTTCGATGGCGGCGATGGCGCGACGATAGCGGCGGGACTGCGCGTGGATGGCTTTCAGGTTGCGCAGCATGCGCGCGAGAAGTTCGCGCGGGCGGGCGGGCCGCAGATGCTCGTCGCCGAGCGGTATCTGCCCGCCGTAGAGCCTGTCGAGTTGCTGCTGACAATCATCTTCGTCAACGATGCGGGCGTTGAAGGGATCAACCAGTACGAAGTCCGCATCAGCCGGCGCGCGTACCCGCACGATGAAATGGCCGGGCAAGCCGACGCCCTCGACTTGCAGCCCCGCGCGCCGACCGAGTTCTATGTAGACGACGGACAGCGTGATCGGAATCCCGCGCCGTGCATCGAGCACGTAAGGGAGCAGACTATTGCGCGGGTCATAATAATTTTCCTGATTGCCCGCAAAGCCAAGTTCATTGAAGATGAAATGATTGAACGCGGCGACGGGCGCGTCTGTGCGCTCACCGACGCGCGCCCGCGCCCGCACGCCCAACGCCAACAGATGCGCGCGGTAATGCTCCACGTCGAGATCGGGTTGCTCCTCCGCCGCGATGAGCAAAGCCGCGTGCGCCAGATCAAGCGCTGCATCGGGGCGTGCCACCAGGGCCGCGAACTGCTGCCGCGCCTTCGCGGCCAATAATTTACATGCCGGAGTCATAGAAGAAGACGGATGACAGACTGAAGGATACGGGCGGCGGGTCTGTCTTTCATCAAGCCGCACGCATCAATCGTAGAGATGATGCACGGCGTCCACTGTCCAATCGGAGAGGCGCGCAGTGACGACATCCGCCCCGGCGGCGCGCAGCGCGGCTTCCTTAACTGTGTTGGTGACGCCGAGCGTGCGCAGGCCCGTGGCTCGCGCGGACTGTATGCCGGGGGGGGCGTCTTCGATGACGAGACAGGCGGCAGGCGCGAGGGGAGTTTGGGCGCTGTTGCGCCGTCGCTCGTTCAGGCGTGCGAGCGCGGCCGTGTAGCACGCGGGGTCGGGCTTACAGGCAGTCACGTCTTCGGCGCTGACGATAACGGGGAACAACTCACTGAGGCCGGCGCGCGTTAGCACGAAGTTGATATAGTCGCGCCGCGCCATACTGACCAGACCAAGCGCGTAACGCCGGGCCGCCGCCTTGATGAAGGTGACTAGGCCGGGAAAGAGCGGCAACTCGCCGACCTCGATGAGGGCGCGAAACTGCCGGTCGAAGCTTGCGAGCGCGGACGCGAGCGTGGCGTCGTCGGCTTCGCGCCCCGCGCGGATGAAGGCCGCGCGCATGAACGTGTTGGCGTCCATGCCGAGCGAGTCGTAATAATCCTGTTCGCTGAGCGCAATGTCGTATGCGCCGAGCGCAGTTTGCGCTGCTTTCATTTGCAGCGCTTCGTCATCAATAATGACGCCGTTGAAGTCGAAGAAGATGGCTTCGATCATTTTACGTCTGACCTCAAACCTTGCCGCCCCACGATAAAGTTAAAGTTGCGTTGCGCCGTCACCCTGCCCGCCGCGAGTTTGTGCGTTCACGTTTGCCAGCCATTCGTTCTGTTCGGCGAATAGCACGGGTAGGCGCTCGCTCTCCAACACGTCGAGCCGGCGTAGGATTTCCGTGATCGCCAACTCGTTCTTCAAGTTCACTTGAAAATCCATATCGGAACGCAGCCGATCCTTATCCGACTGCCGATTCTGCGACATCAGTATGATCGGAGCCTGCACGCCCGCGATGATGCCGAGCACGAGGCCGAGGAACTGATAGGGGAACGGGTCAAGCCCCAGATCGTGTCGCAGCCAACTCTGCCACAACGCCCAACCGCCGAGTAGCAGCGCAAGCAGGATGATGAATTTCCAACTGCCGCCGAACGCGGCGATCAACTCCGAGACGCGGTTGCCGGGTGTAGATTGCTCTGCTTCGATCTCGTTGACGTTGCGCGAAACGCGGCGTTGCAACAGTTCGTCCGTGCGCCGCAGACGCTCGGAGATGGCGCTGATCATTTTAAGCGCCACGTCGCTGTTGCCATGCACGAAGTTGATGAAATCGTCGCGCTTGAGGATGGCGAGGCGCGCGGGCGCACTGACGGCCGCGGAGGCCGAGCGCGGCTTGCCGTCTATGATCGACATCTCGCCAAAGAAGTCGCCGCGCGCCAACTCCGCCAGCGTCACCTCCTGTTCGTCGTCGTCCACGACATAGATGCGGACGCCGCCGTCCTCGATCAAATACATGGCGTCGCCCGCATCGCCCGCGCTAAACAGTAGTGTGCCCTCCGGCAACTCGCGCACTTCGAGCAGAGCGCGCAGCGTGCGCGCCGCTTCGTCGTCGAGCGAGCCGAACAGCGGCACAGAGCGCAAGGACTCAAGCGTCATCACGGGGGGAGCGTCTATCTTCATGGCTGCACCTCAAAGATAATGATGAACGCGGAATGATGAATGATGAAGAGGAAGCTGCCTTTTATTCATCCTTCATCATTCCGTATTCATCATTTCCACCCTACCATCTTTCATGTGAACCGTGCGGTCGGCGAAGCGGGCGGCGAGGTCGCGGTCGTGCGTGACCATGAGGATGGTCAGACGGTCGCGCGCCACCATCTCGCGCAGTAGGCTGAGGAGTTCCTGCGCGCGGGTCGAATCGAGATTGCCGGTCGGCTCGTCTGCGAGCAAGACGCGCGGCCGGTTCGCCAGCGCCCGCGCGATGGCGACGCGCTGCTGTTCGCCACCGGACAACTCCGCCGGGCGATGTGTCATGCGCTCGCTAAGACCGACGCGCTCAAGCAGCGCGCGTGTGCGCTCGTCGCGCTCGCGTCCGCGCACGCCGCCGAAGGCGAGCGCGAGGCTGACGTTCTCGGCGGCAGTCATCGTCGGGATCAAATTGAAGTTCTGAAAGATCATGCCGACCGCGTGTCGTCGATAACGCGCCATCTCGCGTTTCGTGAGCGGCGCAAGCGAGCGACCCTCATAGACCACCTGACCGCTCGTCGGCTGATCGAGTCCGCCGATCAGATTCAGCAGCGTGGACTTGCCCGACCCTGACGTGCCCTGCAACGCGACGAACTCGCCCTCACGCGCCGTCATCGAAACGCCGTCGAGCGCGACCACGGTCGTGCTGCCCATCTGATAGTGGCGCGACACAGCGCGCGTCTCCAACAATGTGTCATTCATAAACAGCGAAGCCGCCGCGTGTCGAATAACACGCGGCGGCGCGAAAGACAAGGGACAGTTTACAGTTTTGAGTTTTCAGCAGCCGCGTTGCGCCATCTCTGGAAACTGAAAACCGAAAACTCAAAACTGTAAACGGTTCCCTCACACTTCTTTGTACTCCGAGTCCACGTCCTCGTCGGCGAACGCGACGCGATAGTTGAGCGACTGCTTCTGCGTGGTGATGAGCAGATCGTCTTTGGTCTTCAACAGGTCGGCGCGGTTGTAAACGGACAACTCGAAATTATAGCCATGCGTGATCGCATCCTTCGGGCATGCTTCGACGCA
>JBBRYU010000317.1:0-4208 GCA_038237345.1 Pyrinomonadales bacterium
CGCCAACGTGCGCTACTCGTTCTCGGCGGATCAGACGTTGAAGCTCGCACAGTCGCTCTACGAAAAAAAGTTCATCACCTACCCGCGCACGGCTTCGCGTCATCTCTCGTCAAGCGTCAATCAGGAACTGAAAGGCCATATCGAAGCGGCGCGCGTCGGCCCTTACGTCGCGTTCATCGAAGCGATCATCACTAAAGGCAAGTTCACGTTGACGAGCCGGCACGTGGACGACAAGAAGGTGACGGATCACCACGCGCTCATCCCGACGAAGCAGCGCATCGAGCCGAACGCGGTCAGCCCCGACGAGAAACGCATCTACGATCTGATCGTGCGCCGCTTCCTCGCCGCTTTCTATCCCGATGCGGAACTTGAGCGCACGACGATCATCACGGGCGTCGTGGGCGAACAGTTCATCACGCGCGGCACGGTCGTCTTGCACGCGGGCTGGCGCGCGGTCGATCCGCCCGGCCGCGAAGAGAAGAAGAAGGACGAAGACGGCGACGAGGCCGAACTGCCTGCGGTCAAAGCGCAGGCGGCGGTCGAGACGCAGCAAGCCGAGGCGGTCGAGAAGCAGACGAAAGCGCCGCCGCGTTATTCCGAGTCGAGCCTGCTGGGCGCGATGGAGACGGCGGGGAAGAAGATTGAAGATGAAGAGTTGCGCTTAGCGATGCGCGAGTCGGGCTTGGGCACGCCCGCCACGCGCGCGGCGATCATCGAGACGTTGTTGAAACGCGAGTACGTCGTGCGCGATAAGAAATCTCTGCGCGCGACGTCGAAGGGCGGGAACTTGATCAAGTTGTTGCCTGCGCCGCTGTTGAAGTCGCCGCAATTGACGGGCATGTGGGAGCAGAAGTTGGCGCGCATGGTGCGCGGCGAATATGCGTGCGCCGAGTTCATGGCGGAAGTGAAAGGGATGGTCGCGGAGATCGTCGCGCAGATCGCAGGCGCGCAGATGGAGCGCGCGACGACGACGGCGGGCGAAGGTCAACAGACGCGCAGAGAGTTGCCGCGACCCGAAGGCGCGCTCGACTGTCCGAAGTGTAAGTTGGAGGAGCGCGCAGGTTTTCTCGTCGAGCGCGAGAGCGCGGGCGGTAAGTTTCTCGCATGCGCAGAGGGCAAAGAGGCGTGTGGCTTCACGAGCGACGTGCCGAAGAACGCGAAGCAGCGCAAGGCGCTGTTGCAGACGAAATGCCCGACGTGTGCGGGCGCGTTGCGGCTGCGTTTGCCGAAAGAGAAGAGCAAGCGTGCGTTGCTCTCGTGCATGCGCTACCCGGACTGCCGCGGCGCGCGTTGGTTCAATGAAGAGGGCGTGCTGGAAGAGCCGAAGCCCGCGCCGGAGACGGGCCCGCCCTGCGCCACGTGCGAGACGCCGATGCTCAAGCGCGGCCCGGCGAGTTCCGGCAACTACTTCTGGTCGTGCCCGCGCTGGCGCAGCGACGGCACGGGCTGCAACTCGAAACCCGTCTGGATCAACGAGGCGCGCGTTTGAGTATTACGCACGCGCAAATCGCGATGACGCAAATCAATAATCAACAACGCGCGCAGTATGAGCGCGACGGCTTTCTCGTCGTTGAAGATTTCGTCAGTCCGGCGGACTGCGCCGCGTTGCGTGCGCGGGCGGCGGAGTTGGTGGCTGCGTTCGACCCGGCCGGCACGGTGTCGATCTTCTCGACGCACGAGCAGACGCGCACGAGCGACGAATACTTTCTCGCATCTGGCGACAAGGTGCGCTGCTTCTTCGAGGAAGAGGCATTCGACGAAGCGGGCCACTTGCGCCAGAGTAAGGAGTGTTCGATCAATAAGATCGGGCATGCCCTGCACGATCTCGATCCCGTGTGCGCGCGCTTCTCACGCTCGCCCGCGATCAAGCAATTAGTCGCCGACCTACGTGTGCAAGCGCCGTTGCTCGTGCAGTCCATGTATATCTTCAAACAACCGTCCATCGGCGGCGAGGTCACGTGCCATCAGGACAGCACTTTTCTCTATACTGAGCCGCCGGGCGTCGTGGGCCTCTGGTTCGCGCTCGAAGCGGCGACGACGGAGAACGGTTGTCTGTGGGCGTTGCCCGGCGGGCACAAGCTGGGTTTGAACTCGCGCTTCGTGCGTGCGCCCGCGGGCGGCACGCGCTTCATCACGTTGGCCGAGACGCCTTGGCCGGTGGAGTCGCTCATGCCGCTCGTCGTGCCGGCGGGCGCGCTCATCGTGTTGCACGGCATGTTGCCGCACCTCAGTCGCGCCAATCGCTCAGCGCAGTCGCGGCACGCCTATACGCTGCACGTCGCGGATGGGCGCGCACACTATCCGCCCGACAACTGGCTGCAACGCGGGGCTGACCTACCGTTTCGCGGGTTCTAACTCGATACTTATCAGTCTATGGAAGGCGCAGCGCACAAGCTCAAAGCGACCGCCCGCGAGATCTTCATCGAGGCATTACACGGTGTAGATGCGAGACGCGCGGTGCGCGCGGCGGTTCATCGCGCGGGCAGGCGGCTCATGGTCGTTGACTGCGAGTTTGAGTTGAATACTTATGCGAACGTCTGCGCCATCGCCATCGGCAAGGCGGGCCGCGCGATGGCGGCGGCGCTGAGTGATGTGCTCGGCGCACGGCTGGCGCGCAGCATCGTTTCCGCGCCGGTGTCAAATGTTGCGTTGCCCGCGCAATGGCAAGCGTTTGCGGGCGGGCATCCGTTGCCGGGTGGAGAGAGTTTGGCTGCGGGACGGGCGGCGCGTGCTTTGTTGGCGACGGCGGACGCGCCGGATACGCTCATTCTGTTTTTGATCTCAGGCGGCGGTTCGGCGATGTTGGAGTGGCCGCGCGACGGACGCGTCACGCTCGCAGACCTGCGCGCGACCAACCGCGCGCTCGTCACGTGCGGCGCGACGATTAACGAAGTCAACACGGTGCGCCGTGCGCTCTCTGCGATCAAGGGTGGGGGCTTGAGCGCGCTTGCGCCGCGGGCCGCGCAGGTCTCGCTGATCGTCTCAGATACGAATCCGCATGAGGCCGCGCAGGTCGCTTCCGGGCCGACCTTTCCGCCAACGTGCGCAAAAGATGCCGCGCATGAAGTCGCAAACATTCTCGCCCGCTATCAACTTCGACCACAGCTACCGACAACGGTACTAAGCGCACTTGACAGTGCGCAGGACGCAGAGGGCATGAATCACCGTGGCGTGCAAACGGCGGACGCGCTACGGGGACATTACGTGTTGCTCGACAACGAGCGGGCGAAAGAAGCGGCGGCGGCAGCGGCGCGGGCGCGCGGCTTTGCTGTAGAAGTATGCGACGATCTGATCGAAGCGCCAGTTGAAGTTGGTTGTCGTGAGTTGGTGGCGCGGTTGCTGCGTCTGCGGCGGGAAGCGGGGGCAGGGCGCGAGGTGTGTCTCATCTCCGGCGGCGAGTTCATCTGTCCCGTACGCGGCGCGGGCGTGGGCGGGCGCAATCTGGAAGCGGCCCTGCGCTGTGCGCTTGAGTTCGACGCACACGCGGACGAGATCGCGCGGGCGGGTTGGCGCGTGGCGGCGCTGCATGCGGGCACGGACGGCGTGGACGGCAACAGCCCCGCGGCCGGCGCGTGCGTGGACAAGACGACGCTTCGCCGCGCGCGTGCGCTTGGCTTGCACGCCATAGACTTCCTCGCGCGCAGCGACGCTTACAACTTCTTCCGCCCGCTCGGCGACGCAATTGAGATCGGCCCGACCAGCACGAACGTGCGCGACCTACGCATCCTGTTAGCCGTTTAGTCGTTGCTCATGGCATTGCATGCACGCCCGTGTTGTTCGGCGTGGCAAAGAAGAAGGCGAGCGCGAGCAGGGCGTAGACGGCGAGGAGCAAGATGCCCTCGAACCACGTGGTCTCGCCGTCCTGCGCGATGGAGTTGACGGCGAAAGCGACGCCCGCGAGCGCGATTAGTTCAAGCGGATTGCTGAAGACTAAATTCATCGGGTGGCCGAGCGCGTAGGAGATCAGCACCAGCACCGGCGCGGTCAGGAGCGCGACCTCAAAGCTCGCGCCGACGGCGATGGACATCACGAGACCCATTCTGTCTTGACGCGCGAAGTAGACGGCCGAGAAATACTCGGCGGCGTTGCCCACGATGGGCAGCACGATGATGCCGAGGAAGAAGGTCGTCAGCCCCAACGTGCTGGCCGTCGCTTCGAGCGCGCCGGAGACTAGTTCCGCTTCCAGCGCCACCACGACGGTCGCCGCC
>JBBRYU010000318.1:0-4199 GCA_038237345.1 Pyrinomonadales bacterium
CAGCACGTCGCTTTCTGTCTCGAACACTTGAGGAGGTCTCCTTAAAACACGAAAGATGCTAGTATTGAACCAACAGATTTACGAACTATCACGGGTCAATGGATTGCCGCGCTTCATCATGGGTTTTTAGTCCCTGCAAGAAGCGCACGGCACGCCGGCGATGTTTAGTTTGGCGGACGCGGCGTGAGTTTTAGCTGACCGCCCCGGCACGTTGGAGTGCGCAGCATACATGAAGCAGCACGCAGAGACAATAACGAATCAGGGGAGCGGCGGGGCGACGCTGTATGATCGCTTCGCAGACCTCTACGACATCACCTTCAAGTTCAACGGCTACGGTCGCTCGCTCGAACGCTACTTCCGCGAGCAACTGTTGCCGTTGCCCGCCGAGGCGCAAATTCTCGACGCCGGTTGCGGCACAGGCTTGCTCACGCTCGCCATGCTCCGCGCGCTGCCCCGCCCCGCACACATCACGGCGCTCGATCTCTCCGCCCCCTCGCTCCAGCAGGCCCGCCGTGCCATTGCGGCCACGCGGCAGAGTCGCCCGCATCAGGTGCGCTTCCTGCAAGGCAACGTGTTAGCGCTACCATTCGCCGCCGAGTCGTTCGATTTCATCGCGACGAGCGGCGCGCTCGAATACGTGCCGCTCGCCGAAGGTTTACAGGAGTTGGCGCGCGTACTGCGCCCCGGCGGTCATCTGCTGCACTTGCCCGTGCGCCCCGCGCTTGCCAGCACTTTCCTTGAAATCATGTTCCGCTTTAAGACCCATCCACCTGCCGAAGTTGATGCGGCCACGACCCGTTACTTCCGCATCGTCTCGCGCTACCGCTTTCCCCCGCTCGATGTCATCGGCTGGACGAAGCACGCGATCTTGGCCCAAAAGTCGTGAATCGTGTGTAGAACGAAGCAGCTTTTATCTATTCCCGCTTTACCATTCACGATTCTCGGCTAACTACTTTTCCATCTTGGCCAACACAACGCGCGCGACGGTCGGGATGATGTCGCGCTCGTTGGCGTGATTGGTGGTGAAGGTGACGAGGACGAAGCGCGCACCGTTCGGCAGTTCGATGTAGGCGGCGTCGTGGCGCGTCTCGCTCGTCCAACCGGCCTTCGACCAGAGCCGCGCGCCCGCTTTGAGCGCGATGCCGGTGAAGCCGTGCGCCTGATCGTCCGCGTCGCTGCTCGTGCCGGAAAAATCTCGCTGCAACAGTTCCATCATCTGTTTGCTGCGTGCGGGCGTGACGGCGCGCTCCGTGACAATCTCGGCCAACAGACGCGCGGTCGCGTCGGTCGTCAGCTTGTTGCGATTCTCGCCGTTGGGGCCGCGCGAGAAGTGCTCGCGCCCGTAAGCGTCTTCGCAAAAAGTCTTCTGGTTCGTGTTGATGTTCGTGTAACCGAGCGCAGCGAAGTAACGATTGACGGCGTTGCGCTTCTCTTGCCACTTTTGCATCTCCACGCCTGCCAGTTCCCGGCCGCTCGTCGTGTCCGTCAGCATGTCGAGGACGTAGCCGGTCGCGTCGTTCGACGAATCCACGATCATGTCATGCAAACCCCGCCGCAACTCTGCCGTGTCCTTCAGCCGTCCGTCCTGCAGCCAACGATGCGCCGCGACGAGATAGAATAATTTCACCACGCTCGCCGGATAGATACGCTCGTTGCCGTGATAACTACCTATTAGTGGGTGTTGTTTGCTTAGATCGATCAGTGTGATCGCTAGTTGGTTTTCCTTCAGGCCCTTGTCTGCAAATTTCTTTAAAGCAGCTTGTGCCGCTTCCTCGACCAGTGCGTCAAGTTCCAAATCAATTACGGGAGTTAAGCGATTCTCATTAGCCGTTGCCCGATCTATCGTCCGTCGCTGCGCCCAGCTCGAAGTTATCAACACAAGTAACAGTGCGAGCGAACAAAGCAAGGTTAAGGCCCGATTGTGTTTCATGTTAAGCCCTCGTATCAACGCACAAGATTGACGAATAGCGTGATAATAATCGCGTTTGAGAAGTCTATGAAGAATGCGCCGACGACCGGCACGACCAGAAAGCTGCGCGGCGCAGGGCCGTAGCGCGCCACGAGCGCCTCCATGTTGGCGACGGCGTTCGGCGTAATGCCCAGCCCAAAGCCGACGTGCCCGCTTGTCGTCACCGCCGCCTCGTAATCGCGCCCCATCAACGTGAACGTGACCAGCACGGCATAAGCGATCATCACGACGATCTGCACGGCGAGGATGATAACCATCGGCTTCGCCAGCCCCGCCAACTGCCACAGTTTCAAATCCATCAAAGCCAGCACGAGAAAGAGCGCGAGCGCGATGCCGCCCAACGCTTCAATCGCGCGCATGTCCAGCCGCAAAAACCGCCAACGCTCATCCAGATTGCGCACCAACGCCGCCACGATCATCGCGCCGATATAACCGGGTAGCGTTATATGCAGGCGCGTCAAACCCAGACCGAGCAGCGCGCCCGCGCCCATCACCGCGAGAATGATCAGCAGATGACGCAACAACACGCTACCCGTCAACTCTGCATGCCGCTCGTCGCTCGCCGGCTCATGCTCATCCTCATGCTCATCCTCATTCACCGCTGCGTTGCTCGTCGCACCAATCGCCCAGAACTCTGCTTCGCTCTCATTGCGCGCCGCTGCCGCGCGCGGTTGTGCCAGACGAAAGCGGCGGATGAGCGTGGTCGCAACGGGATTGCCGATGAGGTTCGACGCGAAGATGCCGAAGGTCGCCGACGCGATAATGAGCGCGCCCGCACCTTGTATGCCGAGTCCTTCAAACATCCCGGTGAACGCGAGGCCCGTCGCCGGCCCACCTGTCAACGTCAGCGCGCCGCAGATGATCCCCAGCCCCGCCGGTGCGCCGACCGCATGCGCGACGCCGATCCCCACCACGTTCTGCACCACCGCCAACGCCGAAGCGATCAACCAGAACAGCCCCATGCGCCAACCGCCCGCGCGCAACAGCGACACGGTCGCGCCCAACCCGATGGTCGTAAAGAACGCCGTCTGCAAAGGCGGGCGCAGACTGCTATCGAGCGCAACGCCCGATGCGCCGCCCGTGCGCAACGCCAACACGATGAGCGCGAACAGCAACCCGCCTATTGCCGCCGCCGGAATGCTCGCACGCCTCAACAAGCCGACGCGTCTTTGCACGCCGCCGCCGATGAACAGAAACACGGCCGCCAGCGCCAGCGTCAGCACGAGATCAAACTTCAGCGTGCGCAACCCTTCGACGAGCATGAACTCCAAAGCGTGTCCCCTTCGCGCCTAAGCCCAGAACTCATCCCAAGCATTCGGGTCGGAGAAGAAGTCGCGCGCCTCCGCGATCTGGCCGTCGCGCACGCGCACCACCAGCGCCAACTCAAGGTCCAGCGTCTTGCCGTCCCGCTCGGCCGTCAGATGCTCAAGGCTGACGACGTGCTGGTCGCTCGCCATGTAGTCGCGCGACTCGGCCTTGAAGGTATTGCCGGACATCTCGCGCAGGCGACGGAAGTAAGCGAAGACCTCGTCTTGCCCACGGAAGTCGCCGGAGAGCGCACTGCGGCCGGGCACGCGCCAGACCACATCGTCGGCAAACAACTCGCCCAAAGTGGCGACATCATGCCGCGCGAAGGCTTCATAGGTGCGCCGCAGTACGGACGCATTCGGATGTTCACTCATAAGTCCTGCCTTTGCTCAAGAGTTGAATTTAAGTTACTGCCCCCGCCCTGCTCACTTGCTCGCCGCTTCATAGACGACGCGCCCGTCCATGATTGTCATGCGGACTTGCGCTTGCTCAATCTCAACCGGATCGATCTTAAAAATGTCGCGGTCGAGGATGACCATGTCGGCGAGTTTGCCGGGCGCGAGGGTGCCTTTCACGTTGTCGGTGAATTCGGCGTAGGCCGAGCCGACGGTGTAGGCGCGGACGGCTTCCTCCACCGTGATCTTCTGTTCGGGTACCCATCCATTCGGATTCTTACCGTCGAGCGTGCGGCGCGTGACGGCGGCGTAGATGCCGAAGAGCGGATTGAGCGGCGCGACGTACCAGTCCGTGCCGAAGGCGAGCGTTGCGCCGGTGTCGAGCAGCGTGCGGAAGGCGTAAGTTGTGCGCGCACGCTCGTGCCCGATGCGCTTCTCGGCCCAGCGGCCGTCGTCAATCGCATGATACGGCTGCATCGAAGCGATGATGTGACCGCGGCCGAGGCGCGGGATGTCTTGTGCGCGTA
>JBBRYU010000319.1:0-4177 GCA_038237345.1 Pyrinomonadales bacterium
CACGGCCGGCATCAAGGGCTTGCCGTTCGAGTTCGAGTACGTGAGATTGTAATGATGGCGGAAGATTTTTCGCGCTACGATCAGAAGCTAGAGTTTATCCTGCGCACAGCCGCGCGTATTTTCGCGGAGAAGGGTTATCACTCGACCTCTATGCGCGACATCTCGCGTGCGACAAAGGTGAGCCTCGCGGGGTTGTACTACTACTGCAAATCGAAAGAAGAATTGCTCTATCTAATTCAGGACAACTGCTTCGGGCATGTGCTGGAACGGCTTGAAGCGCGGTTGAAAGAAACTGCCGAGCCGGTCGCGCGCCTGCGCCTCGTGATAGATAATCACCTATCATTCTTCGCCGCAAACATGGCCGAGATGAAGGTGCTGTCGCACGAGGCCGACTCGCTCGCGGGCGAGATGCACGCGCACGTGGCGGGCAAGAAGCAGCAATATACGAAGCTCGTGCGCCGCATCCTCACGGAAGTGCAGGAGCAGCAGACGGCGCGGCGGAAGATCGATCTAACGGTCGCCACCTACGCGCTCTTCGGCATGATGAACTGGATTTACAACTGGTACGATCCGCGCGGCAAACTCTCCGTGCGCGATCTGGTGGACAACATCACGCATCTCTTCCTCGCTGGTCTCACGGGCGGCGAACTACCGGCCGCGCAACGGCCCGCACAGGCCGAACGCCTGAGCGTCTGGCGTGCGCCGCAACGTTAGCGCGCTGAAAGTTCGGCCGCGCGCTTGCCTCTCGCCGCCCCTGCATGCCATAAACTTGCCGCAGGCTGGTGACGATCAGATGAAACCATACACGGCTGAGACCTACGGCGAGAACGTCGCCGACGTTTACGACGAGTGGTACGAAGATTACGACCACGCGGCTATCGGTTTGCTTACAGAGTTAGCGCACGGCGGGCGCGCGTTAGAGCTAGGCATCGGCACGGGCCGGTTCGCGTTGCCACTGACGGCCGCAGGCGTAGAGGTGCATGGTCTCGACGCTTCGCCTTCGATGCTCGCGCGTCTGCTCGCCAAGCCGGGCGGCGACCGCGTGCCGGTGAGCGTTGGCGATTTCGCGCAGGTGAATGTGGCGGGCGAGTTCGCGCTCGTCTATATCGTCTTCAACACGTTCTTCGCGCTGCTCACGCAAGCAGATCAGGTGCGCTGCTTCCGCAACGTGGCCGCGCATCTCGCGCCCGATGGCTGCTTCGCGTTGGAGGTGTTCGTGCCTGACATGACACTCTTTACTCGCGGGCAGTCGAGCAATGTTAATCAAATTTCGACCGAGCGTGTCATATTGGACGTGGCGCAGCATGATCCGGCCACACAGCGCGTCACAGCCCAACACATGATCATCACCGACGGGCAAGTGCGGCTCTACCCCATACAGATACGCTGTGCTTGGCCCGCCGAGCTTGACCTGATGGCGCAACTCGCTGGCCTGCGCCTGCGCGAGCGTTGGAGCGATTGGCAACGCGCGCCGTTCACGGCCGATAGCACGAAGCACGTCTCCGTCTATGAGCGTGCAGTTGCAGGCGGCTAAAAGATTACGCGCCAAATTCATTTCACCGGAGTAGAGCAGAATGGCAGAAGCGGAAGCACAAGCGCAGGCGGTTGAGCCAACGGACGCAAGCGGCAAGCTCGTGCAGTATCAAGTCGCAGAGGGTGTCGCACTGTTGACGTTAAATGATCCACCGGCGAACACATATAGCTATGAGATGATGGGCGAGCTAGACCGCGCGATCCTCGCGGCGCGGATGGACGAGAGCGTCCACGTGATCGTCATCACCGGGCAGGGCGAAAAGTTTTTCTGCGCGGGCGCGAACATCGGCATGCTCTCCAGCGTCACGCCGGAGTTCAAATACTATTTCTGTCTCCATGCTAACGAAACCTTGTCGCGGCTTGAGCAGACGCCGAAGCTCGTCATCGCGGCGATCAACGGGCACTGCGTCGGCGGCGGTTTAGAAGTCGCGCTGGCGGCCGATTTGCGCATCGCGCGGCAGGGCGCGGGCAAGATGGGCATGCCGGAGATCACGCTCGGCGTGTTGCCGGGCACGGGCGGCACGCAACGACTCGTCCGCCTCGTCGGCAAGCCGCGCGCGATTGAGTTGATGACCACCGGCGAACTGTTCGCCTTCGAGCGCGGGCAGGAACTTGGCATAATCAATCACATCTATGAAGCGGCGACGGGCGCGGATTACATAACACAAGTGATGGCCTATGCGCGCCGCTTCACGACACCTGACAAGGCAGCGCGGGCCGTCGGGCGCATCAAGCGCGCGGTGCAGAGCGGTGCGGAGATTCCGTTCGAGTCCGGTCTCGCACTTGAGCGCGAACTGCAACAACAACTCTTTCAATCCGAAGACGCGCGCGAAGGTCTGGCCGCCTACGTCGAGAAGCGCAAGCCGCAGTTCAAAGGGAGATAGCTGTTAGCTTTCTTGCTTTTGCTAACAGCTAATAGCTTCTTATGTCTGACGAACTCATCCAGATCGCCGAGGACGACGGCATCGTGACGGTCACGTTGAACCGGCCGGAGAAGCTGAACGCTTTGGCCGGGCGGATGCGGCGCGATCTGGCGAATGCGTTGGAGGAAGCGGGCGGGCGCATGGATGTGCGCGTCATCGTGCTGCGCGGCGCAGGGAGCGCGTTTTGCGCGGGCGGCGACGTGGTGGCGATGGCCGAGTTGATGCAGCGCGGCGAGGTGGACGAGTTCGCGCGTTTGCTGGGCGCGGGGCGGCGCGTTGTCATGGCCATCCGGCAGATGACGAAGCCGGTCGTCGCCGCGATCAGTGGCGTGGCGAGCGGCGCGGGTTTTAATCTCGCGCTTGCCTGCGACCTGCGCATCGCGGCTGCGTCCGCCACGTTCAGCCAGTCGTTCGTCCGCGTCGGGCTACACCCGGATTGGGGCGGAACTTATTTTCTGCCGCGCATCGTGCCACCGAACATCGCGTGCGAGCTGTTCTTTCTCGGCGACGCGCTAGACGCACAACGCGCGCACGCGCTCGGTCTCGTCAACCGCGTCGTGCCGGACGCCGAACTCGAAGCAGAGACATATAAATTGGCCGCGCGCCTGCGCGATGCGCCGCCCGAATCCATCGCCGCCGCCAAGCACGCGGTTTACATGAGCAGTCACGCTGAACTCGAAGAGATGCTGCAATACGAAACCGAAGCGCAACTGCGCTGCTTCCAAACCGCCGACGCGCACGAAGGCGTCCGCGCATTTTTAGAGAAGCGCCGGCCGCGCTTCAACACTTAACGAGCAAACTCCGACGTGAAACTCGCAAACAAGATCGCGCTCATCACTGGCGGCGGGCGCGGCATCGGCCGCGCCGTCGCTTTCGCGTTTGCCCGCGCGGGCGCACGGATCGCCGTGGTCGCGCGCACGGCGGACGAGGTGGCGCGCGTTGCGGCGGAGATTAACAACGAATGCGGCGTGGAGACGTTGCACGCGACGTGCGACGTGGCGAATGCCGAAGACGTGACGCGCGTCTGCCAACTCGTCGTCGAGCGCTTCGGCCGCGCGTGCGACATACTCGTCAATAACGCCGGCATCGCCGAGAGCGCGCCGCTCGTGAAGACCGACGATGACATGTGGCACAGACATCTCGCGATCAATCTGACCGGCACGTTCTACTGCACGCGCGCTGCGCTGCCTGCGATGATCGCGCGGGGCTGGGGGCGCGTTATCAACGTCGCTTCCATCGCGGGCAAGACCGGCGCACCGTATATCGCGGCCTATGCGGCGTCGAAGCATGGCGTGCTGGGGCTGACGCGCGCGGTCGCGTTGGAAGTGGCGACCAAAGGCGTGACGGTCAACGCCATCTGCCCCGGCTACGTGGACACGGACATGACCGCCCGCGCGCTCGCACAGATCGAAGCCAAGACGGGCCGCTCCGCTGCCGACGCGCTCGCACAGATCACGCGCATGAGTCCGCAGCAACGACTCGTCACACCGGAGGAGGTAGCGGCGGTCGCATTATTACTTGCCTCCGACGACGGGCGCGGCATCACCGGCCAAGCGATCAACGTGGACGGCGGCACGGTGCTTTTTTGAGTGCGAGGTTTAATTGCGTACTTATCTTTGCGCCTTTGCGTCTTTGCGTCTTTGCGTCTTTGCGTGAGAATCTTGCGCGCCAAAGAATAACCTCACGCAAAGACGATGGAGGCGCAAAGCAAGGTCGCAAGG
>JBBRYU010000320.1:0-4175 GCA_038237345.1 Pyrinomonadales bacterium
GGCCGCGACCAGCACGACGCCGAGGATGCCGAGAATCAACAAAATCTTTCCGCACCCCGAAGATGGCTTTTGTGGCGCGACTGGATTCATCGCGGGCTGCGGCGTCCATGCCGGTGGCGACGGCGCAGAAGCGTTGCCTTGATACGGCGGAGGCTGCGGCGGCGGTGGTGGCGTGGCTCTGTTCGTGACGGGGACGCCGCAGGTTGGACAAAATTGATTTTGAGCTTGCAGTGTTGCGCCGCAGTTGTTGCAAAACATTGATGTGCCTCCGAAAAGTTATGAGTCCAGAATCAAGCGCGACGCGAACGTTGAATCAGATGTGACGCGTCTCGCAAAAACATCCAGCGCAGCATAAGACGCACCATCAAGTGAACGCAACATTTTGAGGCGAGATGCTCAAAATCAAGTCGAGGCCAGATGCTCAAAATCAAATCAAAGACTGCCCGTAATCGCAATACTCCACAATCGAACAACGCTCGCACAAAGGCTCTCGTGGACGACAGAGCGCGCGCCCGTGCCGTATGAGATTGACGTGAAACGAATAAAATTTTCCAGGCGGCACAACCTCGTCCATGATCGCGTGCGCTCGTTTGTCCGTACACTTTTGCGGAATCAACCCGACGCGCCGCAGGATGCGAAAGATATGCGTGTCGAGCGGAAAGACATCCTTGCGGCACGCAAACAGTAAAGTGCAGGCGACGGTCTTCGGCCCGATGCCGCGAAACTGCGAAAGATATTCAACCGCCGCATCCGGCGCGAGGTCGTGCAGGAAATTCAGATCAAGCGCGCCGTGTTCATCTTTAATCTGACGCAACACGCTCTTGATGACTTCGGCTTTTTGATTGGCGAGTCCGCCGGAACGAATCGTGTCGGCGATGGTTGTTGTGCGCGCACGCAGCGCGGCGTCCCAAGTTGGAAAACGTTTCTTGAGCGCGGCGAAGGTGCGATGGCTGTTCACGTCGCTCGTCGCCTGCGAGAGGATGATGCCGACGAGCATGTCGAGCGGATCAGAGGCGCGCTTGTTTTCCGGCACGCCGTAAGTGCGCTCCAGATTTTGGATGATGTAGCGGACGGGCTTCTCGTTCAAAGAAACATCCGCTTGCTGATTCAAGGAAATTTCCGTTGGCAAATTGGAAGAGACTTCCGCCTGCGCGTTCGTTGAGACTGACGCGAGCGTTTGTGTAGATTTGTGTGGCTTCGCCTTACGCGGCGATGACGCGCTCATAAAATTCTATGTACTGCGGAATAACCAGATCAGTGTTGTAGCGAGAGATGGCTGACTCTCTCGCCCGAACACCCATCGCGCGCCGCGCATCTTCGTCTTCGAGCAAGCGCAACGTATCAGCGCTCATCTTTTCAACGTCGCCGACTTCACTTAAGTATCCAGTCTCGCCGTCCGTGACAACTTCCGGCACGCCGCCCACGCGTGAAGCGATAACGGGGACTTCGCACGCCATCGCTTCGAGCGCAGCGAGTCCGAATGATTCCTGTTCCGAGGGCAGGAGCAACACGTCAGCCGCCGAAAGATAGTCAACGATCTTCGGTTGCTTGCCGACAAACGAACATTGAGATTCAATGCCGAGACAACGCGCGCGATGTTCCGCATTCTGTCGCTCACTGCCATCGCCAACCATCACGAGCCGCGCTCTTGTTTGCTTCAACACACGCGCAAATATCTCGACGCAATCAACGGGACGTTTGACTGGACGAAAGTTTGAGACGTGTACGAGCAGCGGCGCGCCATCGGGTGAAAGCTGTGCGCGCAACTCCGGCACTGGATGTCTTTGATAATCGGAAGCGCAGATAAAGTTTGGAATGACTGTGATGTTGTCGAACTGAAAAGTTTCGATAGTGGCAGCCTTCAGATAATGCGAGATGGCCGTCACACCGTCAGACTGCAAGAGGCCGTAGCGCGTGATCGGCAGGTAAGAACGATCTGCGCCGACGAGCGTGATGTCCGTGCCGTGCAGCGTCGTGATGACGGGCAGGCGGCGATGCGGCTGCAAAGATTCGCGTGCGAGAATCGCGCTGATCGAATGCGGAATCGCGTAATGCACATGCAGGAGGTCTAAGTTTTCCGACTCCGCCACCGCCGCCATCTTCGTCGCGAGCGCGAGCGTGTAAGGCTGATGCTCAAAGAGCGGGTAAGACATCATCTCGACTTCGTGAAAATGCACGCGCTCGCTCAACTCCGTCAAACGCGTCGGCAACGACGATGAGATGAAATGCACGTTATGCCCGCGCGCCGCCAACTCCTTCCCCAACTCGGAGCCGACGATTCCGCTGCCGCCATAAGTCGGATACACGGTGATGCCGATGTTCATAATGAAGTGGTCAGTCGTCAGCAGACAATCGTTTCGCCAGGGTCAGTTGATCTCAAGCGCTCATCCAACGCGATATAGATAACTGATGACGGACAACCCCCTGTTCAGCGAGCGCGGGCGAGCAACGCTCAAGTTCAGACGCAAGAAAGCATCTTGAGAGATAGGATGAAGCGGCTGGCCGTCACTCCCGTAAGTGGCATAATACTCCAAAACTAGCGGCATTGACCGCACAGGAAAGGAGATGGGATGATGAATTAAACGGTGACGGTATAGACTCTGATGCTGACTAGGTATCGGAGTAGCCAGGTTAGAAGCTGAACATTTCCATGCGGCATGACCGCGTAAAGGAGATTAACTCCCAGTCCGGCTGTAACCGAACCGCCACCGTAAGGCAATCGACCTTGAATAGGAGCATGGTGACCGCCACCGTTGAATCTACTCCAATCCTAGAAAAAGAAACAAGTCGAAAGGAAAAAAGAGGATGAGACATATCGGAGTAGATTTACACACGACGCAGATCACGGTCTGCTATCTGAGCGCAGACGGCACCACGCGACGCCACACCTACCCGCTCACCGAGTTGGAGAAGTTTCGCGCCTCGTTGCAAGCCTCGGATGAGATTGCCGTGGAAGCGACCGGCAACACCGGCTGGTTCGTCAACCAGGTCACAGCAAAAGTCAAACGAGTGGTGCGCGTCAATCCGCGACAGTTTGAAGTGATTCGGCAATCGGTGAAAAAGACAGATGCCAATGACGCCGAAAGTCTGGCGCACTTCCTGAGAGCGAACCTGTTACCGGAGGTGCGAGGGAAATCCGAAGCCTGTGAGCGGGTACAAAGTTTGAATCAGACCCGAGAGAAGTTGGTGCGGTTGCGGACAACTTTAATCAACAAGGTGCATGGCTTGTTGGTCAGTCGCGGGCGCAAAGAAAAGCGTGAGCGATTGACGAGCGAGGTCGGACTGCGCCGCGTTCTGGCGCAAGAGTGGAGCGCGAGTGAGCGCGTGGAGTTGGAAGTGATCGCCGCCCAAGTCAAGAGTTTGAATGAAGGCCTCAAGCGGTTGGAGAAAGCCGTCGCGGAAGAAGCCAGACAGATCGCTGGCTACGAGAATTTGCAAAGCATCAAGGGGATTGGAGCCAGAAGCGCAGGCGTCTTGCTCTCGGTGATCGGCGAGGTGGAAGACTTCGCTTCGGCGGACAAATTGGCAAGTTATTTCGGGATCGTGCCGCGCGTCTCAAACTCAAATGAAACGGTCAGACACGGACGGATCACGAAACGTGGAAGCAAGTTGGGCCGCACGACTTTGGTGCAATGCACCTTGGTGGCTCTCAAATACAGTCCGTACTTGAAGAATTATTACCAGAAAATAAAAGAGCGGCGTGGCAGTGGCAAAGCCATCATCGCCACCGCGAGAAAGTTCTTGGGAATAATTTACAACACCTTGAAAGAGAACTGGGTGTTTACAGATTTCCCGAATTTTGTGTTGGCAGAGTGAAACCTTTGCCTCTGGAGTAGACATTCATCATAGGAGAGTTTCGTAATGAGCACAGACAATCAGCCAGAGACAAAAAAAATCGCGATCCTCATTGAAAAGAACGTTGAGGACGCAGAGTTTCAGATTCCTTACAACGCGCTGCAATCAGCCGGAGCCGGAGTCACAGTGCTCGGCTCGCGCCTCAACGAAAAGTACACGGGCAAGCAGGGCAAACTGTCCATCAAAGCCGACGCCACGACCACCGAATCACGCGCCGAAGATTTTGACGCCGTCATTCAAACAAATCTTCGGGGAACATTTCTATGCACTCGCGAAGTGCTTAAACCGATGCTTAAAGCGCGTAAAGGCTCTTTGGTTCA
>JBBRYU010000321.1:0-4151 GCA_038237345.1 Pyrinomonadales bacterium
ACGACCGGCGCATAGTCGAGGAACTTCATCTTGTCGCGCAAGTCGCGCTCGAACGCGGCGGGCGTGCCCGTCAGTTTATCCGGCACGGCGTCCCACTTGTTGACGGCGATGATGATCGAGCAACCGGCATCAACCGCATAACCCGCGATGTGCGCGTCAAGCGCGGTCACACCTTCAACGGCATCCACCACGACGACCGCCACGTTGGCGCGTTCCAGACTGCGCCGCGCCATCACGACCGACAGTTTCTCGGTCATCTCCTCCGTCTTGCCCTTGCGCCTGATGCCTGCCGTGTCAATCAGACGGAAGCGATGCACGACGCGCGTCGCGGACGGCAACGCAGGCTCTACGCCCGCCGCTGGGTCTTCATTTTGCACTTCATCCGCGCCGGCCTGCGCGCCCGCTTCCATCTCTTCGGGCCATTCGAGCAGGGTGTCCACCGCGTCGCGCGTCGTGCCCGGCACAGACGAGACGATGACGCGCTCCTCGCCGAGCAGCCGATTCAACAGCGACGACTTGCCGACGTTCGGTCGCCCGATAATCGCGAGGCGGATTTCGCGTGAAGTGGTTTCCGCTTCACCAGTGCCCGCGGCCGCATCGAAATGCGCGATGATCGCATCGAGCAGATCGCCGATGCCGTCGCCATGCTCGGACGAGATCGGGATCACATCGGCGAACCCGAACTTGAAGAACTCGCCCGCGTCGGCATCAAGCCGCACCGCGTCCGCTTTGTTCGCGGCGACCAGCACGGGCTTGCCCGTCCCGCGCAGCAAGCGCGCCAACTCTTCATCGAGCGGCGTCTTGCCTGCGCGCACGTCCACGACCCAGACGAGCGCGACTGCTTCTTCAATCGCCGTCGCGGCTTGCTTCAAGATGTTGACCGGGATCAGCGCGTCGTCATCCGGCACGATGCCGCCCGTGTCCACGATGGCGAAGCGAAGGCCCTGCCATTCGGCTTCGGCATAGATGCGGTCGCGCGTGATGCCCGGCTCGTCGCCGACAATCGAGCGGCGCTCGCCGACCAGCCGGTTGAAGAGCGTGGACTTGCCCACGTTCGGCCGCCCGACGATGGTGACGAGCGGCAACGCGCCGCGCGGCGACGTTGTGCCCGTCGCCTCTGTTTCCTTCATGCTCATAATTGTATGCCGGCGAGTCTAACGCGCGCCTCCGACAGCCGCAAGGAAGCACACCGCGCAGATACCACTTGCATCGCACGCGCCTGCGGGATTACGCTCTCGCTCGCGGCTCGCGCAACCCACAGGCGCAACCACGCGCACGAGTTTGGAAAACGATGAGACTACCTCACATCATGACGCGCATCCGCCAGACAATCAGTCGCCGCGCACACGACGATACAGCAGCGCCCACGCTCGCCGCGCACCTCGCGCTTGGACAGGCGGGCGAAGCGCTGGCCGCCGCGCATCTTGAACGCGCGGGCTTCCAACTCGTCGCGGCGAATTTCAAGCTGCCGGTCGGGCGCAACACGCGCGGCGCGTTGGTCAACGCCGAGATCGATCTGATCGCTTATGAAGGCGCAACTCTCTGTTTCGTCGAAGTGAAAACGCGCCGCTCCGATTGGTACGCCGCGCCCGAAGCCAACGTTGACCTGCGCAAGCAACGGCAGATCAGCCGCGCCGCACGCGCTTACCGGCGCACGTTCGGCCTTACGAGCGCGCCCTATCGTTACGACGTGGTCAGCGTCATTCTGCCTGAACCGACCGCCGACGAAGCTCAGCCGCTGCCTCGCGTCCAACTGTTCCGCGACTTCTGGACGGACGCAAAATTTCGCAAACGCAATTGGGCCGACGCATACACGCACTAGCGCGTTCACGTCACAGCCGCCGACTCGACCTGCCCGCTAGCGCATGTTCGTGCCGATGTTTAGAATACGCGGCGCGGGCCGACGCGCATCCAAGCACTGCTTGTTCAACTTGTGTGCGACCGTACTACTGAAATCCAACGAAAGAAATTCATGCCCCCAACGAGAGAGCAAGTAACCGATAGCGCAGCCGCGCCGCCGCCAACGCCCGCCACCACGCAGGCCGGTGAATTTAAGTATTGGGCCTTCATCAGCTACAGCCATGCGGACGAAGATTGGGCGCGCTGGCTGCACGAGAGTCTGGAAACCTATCGCGTGCCGCGTCGTCTCGTCGGGCGAAAAAACGCTTACGGGACTGTGCCGCAGCGCGCGTTCCCCATCTTTCGTGATCGCGACGAGTTGCCCGGCTCTTTCGATCTCGGCGGCAATCTGCAAGATGCGCTCAAGCGTTCGCGCATCTTGATCGTGATCTGCTCGCCGCGCTCGGCCGCGTCGCATTGGGTTAACGAAGAAATCAAACAGTTCAAGGCGCTGGGGCGCGAGGATCGTGTGCTGTGCCTGATCGTGGACGGCGAACCGAACGCCAGTGACAAACCGGACTTGGGGCTGCTGGAATGCTTTCCGCCTGCGTTGCGCTTCCGCGTCAGCGCGGACGCGCAGTTGACGGACGAGCGCACCGAACCGATTGCGGCCGACGCACGCACAGGACGCGACGGGCGCGCCAATGCCAAGCTCAAAGTGTTGGCTGGTATTCTCGGCGTCGGCTATGACGAGTTGCGCCAGCGCGAGCAGATGCGGCAGCGCCGCCGTCGCCTGCGAATTGGCGCGACCGTGCTGGCCTCGCTGCTTGCGTTCGCCTTCGTCTATCTGGTGATGGCCGACAAGGGCTTTGGTATTCCGGGCGGCGAGCAGGTGCGGACGAGCATTGATCGGCACAACGCCTCCGTGTTGCGTCGTGTGCCGAGCAGCGAAGAGATACAGCGTGCGGCCGTGACCGCGCGCCGCGAGTTGTTTGCGGCCCTCGCTCAAGCGCGCATCGGCGACGGGTTGCTCAAGGCTTCGCTCAAGCCCAACGAGAAACCGAATCCGGAAGTGTGGAGTCATTCGCAGTCGCTCTTCGCGATGTTCCACACGCCGGAGGCCGGCGACGCGGAGTTGCGGGCGCTGCTGCCGAACCTTGAAGCGCCGTTCGCGGCGAACCTGCCGATTGAAGTCGCGGGCGTGAAGTACGGTTGGATCAGTCATCCGGGCGACACGGACACACTGGCCGAGCCGGCGCTCTGGACGACCGCGGCCCTTGCCGCCGCGCTCGCGCGGCCACACTTGCTTGACGACGCAGAACGCCAACGCATGCTCGCCCATCTGGCTTACACGCAGGAAGTGTTGCAACTCTATCGCCTGCGCGACGACGGCGGATGGAACATGTTCCCGCGCCAGAAAGTGGACGACGATGCAAACCCTTACACGACGACGCTCGCCCTGCTCACGCTGTTGGAGTTGAAACGCGCGGGCGTGCCTTGGGCTGGCGGCGTCAAGCAGCGCGACGAGTTGCTGCGTAAGACGGCCCGGTGGCTGATCAGCCGTTATGACGCGACGGGCAATCCGCCGGGCTGGCAAGGGACGGGCGAGTCTGCGGGCGAGACTTACGACGGGCTGACGCTGCAAATCTATGCCCTCTTGCTGCGCGCACAGGCGGAAGCCGATGTCCCTGTCCCGCCCGCCATCCTCGCGCAGATACCGAAACATCTGGCGCAATGCGCCGTCCGCGACTTCGGTTTCCCGGTCAGCCGCGCGGAGTTCTCCGCCGCCTGTCTTGATCCGAACAACCGTGAATACACTGGTAAGGAGAGCGTCGGATTTCTCTGGCATCCGTGGGCGATGGCTGCCGCGCAGGAGTGGCTGCGCTGGGCCGAGCAGCACAACGTGCCGCGTGAGGAGCGTGTCCGCGTGCAACGCGCGCTGGGCCACATGGTCGTGACGCTTGGCGGCGACGCGGTCAAACGGGCCAGCGTCGCATGGACGTTCATCCCGGCCGAGACGCTCTACGGTTTTGCGGAACTCAGGCCGCGCTGAGGCGGACAGGTTGCACGCCCTTCGTTATGGCAGCGCCGCAGCCTTCTGTTCCGGCGTGCGCGGCGCGGCGTGCTTCACGTACTTGTCGAACCAGTTGATCATCTCGTACAGCACATGCTCGGTTGATTCGCGCGCCGCGTAACCGTGCGCTTCGAGCGGGAGGATGACGAGCCGCACCGTGCCGCCTGTGCCGCGTATGGCCGCGTACATGCGCTCGGACTGGATCGGGAACGTGCCTTGATTGTTGTCCGCCTCGCCG
>JBBRYU010000322.1:0-4133 GCA_038237345.1 Pyrinomonadales bacterium
GCGCGTCCACGCCGCAGCTCATGCCGAGCGCATAGACCATGTAAGCGCGCGTCTCCGTGTCAATCGCCTTGCCGTCGTCGTTCTTGCCTGATGCGATGAGCGCACCGAGTTTCGCGCGGCCCTTTTCGACGCGACTATCATCCGTCTGATAGCCGGTGCGACTAGCGAGCGTCAGCCCATCAACCACGTAAGCGGTCATCCACGGATCGGTCGGGTCGTCTTTCCACCAACCCCAGCCGCCGTCGTCGTGTTGATACTTATAGAGCCGGTCGAGACCGCGTTTCACCTTCTTGGCGAGATCGTTCTTCGTGCCGAGCGAAGCGGTCTGCACCTCGCGCAAAGCGTTGGCCACGATCACATTCGGCAGGAACGAAGACATCGTCTGCTCCGTGCAGCCGTAAGGATAGCTCGTCAGATAATCGAGCGCGCCAAAGAGTGTGCTGGCGACGGATGGCGCGGCTTCGATGCGCAGGGTGCGCGCACGCGGGTCGGCGTTGCCCGGCAGATTGATCGTGACGGTGCGATCCTCTTCGTCGCCCGCGAGCGTCGTCGCTTCGCCGCGCGTCTGGCGCACGCCGCGCGGGACGATGTCTATGGCCAACTCAAGCGCGTCCGAGTCGGTGTCGGTCAGCGCCTTGCCGAGCAAGATCAACTGCCCCGTCTGTGCGGCTTGCACGCGCCAGTTCGCGCGATACTCGCCGTTCTTCGGGATCATGACCGACTGGTTCGGCGCATCGAGCAGCTTCGCACCGCCGACTTCGAGCGAGATTTGCGTCTGCTTGTCGGCGGGCAGATAGTTATGCACGATGCCGGAGATCGTCACCGTGTCGCCCGCCGTCAGGAAGCGCGGCATGGCGAGCCGCATGATGACATCTTTGCGCTCCAGAGCCTTCTGCGTCGTTGCGCCCACGCGCGTATCAGACGTGATCGCGCGGGCGGTTGCGCGCCACGTCGTCAGATTGTCAGGCAGCGCGAATTTGATCGCGGCTTTGCCGTCCGCGCCGGTGACGAGCGCAGGCTGCCAGAAGGCCGTGTCTTTGAAAATCTTGCGTATCTTCGGCTCGACGGTGCGGGTGTCGTTTTTGAAGTCGGCGAGTTGATACGCGCGTTTGCTCTGCGCGAGGCGCACAGGCTTCGTGCCCGCGTAGCCGGTGAAATTGTAGTTGACCGAGAAACTGGTGTTGACCTGATTGTAGCGGCGACCGTAGAACTCTTCGCGTATGTCGCCGGCGGCTTCGGGGCGGATGCTGTAGATCGCTTCGTCCACGATGCCGAGACTCACCTCCGCGCCGGAGACGGGCTGATTGTCGGCATTGCGCACCAGCACCGTGTACGCGGCCGTCTCGCCCGGCTTGTACTCCTTCTTGTCCGACATGATCTCCAATTTCAACAGCCGGTCGCGCGGCGGTACGACCAGCACCTGATCGATTGTGTACATCTCGCCGTTCTTCACGTAGGTGACATTTAGAAAAACGTTTGGCGCATAGTTCGCTTCGATCTTCACGTCAATCGTCGCGGCGCGCCCCGACACGTCGAGCTGGCGCACGCTCATGACGCTCGTTAGTTCGGTCGTGACGAGCAGATGCGCCTTGTCCGTCGGCAGCAGCGCGAGAATGTGCGCCGTCTCACCAGCCTTGTAAGCTTTCTTGTCGGGCACGAGCTTGATCTGATCTTCACCCTGATAAGACACGTCCGACCAGGAGTTGCTGCGATCCGAGACCCAGAACGAGCCGGCCGCGAAGGCCACGTCGCGCCCGTTCTCGTTGATGATCGCTTTGATGTCTATGTCGCCGTTGGTCTGCGCCGGATAGTCGTAGCTCGCTTCGCCCTGCGCGTTCGTATCAACGGCGGCGGACGACAACTCGCGCTCGTTCAGCTTGTAGCTCGTATAGGTGTCGCCGTCTTCGACCTTCTCGACCTTCTCCCACGTCTGCTCGAAGAATTTGAGCGTCACGTGCGCGGGCTTCGGATTGTTCTCATAGTCGGCGGTCTTGATCTTAATGTGCGCGGTCTCGCCCTGTTGATAGAAGTAGCGGTCGGTAGTGGCCTCGGCGGCGACGGAGCCGCGCGTGCCGACGAACTTCGCGCTGCCCTGCATCTCGCGCCGCGCGGCGTCCGTCACCTGCGCTTCGAGCCGGTAGGTGTAGTCCCAAGCCTCTTTCGCTTCGGGCGCGGGGACGGGGAAGTCAACTTGCAACTGCCCGTTCGCGTCGAGCTTACCTTCGCCCTCCTTCACCATCGAATCGCCGTAGGACGAATAATCGTCGCCGGTGGATTCCTCCGTCGCGCCCTGATCCGCTTCGACGCCGAAGTCGTCCACGGGGTCGGCTACGCTGTCGAAGAAGTAGTGGTAATAACGTTCACGATAGATGTAGTACTTCACGTCGGCGCGTGTGACGGGTGCGCCGAAGAAGTAACGCGCGCCGACGGTGAAGCGCGCGGTCTGGCCGGCGGCGACGAACTTCTGCGGCGTGGCGACCGTCACCTTGTACTCAGGTTTCTTGTATTCCAGCACCTCGAAATAACCGGAGGCGGTGGCTTCGCCCACGTGCGCCGTGATGTTGTAAGAGCCGAGCGGCGCATCCTCGCCGATGTCCAAGTCGCCGCTAAACGTGCCGCGCGCGGAGAGCGGCACGTCTTTCTCATAGACTTGATTGCCGTCGCCATCCTCAATCGTGACGTTCACGGTCGAGCCGACCATCTGATAGCCTTTCTCGGTCAGCCGCCGCAGGATGCCTTTGAAATAAACTTTCTGGAGCGGGCGATAGACGGGGCGGTCTGTGTAGACGAAACTCTTCAAGCTCTCGTCGTAACCGCCCGAATCGCCGCCGCTAAAATAGAAAGATTCGAGATCGGAGATCGCGAAATTATCTTTCTCACGTGCCATGACGAGATACGACGGTTGCGTCTCGCTTTCGCCCTCGCCGCCGCCTTCTTCATCCGCCGCTGCATCCGTTTTACTTGGCTGCTCGACGATCTTCGTGCGCAGCAAGCCTTGATTGTCGGTCGTGCCGGTCGTGATCGTGTCCTTGCTCTTGATGACTGCGACGTTGACGCCCGCGCGCGGCGCGCCCGATTGCCGGTTGGCCGCGAAGATCATCAACTGCCCGTCGTGCGAAGTCTTCTGCACCATCGTCAGATCGCTCACGATGGCGATGCCATACGCGCGCAGATCGCCGTTCACCACTTCGACCAGATAGACGCCCGGTTCGCGTTTGCCGAGCGAGATGGGCCGCCGTTCGTACTGTTCGTCCGATGAGAGCGGCGGCAACTTCTCGCGCCAACTGCTAACCAATTGATCTTGATTCAAGAGCGGCACGCGCGCGTAATCGGCGACGTTCAAAGGCGTGCGGGTCGAAGGGTCTTCGCCCGCGTCCTCGCGGTAGCGTTGATTGAAAGACTTGCGCGAACTGTGCTTGAGTTGCGTGCGCGCGTAGTTGCGAAACCAGCTATAAAAGCCGAGCTTGAAGCGGCGTATGCGCTCAAGGAACGAGGGCTTGCGCTTCTGATAGTAGTTCTCGAAATCGTAATCTTCGTCCTCGCCGACCTGATGCGGGTTGTCGAGTTGCTGAAAGAACTTGACCGGATCGTTCACCTTGTAGACGCGAAAATCGAGCGCGTCCAAATCGTGATAATTCACCCAGACGCGCGTGCGCTCGTTCGTGCCGTAGGTGCGATTGGTCATCACGGAGAAAAAAGGCTTGGGCGCGGCAGCGTCGGCTTTGCGCTCGTAGTAGTCCTGCGTGGGGAAGAACTCCTGCGTCGTGCCTGCGGCGAGCGCACGCACGCGCCAGTAGGAGAACCCGAGCGCGGCGATGAAGACGGCCAAATAGATCAGGGCGGAGGTGATGAGTCTGCGACTGTTCATAAGTTCAGCCTTGTCGGCGCACGGTTCAACTCAATATCTTGAGCCGGTAGAAGCCTAAAAATTTTTGGTTCTGCGGCACGGGCCGCCAACGTTTGTCGGGATGCTGGTCAAGCACGGCAAGGCGCACCTTCTTGATCACGCCCTTAGCCGTCGGCGACGCGCCCGTGTGATAGACGACCCAATCGTTCGCGCCTTCAGTTTGCTCGCGCGCTGCGCCTAAGAAAATCATGACGTGATACGGGTACTTCTGCGCGAACGGTTGGAA
>JBBRYU010000323.1:0-4124 GCA_038237345.1 Pyrinomonadales bacterium
AGCGCGCCGTCAGGCAACACGGCCAGTGCCCAGATGTACTTGTCCGGCGGATCGAAATAGTCGGTCGCCTTGCCGTCCGGCCCGATGCGATAGACCTTGCCGTCCGGCGACGTGCCCGCATAGAGCGCGCCGTCGCGCCCCACCACGAGCGCCGTCACGTCCAACTCCGGCGCGTCATACAGGAGCGCGCCCTTGCCATCCGCGCCGACTTTGAAGATGCGCCCGTCGTGGCCCGTGCCGAGATAGACGTTGCCGTTCGCGTCCACCGCGCTCGACCAGACGTAAGCCTGCTCGGTGTTGAACACCTGCGCGAAACGCGGCGCAAGCATGAGCGCGCCCGTATCTGCGACGGATGCGCCATGCGCCTCGCCCTTCAGCAAGTCCTCGCGCGAACTGGTCTCCCAGACGATGGGGCCGCCCGCGCGCACCGGCGCGACGATGATGAAGTTGAGAGCGATAAAGGCGAAGAGGAGACGTGCGGCGCGAAGCGAAAGTTTGTTGTTGAGCATTAAAGGAAACTGTGTTCGTTGAATTGGCATTGCCCGCACAAAGCGAGGCGAATAATGCGACGTGAACGATGATAACCCGAAAGACTCCGGCACAGAAACTGTCAGACCATGCGCGCTTGCGTCCTTCCATTGCATCTTTGCGTGAGGCAAATGTTTTGGCGATTGATCCTTAACCCGAATCTCAATTGCCCACGTAACGCGCGTAGAGCGTGCGCGCGGTCTGCACGTCGTCCGTACCGCGCACGATGGCGCGTGCATCTTTGAAGATGGTCAACTCATAATCGCCCGCGCGCAGGCGCACGAGATAGTCGTTGACTTTGACTTCGCCTGCGGCACGCAGACGTGCGGCGAGCGCGGACAGGTTGACGGGCGCGGCCCTCTGCGGCGCGATCTGCACGGCGTTGCGCCCGCAGAGGACGGCGGTAAAGTCGCCCGCTTCGGCATCGAGCGTGTCGTAGCGACCTTGCGCGCAGGTTGGACAATCAGGCGTCGGCGTAGCGAGCCGTATGCGCCGCCATTCGTTCTGCCACACGTCGAACCGCATGAGCGAGCCGTGCAATAGCTCTTCATGTCCGGTCAGAAGTTTCAACGCTTCGCTCACCTGCACGGCGGCAACGACGGAGATGATCGGCATGATGACGCCCGCCGTGTCGCACGTCGGCGCGCTCGCGGCGAGAGGTGTTTCTTCAAAGACACAGCGCAGGCAAGGGCTGACGTGCGGACGCACAGTCATCGTCACACCATAAGAGCCGACCGCCGCGCCATAAATCCAACTCTCGCGCTGCTTGACGAAAGCATCGTTAATGAGATAGCGCGTCGCAAAATTGTCCGTGCCGTCAAGCACGAGATCGCAGCCCGCGATGAGTCGTTCGATGTTGCCATTGTGTGCGTCCACGACTTCCGCCGCGCACGCCACGTCAGAGTTGATCTCCGCCACGCGCCGCGCGCACGCGACGGCCTTCGGCAGACGTTCGCGCGCGTCCCGTTCGGTGAACATCGTCTGCCGTTGTAAGTTCGACTCTTCGACGAAATCACGATCCGCGATGCGCAATCGCCCCACGCCCGCCCGCGCCAACGCTTCCACCTGCGCCGAGCCGAGCGCGCCGCAACCGACGATCAAAACATGCGCCGCGCGCAGACGCGCCTGTCCTTGCGCGCCAATGCCATCGAAAAGAATTTGTCGGCTGTAACGCTCGTTCATATCATTGTTGATTGTAGTTTCCTCTCCGCAGCCGCGCGCATCACGCTAACAGGCGCGAGTTGGCCCGTCCATAATTCAAACTGCACAGCGCCCTGCGCCACTAGCATCGCAAGACCGCCGAATACGTGCGCGCAACCGGCGGCGTGAGCTTCGCGCATGAAACGGGTCACGGCCGGGTTGTAGACAAGGTCGTAGGCGGTATGTGCGCCGTGCAGTTGTTCGCTTGTGGCGGGCGTTTCGTTCTCCGCATGCCCGCGCGTGCCGAGCGGGGTCGCGTTGATGACGAGATCAAATGCAGTGAAGCGCGCATCGGCCAGTGATTTAAGGTCAGCATCAAAGTTATCGGCGAGCGCGCGTGCGTTGCTCAGATTGCGCGCGAAGATCGTGGTACTCGCGCCTGCGCGTTGCAAGCTCCAGAGCAGCGCGCGGGCCGCGCCGCCCGCGCCGATGACAGCGACGCGCGCGGCGCGGAGTTCAAGCAAGCCTGCGAGCGGCGTGAGCGCGGCCATTGCATCGGTGTTGTAACCGTGTAGCTCATCAGCTACGCACACGACTGTCATGACCCCGCCGACCTCGCGTGAGGACGGCGCGATGAAATCGAGGTTCAGCATGATCGACAGATTCTGCGGCGCGGTGACGGAAAGGCCGTGCAGACGCCAGTCAAGCTCACGCGTGCGCGGGTGCGCCATGCGCCGGACGAAGGCGTTCACGTCGCGTACCTCGAACGGAATAAAGACAGCGTTCCGGCCCACCGCCGCGAAGGCCGCGTTGTGTATGTGCGGCGAGAAGGAGTGCATGACGGGCGCGCCGACGAGACCGTACACTTCAGTCTGTTCATTGAGCGTGTGGACGCGGTAGAGGTCGCGCAACTCGGCGGCGCTTGGTTGGCCGGGCGCGGTTGCATGTGCGTCGTCGAGCGCGCCGTAGGTGAGGAACGCGCCGCGCGCGGGCGCGAGGATGCGTGTCAGCAAGCCCGCCGCGCCCATCGCCACCGCGATCAACGCGCGCCCTTCATGCTGTGCGCGTGCGAGTAGATGCAAGAGCGCGAGGCAATCGGTCGCATCGTGCGCGTGCGCCGCAAGTTTCAAAATTTGCGCGGGGGTGCGCGTCATGCGCTCGTAGATGGCTGCGAGATCGGCGGGCACGCCGGCGAAGTCGTGATGCGAACAGATGAGCGTCGGCTGCTCGTCGGCGTGTGCCGCCGGCCATACCGCGTCGCGCTGTGCTTCAAGCAGGTCGAGTTCGATGTCCACGAAGTCTGGGCGGGGCGCACCGTGTTGCCAATCGCTCAGACATTGTTGCCAGAAACGTATGCGCGCGGCTTCATCTAACGCGCGTTGCCCGCCCTGTTCAGGGGCGCGGAAAGTGAGGATAAAGGGGCGCGGGCGGGTGTGGAGCAGTTGCTTGATCTCATCGTGCGCCGCGGCCAGTTGTGCGTTGTCGGCGAGACAGTCGAGACGCAGTTCGATGATGTCTGCGACCTCCGCCGCGTGTGCAACGGCCGCACGTAGCTCTGACGCGCGCCGCACGCACACGGGCACGCAGAGTCGAATCGTTTGCGCGCGGGTCATGTTAACGATCTTGGTCGAGCAGTTGCGTCGTGTGTTCGGTGACGCTCGTAGGCGTGTAGCCGTCGGACGCGGGGCGAGGGGGCAGTTCACCGCCGCGTTGCGGCTGCGCAATGGGCGGCGGCGTGTAGAGCGGGGCCGCGAGCGGCGGCACTTTCCGCGTTTCTTTCAGCCGCGCGAACTCGGCGATGCCGCCGCCGATCATGCTGAATGCAGGGATAAGCATCCAGAACCACCACGTGGGGCCGGCCACCTCCCAAGAGTTTTTGAGGGCCAAGGCGACCAGTAGAAAACCGATGCCCATGAAGAGTGAAGTGATCGCTTTGGCTATGGTCGGCGGCCGGTCGCGCTTGCGTCGCTTTGCGTGCCTGCCGTCATCCTCATAAACCGCGCTCGCCTCCGGCAGACGGCCGGTCATAGCTTGCGGCACGAGACTCAAGTTTGTGCCGCAGCCACGGCAGAAGCTGGCGTTGTCCACGTTCTGTGCGCCGCACTTCGGGCAATACATAGTTAAGCTCCTCTCAGGCAATCCGCGCGCAACACTATACGCCGCCTAGCCCTCAACGTTCAGTCTTTAGCGTCGCCTGCCGCTTCTCGCTTAACCTGCCCCGCCACGTTGCGTTGACGCAAGGCTTCGTACAACACGACGCCGGCCGCGACCGAGACGTTGAGCGACGTGATGTGTCCGCGCAAGGGAATACGCACGAGCGCATCGCAACGCTCGCGCACCAGCCGCCTTAATCCCGCGCCCTCGCCGCCGAGCAGCAACGCGCACGGTTGTGCCCAGTCCCACTCCGTATAATCGAGCGGCGCGTCGGCCGCCGTGCCGATTGTCCACACGCCGCG
>JBBRYU010000324.1:0-4078 GCA_038237345.1 Pyrinomonadales bacterium
AACAGCTCCAACGCTTCGGCATATTTGCGCAGCCCGCCTAACCAGCCCTGTGCTTTATCGCCGCCGGGGCGGCCCGCCTCGGGCGTCGGATCGAAACTAACCCAAGCATCGTTCTGTGGGAAATAGACCTCGACCCAAGAGTGCGCGTCCGACTGCCGCACGGTGTAAGCATCCGCCGCGTCGTTGTACTCACCGGGCTGGAAGCCGTTGACGACGCGCGCCGGCACGCCGAGCGTGCGCAGCATGACGGTCATCGCGGTTGAGAAATATTCGCAATGGCCAGCGCGCACGCGGAACAGAAAATCCGCGAGCGGGTCTGCCCCGCCGGCCTTCAGATCGAGTGTGTAAGCAAAGTCGTGGCTGAGATGCGATTCGATCACGCGCGCGGCGTCATAGTTCGTTTTCGCGTGTGCTTCGAGAATCCAACCTCGTGCCAACTCGTAGATGCGCGGGTCGAGGTTGGCGGGCCTTTGCAGATAGCGTAAGTCGGCGCGGGGCACTTGACCGTTATCCAATTGCAAGAGCACGAGCGGCGGATCGTTCGTGTCGGAATAGGCGCGATAGGTGATGCGCTCCTGCGTATGCGGGCGCGTTGCGAGGCCGCCTTCGGCATCACGGCGGACGTAGGGCAACGCGCCCTGCATGGCGATGGCGCGCGGCGCGATGAACAGCACGGGCGTGTCCATCGGCTCAAGGAAGAAAGTTTGCGTCGTCAGACGTTCAAGCGCCTCGGTTGTGTCGAACTGAAAGAGTGTGCGCTCGTCACCGCCCGCGAAGTAGTCGCCTTTGGTCCCGGTTCTGCGCCACGCGTGTCCGTCGAACTCATCGAGCGCAACGCCGCGCCAGCGCAGCGTGTGCGGTTGTGCGCTCTGGGGCGTGTCCACACGCACGTGCATGACGACGCGATTGCTGCGTTGCAGACGCCCGATCTCGCCGATGCTCACTTCGTCAGAGAAACCGATGATGTTTGTCAGCCCGCCGTCGGCGCGGGCGAGCGCGTTCGCGCCAGCACGCGGCGTGATGAAGAAGATCGGCAGCGCCAGCGTGAAAATGAGCGCGAGCAGACAGAGCGCGACGAGCGCGAGCTTGCGCGGTGTGCCTGCGCCGTAGTGTAAGCCGCGTCGTTGCCGGCCGCGCGCGAAGCGACCTGCGCCGGCTGTCGGCACGAAGCGCGTCGCCTGTGGTGGAACGGCGCGGCGCGCACGTCTAACCTCGAAGACAACGACGGTTGAGAGCGCGCAGAACATGTAGAGACCGAGCGAGAGCAGGAAATTCGGCCCGATGCTTAAGCCTGCGGCGAGCAACACTTCAAAGAAGGAGATGAGATAGAGGAAGAGCCAGTCGCGGTCGGCCTTGCGCTGCCAGAGTTTGATGATGGTGAGGAACAGGATGATGTGCGTGAGCGCGCCCATGCCGACGCTCGCGCGGCCGCCGCCCCCGCCCTGAAGCTTCCAATCGAGATAAAAGAGCGGCAACGTGAGCAGCACAAGGATGAGACCCGTGCGCTCGGAAAGTTGCCAGCGCGTGCCTTCAAGTTTCCACGTCGCAGCGAGTAGTACGGCGAACGTGAGGCTGAGCGGTAGGCTCATGCCGCCCGCGACGACGAGTGCCAACGCGCCGCAAACGACCATCGCGTAGGACGAGACACGAAAATATGCGTCGAAACTCACGACCCGTTTGATGCCTGTGCGCGCCAAACAGCGCGCCCTAGTGCTAACCCGATCGAAACGCTAAAGAGTCACACCTCACTTCTTGATCAGGCGCAACTCGAACAGTTTCGGCCACAGTTTGCCGGTGACGAACAGCCGGTCGCCCGTCTCGTCGTAGGCGATGCCGTTGAGCACGTCCGTCACGGCGCTCCGCTCCGGGGCGGGGAGCAGTCCTGTCAAATCGATCCAGCCAAGCACACGGCCCGTCTGCGGGTCGATGCGTGCGATGCGATCCGTCCGCCAGATGTTGGCGAAGATTTCCCCCTTGACGTATTCAAGCTCGTTCAATTCATTGACCGGACGGTTATTGACTGTGACACTGATCGTGCGCTTCGTCTCGAAGGTAACGGGATCGAGGAAGCGTATGCGGTTCGTGCCGTCGCTCAAGATCAGCGACTCGGTGTCGTGCGTCAGCCCCCAGCCTTCGCCGGAGTAAGCGAACTCGCCAAGCGGTTGGAAAGTTTCCGGGTCATAGATGAAGCCCTTCTGCGATTGCCACGTTAACTGAAAGACGCGGCCGCGAAAGACCGTCATGCCCTCGGCAAAATACTGCTGCGGCACGTCGATCCGTTTGAGCACGCGCCCTGACTCCAACTCGACCTTGCGCAGGCTCGACTGGCCGTTGAGGCCCGTGCTTTCCCACAAGATACCGTCGCGGAAGATCAAGCCTTGTGTGAACGCGGCCGGGTCGTGCGGATAGACGTGCCGCACTTCATAGGTATAGGTCGGAATATCAACGGCGGAGGCGGTTCCGCTCGCGGTTGGCCTCCTATCGTTATAAGAGCATCCGCTCATGGTTAATAGCATGACCAGCAATAATGTTTTTCCAGCCAGATAGCGCATCCTTCATGTCACCTGTGTGGCCTAATCTTGTTTCAGATTAGTCAGCGCGAGCGCGGAAACAATTGTCGCAGACCGGCGGAAAAATCAAAAGCCCGCTCAAGTACGAACAGTATCAAGCGTGTAAAAGTGCGCAGCATTTTTCCGTTGACGGCAGGGGGGGGAGGTAGTAACTTTACTATCGCTCAAACTTTTTGGGATAAGTTGTTAGTGACCATCCCACTAACTTCAACTCACAGCTTAATGGGAAAGCCATTTCCCACAGCCCGAAAGGAGTCGAGAAAATGTACAAAATAGCAATCGCTTTGGCACTCTCACTGCTTGTTGCGCCGCAGAAACAATCTACTTTCCACCAGCAATTTGCAACCTCCGGTGGCTCTCAAGAAGCCACCGTAATTCTGGGCGATGTAGCTGTCAGAAGAGCATTGAATGGGAATATTGTTGTGATAGCGGACAGGTCACTTGATGGCAGCACGTTGCCGGATGGCGTACCCGACTTAGTGTTCCGCTTTGCTCCTCAAACAAAGGACATCTCTCGCTACAACGATGTTTCCTTTAACCTGAGCCAAGCGCAGATATTTTTCCAGCCCGGACAGTTGGCGGTGATCTCAAAAGATAATCACGTGATGATTAGCCTCTCGGTGGAAGGCTCCACCAAAGATGACAATAAAGTTCCGACCTACACTGATCAGTCAAGAGATTTGCCTAACACCGTTCGGCTCAGTCAGGGTATCGGGCTTGTTCGTCAATGGCCCAAACTAGGCGATGATTCATCTAAACCTGTTTTCTTCGGAAAAACGTCCAAACCATCCAAACTGCCTGCACTGATTGACTTGGAAGCGGATTTCGTGATCCGCCGAGGCATGCGGCCGATGGTTGACGAAGGCGGAGGGGTCAGTTGCTCGTCAGGCGGACAGGGCGCAACGTCGTGCAGCATCACCTGCGAAGGAGGCAGGGGTTGTAGCGTAACCTGCGGTACCGGCTACTGGTCGTGTTGTAACTGTGGTAATTGCAAGTGCGTTGATAAGGCTTTAATCGAGTAATCCGCTGAACTAAAGCAGTGCGTTCTCGGGAATCAGCTTAACAAGGAATAACGCCCGCTCAAGTAATGAACTTGAGCGGGCGTTATTTCTTCATAATTATCCCGGCGGCTTCCTACTCTCCCACGCAGCTACCCACGCAGTACCATCGGCTCTAAGAGGCTTAACTTCCGTGTTCGGGATGGGAACGGGTGTGACCCTCTCGACAAAACCACCGGAAAACTTGTCAACTCTCAGCAGAAAGAGAGCTTTGATAATCGAATAGTGTCTGTTGTCCTATGAACTGTGCGCAGCGACCTATCAAGTTACTCGCTGATTTTGCTGGCGAGTAAATTTTATGGTCAAGCCTTGGGACTGATTAGTACTGGTTAGCTGAACGTGTTACCACGCTTTCACCTCCAGCCTATCAACCTCGTGGTCTACAAGGTGTCTCACTGGCAGAATTCATCTCTGGTCTGGCTTCACGCTTAGATGCATTCAGCGTTTATC
>JBBRYU010000325.1:0-4077 GCA_038237345.1 Pyrinomonadales bacterium
CATGTTGTCGAAGTAGTATTCGTGCAAGACCATGCCGTTGTACTCGAAGCCGAGCCGGCGCGTCAGTTCCGAGTAAGCAGGCATCTCCTCTTGATCGACTTTGCCATCGGCGAGTATCTCCGCGATCTTCTCGGTCAGATGGTTCGTCTCTTTCACGTAGCCTTCGTAGAGCTTGAAATGCACCTCTAACGTCCGATCCGAAATACCGTTCAGACCGCTCAGATTAAACTGCCGCGCCTTGTAAGCCTCCGGCAAGCGCAAAGGGTTGTTGCTCATCTCGTCTTCCTTTCTGTGTCGTGGCGGGTCATGGATTGCTGGTCAGTTTACTCCTACACCTGCCCGCACGTGTAACAAAGTGGTGGAGAATCCGTGCCGGAAAGCGAAAAGGAAGAAAGAGCGAAGGGGCCCGTTGCACGCCCGTTGCTCCCTCTTCCCTGTCTTGTCCACGCTAGCCGCAGTTAACGGCCAAGAATAATGTAGTCGCCGTGTGACGTGCCCATGAAGAAGAGCAGGGGCAAACTAAGCCACGTGTTGGTGCGCGAGGCGAGGAAGGCGCGGCGCGCGAGTTCGGGCGCGGCTGCGGGGCCGCCCTTAAAGCCCGCGATGATACGCTTCTGCGCCGGCCAGATGATACCCCAGACGTTCAAGAGCATGATCAGCCCCATCGCGCCACCGATGCCGATGGAGAACGTCTTGTTGCTGGCGAAGTTGTCGCGCCCAACTTGAAACGTCATGTCGAACCACTTGACGATCAAAAACGACATCACGGCGATCAAGATCGCCACGACGACGGCGAACACGCGCCCGTCTTTCGTCAACGCCGGCACTTTGTTGATGATCAAAAACTCGATCACGAACGTGACGATGGGCAGCAGCAGCCACACGAGCAGCGTCGTCCAGACGTTCACGTTGCCGCCGGCCGCGTTGGCGTTGACCACATCGGTTTTGAGGATGTACATGGCATAGTACGTCAACCCGACCAGCACCGTCACGACTGCACCCCAACGGAAATACCAGAGCGTGCGGCCGAGCAGATCAGGGTTCACCTTCTTCTTCGTCTCTGCGTCCAGCCCCTTTTGGAAAGGCACGTTGATGAGATTAAAGAAGTAGAGCAGACCGATCCACATGATGCCCGCGACAAAGTGCAGCCAGCGTAGCGTGATGCGCGCTATATCAGTGGCGGTGGGCGCATGGAAGACGCCATCCAGCAGCGCGAGACCGGCGGGGAGATGGGCGGTTGACTCGATCAGCATATAACCTCCGAATTGGACAAGTGTGCTTCAGGTGTGCGGCGTACACGCCTCTGCAACTACTAAGGCTTATCGTGCAAATACGCGCGCGAGATTAGCACCAAGCAAAGCGCGGTGCAATAACCTTAAAAGTAGAGGTTAGAGGTCAGAGGTCAGAGGTCAGTAAAGACCAGACACTAACTAACCTCTGACCTCTGACCTTACTGCTATTCTGCCGGGCGCGGGCCGGCATCTAGGTTGCGGACGCTCGCTTGACCCAGCACGCGCACGTTGAGCGCGCCCTGCACGTGTACCTGACACGAGAGGCGCACGTTCTCCGCGAGCCCCGTCTCCATCGCCAAACGGTTGCGCTCGGCGTCCTGCATCTCGCCCGCGTCGCCCATCAGGACTTCCACGCGGCAGGTCGTACATTTCGCGTTGCCGCCGCAACGATGCAGGATGTCAATGCCTGCGTCCTCAATCGCCAACACAAGTTTGCGGCCCGCTTTGGCCTCAAAGGTCTGCGTGCCCGTGGCCGTCTCCGCCTCGATTCTCGGCATAAGAAAATGCGCTCCTGAATTGTTTGGTTGAAAGCTTGCGAGGCAGTGTACCGCAAAAATAGGAAACGCGGTACGCGCTCAAGTCACGTCGCGCCCCGCCCGCGAGGCCAGAGGCGACGTGACTTGAGCGCGCACCGCATTGAGCGCGGGCGCTTTTTAGCCGCGTGTTAGGCTGTGAACGACGAGCCGCAGCCGCAGCCGCCGGTCGCGTTCGGGTTTTTGAAGGTGAAGCCCGACCCCATCACGCTGTTGGCGAAATCGATCTCGACGCCGTTCAGATATTGCGCGCTGAACATGTCCACGAACAGCCGCACGCCGTGCTGTTCCAGCACGAAGTCGCCCTGCTTCGTTTCCTCTTCGATGTTCAGGCTGTACTGGAAACCGGAGCAACCGCCCGGCACCACGCGCACGCGCAAACCGGAAGTCTCCGGCAAGCCCTCTTCGCCCGCCATGAATTTCTTGATCTCGACCGCCGCCGCTGCCGTCACACCCAGCGTCACCGCGGGCATCGTGTCTAACGTTTGTGTTGCCATGCTGCTGCTCTCCTTAAAAATAATTAGTTCGTTACGTTTGCCTTGGTTGTTAGATGCCTTTCGCTTCGTGCCGGACTGCTTGCAGGGCCAGCCAACCGGCACGAACAATTAACAACTAACAGTTAACAAAATCACTGCGCCTTGCCCAAGACTACCAACTCAGGCTTCATCGCTTCAATCGAGACTTGCCGCGCCACCTCTTCGGCCACGTGCCGCATGGCCACTGCCTGCGGCGTATCGGGCTGACCAAGCACGAACGGCACGCCGCGGTCACCGCCTTCGCGCACTTCCATGCCAATCGGGATCGTGCCGAGAAACGGCACGCCATACTCGTCGGCCAAACGCTGCCCGCCGCCTTCGCCAAAAATATTGTAGCGCGTGCCCGTGTCCGGCGCGACAAAATAGCTCATGTTCTCGACGATGCCCAGCACCGGCACATGTACCGTCTCGAACATGCGCAACGCGCGGCGTACGTCCGCCACCGACACAGCCTGCGGCGTCGTCACCAACACCGCGCCCTGCACCGGCACGAGTTGCGCGAGCGAGAGTTGCACGTCGCCCGTGCCCGGCGGCATGTCCACGATCAAATAATCAAGCTCGCCCCACAACACGTCGCCGAGAAATTGCCGCACCAGACTATGCAAGATCGGCCCGCGAAAGATCATCGGCTCGTCGCCCGGTTTCAAGATACCGATTGAGATCAACTTGATGCCGTGCGCCTCGTTCGGCACGAGCTTATTCTCCGACACGATGGGCTGCGCGTCCGCTATGCCCAACATCAGCGGCGCGTTCGGCCCGTACACATCGGCGTCCATTAGCCCGACGCGCGCGCCGTCCTGCGCGAGCGCGACCGCGATGTTGACCGCGACCGTGGATTTGCCGACGCCGCCTTTGCCCGACGACACCGCGACGATGTTGCGCACGCCCGGCACCGTCACCTTCTCGCCCAAGCCACGGCCTTTCGGTACTTCCGCGTCCATCGTCACGTTGACGCTCGTTACGCCCGGCAGCGCGCCGACGTATTCGCGCGCCGCCGCTTCCATCTGTTCTTTGACCGGGCAGGCTGGCGTTGTCAGCACGATGCGGAACGAAACCGCGCCGCCGTCCACCCGCAAATCTTTGATAAAGCCGAGCGTCACGATGTCTTTATGCAAGTCCGGATCGCGGATTTGGCTCAAGGCGGCGAGCACGCTCTGTTCAGTAATTTGTGGCATAATCATATACGCACGAAAGTATAAGGCCATTCGCACCCGCTGCAAAACAGCAACCTTCGCGCCGTTAGCCGCAAGGCTGATTCACGACCCGATTCCACCGCCCAGAGGCCAAAACACATGACCGCGAACCCCGAAACCAAGCTTGTCCGCGCCGCCTGTCCGCACGACTGCCCGGACACCTGCGCGATGCTCGTCACCGTCGAAGGCGGGCGCGCGGTGCGCGTCGCGGGCGACCCCATGCACCCCGTCACGCGCGGCACGCTCTGCACCAAAGTCGCCAACTACGAACAGCGCACGCACAGCCCTGACCGCATCCAGACCTGCCTGCGGCGCGTCGGCGCGAAGGGCGAAGGGCGCTTCGAGATAATCACTTGGGATGAAGCGTTAGACGAGATCGCGGCGCGTTTCGGGGCGCTCGCCCAATCGCCCGAAGGCGCGGAGACGATCATGCCGTACAGCTACTGCGGCACGATGGGCTTGGTGCAGTCCGAGTCGATTGACCGGCGTTTCTTCCACCGCCTCGGCGCGTCGCAACTCGACC
>JBBRYU010000326.1:0-4072 GCA_038237345.1 Pyrinomonadales bacterium
GCAAGGGCTGGTCGCACGGCCGCAGGACTTCGGCATCTCCGTATTGTTCGTGGCGATGGGTGTGGGCGGCGTGTTGGGCGCGCCGCTCGCGCGGCGCTTCAACGCAGCAGGCGATAACTTAGGCGCGCGGATGGGGCGCGCGCTTTTATTCGACGGCTGCGGGCTTGTGCTCTTCAGCTTCATGCCGAACCTGTGGGGCGCGGGCGTGGTGCTAATCGCACGCGAGATGAATTTCGCGATCTGGTGGACGGCGCAACAGACGCTCATCATGCGCCGCACCGATAACGCATACGCCGGCCGCGTCTTTGCTTCATACGAGACGCTGACCACGCTGATGATGGTCGGCTCGATGTACTTCGCGGGCGCGGCCGCCGACGCTTACGGCATACGGGTGGTCGCCGCGACCGGCGGCGCGGTCGTCGCCTGTTCGGGCTTATTATGGTTTGTGCTGCGCCGCACGGCCGCACGCAACCTTGCCACTGCCGCCGTGCCCATCAAAGATTGATGACCAATATCTATTGCGCTCGTTGGGTCATGCCGATAGCAACGCCGCCGATTGATGGTGGCGCGGTCGCAGTTGACGGCCCGCAGATCGTCGCGGTGGGGCCGCGCGCCGAATTAGTCGCACAGTTTCCGGCTGCGCGGGTGGAAAACTTCGGCGCGGCGGCGCTCATGCCGGGACTAATCAATTGCCATTCGCATCTTGAATTGACGGCGATGCGCGGCTATCTCGAAGCGGAGGAGCGCGACTTTTTCGCGTGGCTGCGCAAACTCACGGTGGCACGCATGTTCCGCATGACGGCGGACGACCTGCGCGTCGCGGCCACGTGGGGCGTGGTCGAAGCGGCGCGGGCGGGCGTGACCTGTGTGGGCGATGCAGCAAGCGGCGCGGCGGCGAGCATCGCCGCGCTTAAAGCTGTGGGTCTGCGCGGCACAGTCTATCAAGAAGTGTTCGGCCCCGACGCGCGCATGGCCAAAGAGCAATGGGCCAAAGCGCACGAGCAGTTCGAAGCGTTGCGCGCTGACGAGACGAAACTTGTGCGGGTCGGCGTCTCGCCGCACGCGCCCTATTCGGTCAGCGCTCCATTGCTCGCAGCGATCACCGATTATGCGCTCACTGAGCAAATGCCCGTGATGATGCACGCCGCCGAATCTGAAGCGGAGACGTTGCTCCTACGCGATGGGCGCGGCCCGTTTGCCGACGATTACGCGCGGCGCAGCATCAAGTGGCGCGCACCGGGCGTCTCGCCGATTCAATATCTCGCGCAAGTCGGTGTGCTGCGCGCACGGCCGTTGCTCGCGCATTGCATCCGCGTTGACGATGCGGATATCGAGACCATCAAAGAGTCGGGCGCAAGCGTCGCCCACTGTCCACAGTCCAATGCCAAACTCGGTCACGGGCACGCGCCGTATCACAAATTCTTGCAACTCAAGCACGGCCTCGGCAGCGACTCGGTCGCCAGTAACAATCTCTGTGATCTGTTATTGGAAGCACGCGCGGCGCTGTTGATGGGCCGCGCGGCCGCGCCCGATGCGTTGGAAATGTTGAACGCGCAGCAGACTCTATTCGCTGCGACCGCGGGCGGCGCGCAGGCGCTCGGCTACGAGGCGCAGACGGGTGCGCTTGCTGTCGGCTTGCAAGCCGACCTGATCGCCGTGCGCCTCGATGGCACGCAGCACCTACCCATACATGATCCCGTTAGCGCGCTCATCTTCGCTTCGACGGGCCGCGATGTGGTGTTGACGGTCGTCGCGGGGCGCGAAATCTTTCGCGCCGGGCGCGTGCTGACGGTTGATGAAGCAGGTTTACGTGCGCGGATGATAGAGATCGGCGCGCAGTTAGAGTTAGCTTGAGTGCGCTGCCGAATCTTGGTTGCGTTGCTTGGCTCACTGCGTCAATAGAAATATGACGCCGAACACAAGCACCAGACACGAGACGCCGACCACGATATAAAGTGTGCTTTTCGCTGTCTGGAGGATGAAAGAATCGCTTGGGTCGGCGGGGTTGTAATGCACGGTTACTTCATCGGCGAACGACGCCGCTCTCTTTTGCGCCCAACGTTTGGTGCTGTGCTCCGGTAACTGAATCTGTTTCGGCCGAATGCGATCGTTGACGAATTCTTGCCCGGCAACTTGATAAACGTACTTCACCAGCGGAGCATGGCGGAACGCGCTCTTACTCAAAGTGGCAAAGGTCGTTTGGTACGTGCCGCGCTCGATCACCTTGCCTTTGGTCGTGGGCCAAAGATTGAGCGCCGCGCGATTGCGTAACTGCCGGAGACCCGTCCATAGCCCGCCTGTGCCTATCAACAAACAAAATGCGCCGCTTATCCATTTTTCCATAAAGCTTCAGGCGGATGCTTGCGTTTATTTGGTGCAGCGTTAAGGCAGGAACTTGTCGCCGGTCTGCTATAGCGCGCCATCAGTGATCGTGAATTTAATGTCGCTACTGCTTTCCGCCAGCTTGTGATCTGTATTGTTGTAGGCTTCAACTTGCCAACGGTAAACGCCTTTCTGGAGCGGTTTATCAAGCATGAAAGAGGTCGCTTCAATGCGTTCGTTGATGTAAGGCGATGTGCCGCTCACGTCTTCCGGGTAGATGCTAAACTTGTAATAAGCCGCGGCCGGGTATGCCTCCCACTTCAACTCCATGTTTTGCGCGCTTACCTTGCCCCCTGCTTTCGGGTTGAGCAACTTCAGATCGCCCTTGAAGAGATTGGTCGGCGCGATAAACAAAGTCTTATCCGCCGTGATCTCGTATTTGGCGGCGCTGAGGCCGGCGATGCCCGTCGCCGCAAAGATGTAAGAGTCGGTATCAAACACCTGCGCTAACAAACCTTCGTATACTTTTGGCTCGACGTTGGTGATCACGTACTCACCATCTTTGTCCGTCCGCGCCGTATAGGTTTTCCCGCCACAACCGCCGAAGTACTGGTTGAACGTTTCGCATAACTTGACTTCGATATGCTCGACGGGTTGGCTGTTATACAAGACCTTCCCCTGCACGTTGCCTGTGCCGGGCGCGGGTTTGATCTTCTCAATCCCTGTTGCGCCGCTGCTGTTGCTTGTTACGGGCGATGATGAGTTGTTTGCTGTGGTTGCCGTTTGCGAACTCTTGTTACCATCTTTGCAATTCGTCAACGAGATTGCTGTTATGACGCACATGCAAGCAACTAGACATTTACCAGTTACCATAACGTGAGCCTTTCTTTTGCACCACAGTGGCATTGACCCACCACAATTATTTTGTGCCGTTGGCTTGGCTGCTGCTTGACTGGTTGCGCCGTTAGTCCGTGAGTCGCTGCTTGTCGCTTTGCTGCCGCTGCTTCACTTCTTCGACTTGTTCTTTCAGAAACATGAGGTGGAAGCGGAGGATAAGTTTGCCGTCTTTGTTGAGCTTGAGACTTTGTGCGAAGTCTTGCCGCGCGGCCCGCTCGTCGCCTGCGAGTAGGCTGGCGTAGCCGCGACTCGCATAGGCGAACGAAGCTTGACTGTTGTCGGGCTTGAGTTGGAGACCGTTGTTGAAGTCCGTGATTGCACGGGTGATTTCGCCTTTGACGAGCAGCGCGTTGCCGCGCCGGAAGTAATAATCGGGGTTGCCCTGATAACAGGCGAGCGCCTTGTTGAAATCTTCGATGGCGGCTTCGACTTCGAGCCGGTGGGCGCGCATGTTGCCGCGCCGCGAATAGGTCTCGGCCACATCGCGGTCGTTGTGCGCCGCGTCCGGGTTGAGCGCAAGCGCTTGATCGAAATCGCTGAGCGCGCCGGGCAGATCGCCTTTCGCGCGCCGCACGCCGCCGCGCTTGACGTAAATGTCGGCGGCCTTCGGCTCGACGGCGAGCGCACGGTCGTAGGCGGCGAGCGCGCCTTCGAGGTCGCCGCGCAGAAAGCGATCCGCGCCGCGTTTCAGCGAGTCTTGCGCGGCGCGCTGCGTCTGTTGCGCATGCGCGGCGATGGCGACGACGAGCGAGAGCAGGACGAGCGACAGCCGTGTGCGTTGCATCGAAAACCTCCGCCAACTGAACCGGACGAAAACGCGTTGGGTCGACGAGGAAAACGTAGGGGACGGGCC
>JBBRYU010000327.1:0-4072 GCA_038237345.1 Pyrinomonadales bacterium
ATGGACGCGAGAGCGAGTGCAAAATATTTGCGTGGGTCGGCGCAGAAGGCGCGGCTTGTGGTGGATTTGATCCGCGGCAAGAACGTGAACGCGGCGCTGGCCTTGTTACAGTTCACGAACAAGCGCGCGGCGGGCAGCATAGAGAAGTGCGTGCGCTCGGCCGTGGCGAACGCGACGGAGTTGGCCGAGAAGCAGAACATTGCGATTGACCCGGACGATCTGTGGGTCAAAGCGTGTTTCGTGGACATCGGGCCTACGAAGAACCGGCGCCGCACGCGGCCCGCGCCGCAAGGCCGCGCTTATCGCGAGCAACGCCACTTCTGTCATGTGACCGTGTTGCTGTCGAGCGACGAGCGCGCGACAAAGGCAGGCGGCAAGGCGCGCACGTCGAAGGCGGGCAAGCCTACGCCGACGGGCGAGAGCAAGCGCACGAAGACGGCGCGCACTACAGCGGGCGCGACCGATGCGCCGAAAGCGGCGACGAAGCGCGCGAGCAAAAAGGCTGAGACCGCCGACACCAACGCGCCGACTGCGCCCGTCGAACCGGCCGCGACCGAAACGTCCGCAGAATAGTTGAACGGAGAAAGATAGTGGGTCAGAAAGTTCATCCTTACGGCTTCCGCCTCGGCTACAACAAGGACTGGCATTCGCACTGGTTCGCCAAGACGAAACAGTACGGCGATTTCCTACACGAAGACCTCCGGCTGAAGCGTGTGTTGAAGGGCCGCTTTGCGGGCGCGGGCGTCTCGCATATAGACATTGAGCGCGCCGCTAACCGCGTCAAGATCATCATCTACACTTCGCGCCCCGGCATCATCATCGGGCGCAAAGGCTCTGAGATCGACAAGCTCAAGGGCGAGATCGCGCAGCGCACAGGCCGCGAAGTGCTGGTCTCGATTCAAGAGATTCAGAAGCCGGAGTTGAATGCGCAGTTGCAGGCCGAGAAGATCGCGGTGCAGCTTGAGAAGCGCATCGCCTTCCGTCGCGCCATGCGCAAGACAGTGGAAGAGACGTTGCGCTTCGGCGGACAGGGCATCAAGGTCAAGGTCTCTGGTCGTTTGAACGGCGCGGAGATCGCGCGCAGCGAGTGGTATCTGCAAGGGCGTCTGCCGTTGCACACTCTGCGCGCGGACATTGACTATGGCTTTGCGGAAGCGCACACGACGTTCGGCGTGATCGGCGTCAAGTGCTGGATTTATCGCGGCGAGATACTCGACGCGAAAGCGGCGATGGCGCGCGGCACGACGAGCGATCCGGTGAACGAACCGCGCCCCGAAGGGCGTGATCGCCGACCGGGCCGCCCACCACGCCGCGATGGCGATGGACGTGATCGGGGCGACCGTCGGCCGCGCAGCGACAGGGGATAATTTAATTTTAGATTTGCGATTTTAGATTTCCGATTGATGAAACGACCGCGCGGCGTTCCAAAATCGCAAATCTAAAATCTAAAATCGCAAATTCATTTGGGGTGCATTCATCATGTTGATGCCGAAAAAGGTTAAGCACCGGAAGCAGATGAAGGGCCGCATGACGGGCATTGCGTCGCGCGGCGATAAGATCAGCTTCGGGGAGTATGGGTTAAAGACGCTTGAGCCGGCGTGGATCACCGACCGCCAGATCGAAGCGGCGCGTATTGCGATGACGCGCCACATCAAGCGCGGCGGCAAAATCTGGATACGCATGTTCCCCGACAAGCCGATCACGAAGAAGCCGGCCGAAACGCGTATGGGCAAAGGCAAGGGCGCGCCCGAATACTGGGTCGCGGTCGTCAAACCCGGCCGTGTGCTCTATGAGATCGAGGGCGTGGATGAGGCGACGGCGCGCGAAGCGATGCGTCTGGCGGCGCAGAAGTTGCCGATCAAGACCAAGTTCGTGACCCGCGCTGATCAGGAAGGAGGCGCAGTCTAGAGTTATGAAGAGACGTGAAGAGGTAGACAAACTGCGCGACATGTCGGACGAGGATTTGCAAGCTGAGGCGGCGCGTATCAAAGAATCGCTGTTCCGCTTGAACTTCAAACTCGCGCTCGGCGAGGTTGATGCAGTCAAGACCCTACGGCGCGAGAAGCGTTCGCTGGCGCGCATCCAGACCTTGATGCGCGAGCGGCAGAGCGCGCAGGCGGCGTAACAGTTAAATGCAGATCGTGAATTGAGTTCTCGTTTCACGACGCACGAGGATTTGTGATGGCAGAAGAAAATCAAGAGCAGACGGCGGCGTTGAGCGACGAAGCGATGGCGGGCGCGAACGTGGACGCGCAGGCGGGCAACGCAGCCAGCACGGAGGCCGGTAAGCGCGGGCGGCGGGCGGAGAAGGTCGGCGTCGTGGCGTCAGACAAGATGCAGAAGACGGTCGTGGTGCGTGTGGATCGTTTGATCAAGCATCCGAAGTATCGTCGCTATGTACGGCGCACGTCAAAGTTTATGGCGCACAACGAGACGGACGCGACCGTGGGCGACAAAGTGCGCATCGTTGAGACGCGCCCGTTGTCGGCGCGCAAGCGTTGGCGCGTGGTCGAAGTGGTGCAGAAGGCCGAGAAGTAATTGATTCATTAAATCATTTGTTCATTGATTCAATGAGTAAATGAATCAATGGATCAATTCAGGAGTTTGTCATGGCGATTCAAATGCAGACCTCGCTGGACGTGGCCGATAATTCGGGCGCGCGGCGTGTGAAGATGATTATGAGTATCGGTGGTTCGACCGGGCGCACGGCCAATCTGGGTGATCGCATCAAGGTGACGGTCAAAGAGGCCGCGCCGGATGGGGCGGTGAAGAAGGGCACGGTGCATAGCGCGGTGATCGTGCGCACGCGCAAAGAGGTGCGGCGCAAGGATGGCACTTATATCCGCTTCGATCAGAATGCGTGCGTGCTGATCAAGCCGGATGACACGCCCATCGGCACGCGCGTCTTCGGGCCGGTCGCGCGTGAGTTGCGCGACCGCAACTTTATGAAGATCGTTTCGCTCGCGCCGGAGGTGATTTAACAAGATGGCACAACAGGGAATTAAACGCGCGAAAATTCGCAAGGGCGATCAGGTGGTCGTGATCGCCGGGCGCGATAACGGTAAGCGCGGGCGCGTGCTGGAAGTGTTGCCGCGCGAGAACAAGATCAAGATTGAGGGCGTGGCGATGGCCAAGAAGCATCAACGCGCCAACCCGGCCGCGAATCGCGGCGGCGGTATCATCGACCGCGAGGCGTTCATCAACATCTCGAACGTGCAGTTGATCGATCCGCAGTCGGGTGCGCCGACGCGCGTGCGTTACGACGTTGAAGGCGACGGCACGAAGCGGCGCGTGGCCGCGAAGAGCGGGCAGGCTTTTGAGAAGTAAAGCAATAATGATGTGAGTCCGGAAACGCTTTAACAGGCGAGACCCGGACGAAAGGTGGGAGCAATGGCGGCAAGATTGAAAGAGCGTTATCAGCGCGAGATCGCGCCGGCGTTGGCCAAAGAGTTCGACATCAAGAACCCGATGGCGGTGCCGAAAGTGGTGAAGATCGTGCTCAACATGGGGTTGGGCGAGGCTGTCGCCAACTCGAAGATCGTAGACACGGCAGCGACCGAGTTGACTGTGGTCGCGGGGCAGAAGCCGGTCGTGACGAAGGCGAAGAAGTCCATCGCGTCGTTCAAACTGCGGGCCGGCATGCCCATCGGCACAATGGTCACGCTCAGGGGCGACCGTATGTACGAGTTTCTCGACCGGCTCGTGTCGGTGGCGTTGCCGCGCGTGCGCGACTTTCGTGGCGTCTCGCCGAAGTCGTTCGACGGGCGCGGCAACTATACCATCGGCGTCCGCGAGCAATTGATCTTCCCGGAAATTGATTTCAATAAGGTGGATAAAACGCGCGGCATGAACATCTCCATCGTCACAACCGCGCGCAACGACGAGCACGCACGCGCGCTGTTGAAGGCGTTGGGCATGCCGTTCAGACTACAGTAGAGGTCAGAGGTTAGAGGTTAGAGGTCAGTAAAGACCGCAGCACTAACCTCTGACCTCCGACCTCTGACCTCTGAGGTGTTATGGCGAAGAAATCGTTAATCGCGAAATCGAATCGGAAGCCGAAATTCTCGGTGCG
>JBBRYU010000328.1:0-4060 GCA_038237345.1 Pyrinomonadales bacterium
CAAAGACAATCGAATTTTGGAGCAGCAAGCGACGGAGAGTTGGCAGGCGGTGTGGACGCCGCAAACCGTCACGATTGATGCGAACGACCCTTTCACGGTGCGCGCAATCGGGATTCAGCGACTGACGCGCATCGTGAACGGCGCATCGGTTGAAGAGACACGGCAAATGAACGTCGTCGTCAAACTAAACCGCGATCAACTAGGGCGCGATGATCGGAACCTGCGCACCGGCTACCTGGTGGATTGGTTCGACTGGAACGAACTGAAAAGCCCGAACGAGGTCGGTTCTTCTACCAAGCCCGAAGACGCGTCAAGTAACGCCGGAACCCGGTAAATAAATGAACGGGGGCGCTCTTGTTTAGCCCGAGCGACGCCATACAACATCTCTGGAGAAACATGATGTACCAGCTCAGTAAGATTCTCATTCCCTTAATACTCTGTGTCGGCGGTTTCGCCACCCTCGGTGTTTCTGTCAATGCGCAACAATCAGTCACGCGCACTTCGGAAACCCCGTCTGATGTGACAAGAAGGAGTAGTCCTCGTGAAAGTCGTCGTCGTGGTCGTGCTTCAGCCGGCAATCTGAGAGGAAGGGCGACAGCAGCGGCGAACCGCCCAGCAGCGGCGGCGGTGCCCGTTGCTTACGTGAACCAGCCTGCGGAGCCTGAATATCTATTCGGTCAAGCTCAGGTCACGGTGAAGGGAAATCAAGATCCGATTATTCGCCTGGGACTCGCGCAGCACGGTCCGGCGATCATCGAGTTTCCCGCCTCGGATAATTTCTTCGCCGTGCATCCGGGCGGCTCGCAGCTCGTCACCTACGACAATTCGCCGACGCTCGGCTCCGATCACTTTCTCGTGTTTCGGGCCGGAAAAGATTTCGTCGTCCCGCCCCCCGACTCGCGCCGCTCCGTAGAGCCACTGGCTTCCGTCTCCGTGCAGATGCAATCGGGCATGTTTGTCACGTTCGTGTTCTACCCGGTGCGGGACTTGGCACGCATGGCGCATCGTTGCGTCGTAATGTACTCGCGCGAAGAGGTGGTCGCGGCACGGCGGGCGGTGGGCTTGGCGGTCAACCTCGATGGCAAAGACACATCTGCGCCACCCACTACGTCAGCCCGCGTTAATGCCACGAATGCCGAGACTGCTACAGGTTCACTCACCTCAACTCCGTCACCTGCCGCCGAGATGGTCCTGGCAACTGGTAGCGCCGCTGGAACAAGTGATGGCGGCGGCGATAAGGAACGAGGCAAAAAGAAGGAAAAGCTGCAACGCACCCGCTCCAAAGACATGGTGAAAGAGGCACAACGTGCGCTTTCTACCTCCCTTGCTGCGCCGCAGAAGTTCACTGGCTGGAGCGCCTCGACGAACGGCCTCTCGGTTGCGGCGCTCGCACCTCTTGAGATTAACGACAGGCTGCGCTTAACGGTGGTTGCCGTGCGCAACACGTCATCTGCGGGGCTGCGCCTGGTCGCAGGTCAACCGGACCTGGATATTGCGACGATGGATGACAAGTCGCGCCCGGTGCAGATTCAAAGCATTGCGAAGTTATACATGGAAACCTCAGCACTCGGCGGCGCAATCCCGGCGAGCGCGGTCGCCTATTACGCCATCGTTTACGAGATGCCGACGCTCGGGTCAATGCAACGCCTGCGATTGTCCGTCGCGCAGATCGAAGCCGCCGATGCGCCCGCTTCCACCGCGCTTACAAGTGCTTCATCTATCGAAACAAAGTAGAGAACTCATGCGCGGAAATAAGGAACTGCACTATGAGCACCCGGAAGCGCGGAGGAGTTGATTCGATGATTAACAACAATGGCAACGGTAATGGGCTGGGTGGCAACGGGCACAAAAGCAGCGGTGATGATCAACCTCCGCGCGCCGGGCTGAACACCGGAACGGCTACGGTGGGGAATAATTCTCAAGCGCCCGGCGTGAGAACTTCGCGTCTTGAAGAAGCGGATTTCGATGATGAGATTCTGCTCGATGACGACGCTGAAGTGTCGCTCGGAGAAGGCGACGAGCAGGCAACGCATGATTTAAAGCGGGAAGAGAAGCGAGGAGGGCGACTGCGGCGCGCTCTGGTCGGACTGGCAGCGATGTGTGCCTTTGGCTTAATCATGTTTCTCGTCGCTTACTTCTGGTTGTTCAACAATTCTAACAAAAATGAGATGTCATTGCAGGTGAGAACATCGCCTGAGTCGAATAAGACGGGAGTCGCTGAACCTCCAGCGGGAGAATTAACCGCCGAAGAAATCGCCCGTGCGCTTAACAATCCGAACAAGCCTGCGCCAAGTGTCTCCGAAACCACCATTCCGCAGGTAGGTATTTTGCCGAACGGCGGCACACCAATCACCGATAGACCGCCAGTGGACGCTTACTCGACCACTGTTGACCAATCGTTGTCGCAACAGCAGCAAGTGGGTACAGATGCAGCACGACAGACGGGACAAACTACGTCTTCCGATGCGACGCGGAACGTGAGCGCAAGCTCAGCGACGCGCGCCGGGTCATCCTCCGGCGCAAACACCGAACGCTCTATCCGCGTCAACCAAATCATTAATGAGAGAGCATCAGCAGGCAGTTCGCGCGATAGTGACAATATCAATCGCAATGGTGCGAGCGGGGGAAGTGAAAGCAGAGATAGCGAAGTCACAGAGAATCGCACGGTCGCTTTACCGCCGCTTGGCACGATGCTGCCCGTCCGCACTCTCGGCACCGTCTACACCTTACGAACCGAGTCGCTCGTGCGAATGCAACTGACGCGCGACGTGGGTGGGCAAGGGTGGTCTATCGCGCGCGGCACTGAACTCTACGGCACCGTGCGTGGCGCTGATTACGAGATCGGGCGCGCGTATGTCGCCCTCATCGGCTTCATTGACCCTCAAACAAACAAGATGGTGCGTCTGCAAGGCAACGTGCTCGGCGGTGACGGAACGGACGGCCTGCGCGGCAGGAAGCATAAAATCGGAGGCGGTTGGTCACGCGCGTTACGACAAGCCGGCGCAGTCGCGGTTGATGCGCTCGGCGTTGTTGCCGGAACAATTGGTCGGCGCCCCGTAGTGGTAGGCGACGTTTACGGTTACGGAGGCGCGCGCGCCACAGGCGCGCTCACGGCGGAATTGAACGGCATCGCCGGAAATGGAAATAACCGCAGCGGCTTTGTCGAAGTAACGGCGGGGTCAACCGGATATGTGCTCGTGATGCAGATGCCGCGTGACGCGCAGGGCGCTGATGCCTTAACGAGCCTGCCCTCGTCTGAGCTTGAGCGTCTTGCCGATCCAACACTATCGCGAGCCGGTACGCAGTTAAGCGATGAGCAATTAGCCGTGCTCATCACAACGGGCACGCCGGAGCAGATTCGCGCCGTCCTGCCGCGCATGACGCTGGAGATGCGCCGCGTCGCGCAAGGTGTTCTCGCTTCGATGGAGCAGGAAAGATGATTCCGCCGTCGAGACCACATTTGCCTTCGCTCAACCCCCGCGAGCTTTTAGCCTCCGGCGGTGCTGGGGCGTTAGCCGCAAGCCTAGCCACAACCGGTTACATGATCCAACGACCACTGTTGAATGATCTGGTGCAGGCCCTACGAAGCGGCAAGCCGTGGCTCATCGAAGGCGAAGCCGGAGCAGGCAAGACCGCAGCCGCATATGCGCTCCAACAAGCCTGCAACATGACGCTCTTTCCCCTGCAAGGCATGGATGGACTGCGCCTCGCCGATATCCTCTACGAGTGGGACAAGGAAGCACAGAACCAGTCAGTGATTCAGGCCGTCGCGTCAAGGGCGATGACTTTGGAGGAAGCGCAAGCGGCGCAGTTCACGATGCGCTTTCTGAAGTTTGGCGAAGCGCTTCACGCATACGCCTGGGCAGCGCAGACCGGTCAGGTTCCGCTCTTCCTTTTCGACGAAGTGGATAAGCTCCCCGAACATTTGCAGGATATGCTGCTGCAACTCTGCGAATGCGGTTACAGTCATGTGCCGCGCTACGATCAGCCGATTGGCATCTACGATGCCGAGACCGGGACATCTGATCGCACGCAGCATCCGGTGGTCATCTTCACCTCC
>JBBRYU010000329.1:0-4036 GCA_038237345.1 Pyrinomonadales bacterium
AGCGGGATCAGTGTGTTCGCGTCTTCGGGCGCGCCGAAGTTGGCGATGCCGGAGACGACGATGGACGGGCGCGTGCCGGAGTTAGCGTTCGGCAAGTTTTGTGAGTTGCGGCGCGCGTACTGGTAGCGGAACTCGTTTAACCACGTCGGGGAGAAAGTGGAGATTAGTTGTACGCCGACGGAGTCGGATGCATCGACGAAGTCGATGCTGCGCTGGAGGGTCGTGATGCCGCCCGCGATGTTGTCCGGCGACAGATTGCGAAAACGGTTGTAGCGCACAGTCAGCCGGTTAGCTTCATCAAATTGTGCGTCTGTGCTGACGATGAAGAACGGCACCTTTTGAGCGGCCGGGATCGTGCCCGGAAACGCGCTCGCTGGCACGCCGGCGGCAATCAGCGCCTGCTGGTTGGCCGGACTGATGGTGATGACGCGCTGTGGCTCGCCCGCCAGATCGCGCGCGACCCGCTCATAGCCGGTATAGAAATGCCAGCGGTCGCGTATGATGGGGCCGCCGATTGAACCCGCGAAGTCGTCAACCTTCGTCCCCGCTTTCGGCGACGTAAGGGGGAGGAAGAAGGTGCGCGACGAAAACGGCGTACGGCGGAAGCGGTAGCTGGCCGAGCCGTGATAGCTGTTCGTGCCGGTCGGGGTGACGGCGTTCATAATCAAGCCCGGCGTGTTGCCAAACTCAGCCGCGAAGCCGTTTGTCACCAGTTGCACTTCGCTGACAAATATTTCCGAGAGCGGCATCAAGCGAATCCCCGCGCGGTCAGCTTGTGTGTTGTTGTTGCCGTCGAGTAGATAGTTGGTGCGCCGCGCGTAACCATTGGCGTTGATCCGCGGCACGCCAAATTCAGAATTGGGGCGCCCCGTCACATTCGCTTGCAACAGCGAAAAGTTGTACGGGTTGCGCGAGACCAAGGGGAGATTGCGCACTTCATTCGTAGTCATCACGCGCCCAAGATCGGTTCTGCCCGGATCAACGATGGGCACGTCGCTATCGATGATCACCACCTCGGAAATCTGCCCTGCTTCCAGCTTGACTTCGACCGTCGCGGACTGCCCTGTCGTCAATGTGATGCCGCTCTGTTCGAACCGCTTGAAGTTCGGCGTTTCCGCGACGAGCCGGTAGGTGCCAAGCGGCAGTAGCGGAATGCGGTAGATGCCGTTCTCGTCACTCGTCACCTTCCGCTCTGCGCCTGTCTCTATGTTAGTGGCCGTGATGGCCACGTTAGGCACCGTCGCGCCATTGGCGTCCGTGGTCGTCCCTTCGATCTGCCCGTTGAGGGCCTGCGATTGGGCACAGACAAGCGGCGCGCAGGCTATGCACAGGAGCGCCAACCGGAGCGCAGCGGAAGCGCCATGTCGGATTCTGCCAATAGAGTTATTAAGCGTGATACGTTGCGGGGCGTGCATAGTCGAATCTCCTTTTAGCTAGACTTAACCGAATTTACTTTAGCAAGGCGGACGATTGCCGCCGCTTTGCAGCGGCCGGGCGCGCAGCCGCTCCGCAGTTCACGTTCGTTAAGCGACGGCGCGCGCGTCGTGCAAGATTTCCCGCAGTGACTCATGCGCCAAGTTCAGTGCGACGCACACACTGCCATACAACGCAGCGTCTTCGCCAAGTTCCGTAGCACGGATGTCGGGGCAATTGGGAGCGATGGTAGCCGCCACCTTGTGTACACGCGCTAACAGTTCCGGCTGCGAGAGGATAACGCGCCCGCCGAACACGATCAGTTCCGGATCAATGATGGTGGCAATGTTGGCGACGGCAGTACCGAGGCGCGAGATCGCATCTTCATCCAACTGGCCTTGGTTGCGTCTGGGCGCACGCTTGGCCCCGGTGCGCGGTGGCGGCGCTAAGTATGATTCAAGGTAGCCGGCCGCGCCGAAATCCGTCGCCCACTCCCGGAACTCTAAATTGAGGTGGCTGATCTCACCGGCGTGCCAGCGATGCCCCCGATGTATTTTGTCGTCGATGAGTATGCCTGCCCCGATGCCAGTGCCAAACGAGAGGAACACGAAATTGTGGATACCGCGTGCGCCACCACGCCAGTGCTCGCCGATGGCGGCGAGATTTACGTCGTTATCTATCGTCACCGGCACGCCCAGTGCTTTGTGCAGCAGATCGCGTGCGGGCACATCCACCCAGCCGTCCAGATTGGCGGCCTCAAGCACCACCCCGCGCTTGATGTCAGTCATGCCCGGTGCGCCCACGACCACGGCATACAACGGCACGCGGGCGCAGCCGGCGGTTTTGACCATGTTCCTGACGGCGGCAGCTATGAGCTTCACCAGCGCATGCGGGCGGGTGTCGGTGAGCGGAAACTGCTGCCGCTCGATCCAATCCCCATTCATATCGCTCAGGGCGAGTTGCACCGCCGTCGTCCCGATTTTGCCGCCCACCACGACCCCACAGCGCGCGTTGAAGGAGATCAGTTGGGGCTTGCGGCCGCCAGTGGAGACTCCCTCCCCATGCTCCTCAAGCAAACCCACGCGCAGCAGCTTATTGACTAGCGCCGAAACGGTCGGCGGACTCAAGCGCGTGTGGTGTTTGAGATCGGCCCGGGAAATAGGGCCGAGTTTTTTCATCAAGCGGAGCAGATGCTCGGAGTTATGCGCCCGCATCCCCCGCGCGTTCAAACTCCCACCCGCTACCCCTGAAGTTTTCATTTGGAACCAGGTCCCTATCAAACGCCGCCGACTTAGTTAAGAAACTTTATTAAGTATCTTAATTAAGTCCGGGAGTAAAAGTCAACGACTTTTTAGTGCGGGAGTTGAGGTACTTTGTCGTCCCGTCCGTTACGTTTCGCTTTTAACTCATCATTCCGCGCGGATCATTTAGTTAAGAACTGCGTCGTGATGAAGCCCCAGAGGATGATGCATAGGCCGCCGACCTCGCCAATGATGAGCAGGTACATGTACCACGTCGTGGTGAAGTTGCGTTCGGCGAAGATGTTGTCCGTGTCGTCCTTAAAGCCGTGCGCGGCGTAGCCCATGATGGTGATCGCAAAGAAGGCGAGCGGCACGAGGGCCGCCGCGAGTTGCACGGCGGTCGAGTAAGGGCTGTACACAAGTAGCTGCGCGATGACGAGCGCGGCGAAGCTGTAGAGGAAGGCGGCGCGATGCGCGATGTCTATGTAAACGGGCGCGCGGTGTGCGGGACTCGTCATAATGCGCCTATACTTCACAATGCCCAGCAACATGCCCACGAGCAGAAACAGGCCGGCGGCGAGGAGACTGATCTTGACGCTTAGATTCATAAGGCGCTCACAGGCAGTAACGTATGTATGACGAAGCGCGACCACGCACAACGAAGTGCTACTATACTCCCGTCATACCAGCCCTGCACCACGCAGGATCGTAAAAACCAGACTGCATGGATAAGCCTTCAGCCGACATGAGCGACTCCGCTGCGCGCCCCGCAGCGGCAACGGCCGACGGGGTCGTGACCCGCAGACACCGGCGCATGACGCTGCTCAAGTGGGCAGTGGTCTTGGCCGCGGCGCTCGTCGTGTGGCTCTTGCCGCGCCCGGAAGGGATCACTCCGCAGGCGTGGCGGCTGCTGGCGATCTTCGTCGCCACGATTGTTGGCTCCATCGTGCGCCCCGTGCCCGGCGGCGCGGTCGTGCTGTTGGGCGTAACGGCCGTCGCACTGACGGGCGCGCTGCCGGTTAATCAAGCGCTGGGCGGCTACGCTGATCCGATTGTCTGGCTCGTACTCGCGGCGTTCTTCATCTCGCGCGGCATGATCAAGACCGGCTTGGGCCGGCGCATCGCGCTGCTCTTTATTCGCGCCATCGGACGGCGCACGCTCGGCCTTGGTTACGCGCTCGTCGGCACGGACATGCTGCTCGCCGCCGTCATCCCTTCCAATGGCGCACGGGCCGGCGGCATCATCTTCCCCATCGCCAAATCGATCTCGGAGACTTACGACTCGCGCCCCGGCGCGACCGCCCAACGACTCGGCGCGTTTCTGATGACGCTCCTTTACCAGTGCGACGTGATCATCTGCGCGATGTTTCTGACGGGACAGG
>JBBRYU010000330.1:0-4021 GCA_038237345.1 Pyrinomonadales bacterium
AACTTTGAGCGCGGCCGGGTTCATCGCCACGAGCACGTTCGGCTGATCGCCGGGCGTGCGTATGTCCTGTGAAGAGAAGTTCAACTGAAAACCGGAGACGCCGGGCAGACTGCCGGCGGGCGCGCGAATCTCGGCGGGGAAATCGGGCAGCGTGGAGATGTCGTTGCCGAGCACGGCCGAGGTGTTCGTAAACTGAGTGCCGGTGAGTTGCATGCCGTCACCCGAATCGCCCGCGAAGCGGATGGTGACGGTCTCGACCTCTTCGTGATGCTTCTCAATCGGCGCAGGCGGCGGCATATCAATGACGGTGCTCATATATGTTTCAATGATTCCTGTCGGTTGGAGTAGCGAAGCTCCGCTTCAGGCGGGGACACTTCGGTTGTTAGCCTCACGCCCATTCTACACAGGTGCGCGCGTATGACTCAAGCGACCACTCAAAACTGAAGCGTGCGCGCCTGCCGTATTGCACTTAGCACAGAAACAAAATCCCCCAAGTGATAGAATGCGCTGGCAGCACGCAAATGAGAACGCAAGGGCCGCGACCCCGGGTTTCGTCAAGCAGTGTCTCACGTCAACACGGCACGGCTAGACGCAAGCTTATGGTCTACCGGCGGGAGGTGTTCAATATGAGCGCAACGAAGCGGCGAGTGAAGTTATTGCTATTGGTCGTGCTGCTCTGTTTGTGCGGGGGCGGGGCGGCAATGATAGTGCGCGGGCAGCAACCGCCGCAGCCAGCGCAGTCGCCGCAAAAGCAGCTGACCGGAGAGCAGTTGGCGGCGCTCGGCGAGATGCTGAAAGAGACCAACAAGCTGTTTAATCAAGCCATCAAGCTTGAAACCGCGGAGAAGTACGACGAAGCTATCCCGCTAGTTGAACGTATCCTGGTGCTGTACGAGCAGACCTACGGGCCGGACAATGAGTTCGTCGCCACGCCGCTCGTCCAAATTGCGCGGCTGTACCAGAAGAAGGATGATTATCGCCGCGCCGAACCGTATGCCCGGCGCGCGTTAGCAATTGCCGAAAAGACGCTCAAACCCGACGACGTTAACCTTACGCTCTTCCTCAGCCAAGCCGCCGCCATCGCCAACGATCTGGGCGACTATGAGCGCGCCGCCACGCTCTATGAGCGCAAGTTGGCGATCAATGAGCAGGCGAAAGAGGCAGATAATTACGACCTCGCCCTCAACCTCGTCTCGCTGGCCAATGTCTATCGCCGGCAGGCCGATTATGTGCGCGCCGAGCCGGCGTTGAAGCGCGCTCTGGCGTTGATGGAGAAGGCGGTCGGCCCCGACGATCCGAAGCTGATCGGGCCGCTTGATAATTTGGCCACGCTCTACGTGGCCAAGGCCGACCTCGACCGCGCCGCGCCGCTCCAGCGGCGCGCCCTCGCGCTGCGCGAGAAGGCGTATGGGCCGGAGCATTTCCTCTACGCCATCGGACTGATCAACGGCGCGACGATCTACCGCGAGCGCGGCGAATACGTGCGCGCTGAACAGAACTTGCAACGCGCGCTGCCCATCTTTGAAAAAGACCTCGGCGCGGACAACCCGAAACTGTCCACTCTGCTCAGTAATTTGGCCGAGTTATACGAGACCATGGGCGATTTTGAGCGCGCCGAAGCGCTGGAACAACGTGCGCTGGCGATTGATGAGAAGGTGTACGGGCTCGAGCACGTGGAGGTCGCACAGGATCGGCATAACCTCGCCAACCTTTATTTGCAACGCCGTGACCTTGAGCGCGCCGAACCGCTCTACCAAAGCGCGCTGGCGACGCGCGAAAAGTTGCTGGGGCCGGCGCACCCGGACGTGGCCATGACGCTCAGCGGTCTCGCGCTGCTCTACGATCTCAAGCACGACTACACGCGCGCCGCGCCGCTCCTGCAACGCGCGCTGGCGATCAGGGAAAAGGCGTTGGGGCCGCAGCACCCGGATGTCGCCCTCGCGCTCAACAATCTGGCCGCGCTGTATCAAGATCAGCAAGACTTCGAGCGCGCCGGCCCGCTCTACCAGCGGGCGCTGGCGATCCGCGAACGCGCGTTGGGGCCGCGCCACCCCGACACGGCCTCTGTGCTGACCAACATGGCGATCTTGTCTGAGGCTAAGGGCGCGCCGGCCCGCGCGCTCCCGCTCATCACGCGCGCCGACGACATACGCGAAGAGACGCTCGCGCTCGTTCTCACCACCGGCTCGGAGCGGCGTAAGCAACTCTACAGCGCCACGGTCGCGCCCGAAACCAACTATACCGTCTCGCTCCACCTGCACGCGCTGCCCGGCGACATGACGGCCGCGCGCCTTGCGCTCACCACCGTCCTGCGCCGCAAAGGGCGCGCCCTCGATGCGATGACCGATCAGATCAGCGCGTTGCGCCGCCGGCTCAATCCGGCCGATCAGCAACTGCTCGATCAATTATCCACCGCCCGCGCGCAACTCTCTACGCTCTTGCTGCACGGCGTCGGCACTGACGGCCCGGTCGCGCACGAGGCGGCGCGCAGCAAGTTGCAGAGCGAGATCGAGCGCCTTGAGACGCAGGTCAGCACACGCAGCGCTGAGTTTCGCGCGCAAGCGCAGACGGTCACGCTCGCCGCCGTGCAACAGGCCGTGCCCGCCGACGCGGCGCTCGTCGAGTTTGTGCTTTATCGGCCCGTGGACGCACGGGCGCAGAAACTTGCGCCCGGCCGTTACGCGGCCTACGTGCTGCAACGCAAGGGTGCGCCGCGCTGGGTTGAGTTAGGCGAAGCCGCAACTGTGGAGCAAGCGATCAGCGCGTGGCGGGCCGCGCTCGCCGATCCGCGCCGCAAGGATGTGCAACCACTCGCGCGCACGGTTGACGAGCGTATCATGCGCCCCGTCCGCGAGATGCTTGGCGACACGCGCACGCTCTTCGTCTCGCCCGACGGCGCATTGAACTTGATTCCGTTCGGCGCGCTCGTGGACGAGCAGAACCGCTATCTCGTCGAGTCTTATACGCTCACTTACCTGACGAGCGGGCGCGACCTGTTGCGCCTCGGCGTGCGGGTCGCGAGCAGACAAAGCGCGACGCTGTTTGCCGATCCGGTCTTCGACGCCGATGCCAACGTGGCGACGGCGCAGGCAGAGCCGGCCTTGAGCGTGCGCCGTTCGGCGGAGATGACGAACGCGCACTTCAATCGTCTACCCGGCACCGCCCAAGAGGCCGACGCGATCAGTGCGCTCCTATCTGCGCCACAGGTCTTTACGAAAGAACAGGCGACCGAGGCCGCGCTCAAAGGGGTGACCGGGCCGCGCATTCTGCACGTCGCCACGCACGGCTTCTTCCTAAAGAACCAGCCGGCCAGTACACAGATTGAGGCGCGCGGTCTCGCGCTCGGCAACGGCAGCAGCAGTAGCGCGCCTAAGCCAACTGCGCCGCCGGGCGAGAATCTGCTGTTGCGCTCGGGCCTCGCGTTCGCGGGCGCGAACGGGCGCGCCGGCGGCACGGGCGAGGACGGCATCCTGACCGCGCTCGAAGCCGCCGGCCTCGATCTCTGGGGCACGCAACTCGTCGTGCTCTCGGCCTGCGAGACCGGCTTGGGCGAAGTGAAGACCGGCGACGGTGTCTATGGCTTGCGGCGTGCGCTCGTGCTCGCGGGCGCGGAGAGTCAAGTGATCAGCCTGTGGCAAGTCTCCGACACTGCGACGCGCGATCTGATGGTCGGTTACTACACACGCTTGCAAGCGGGCGAAGGGCGCACGGAAGCTTTGCGCCACGTGCAACTGGCTATGATCAAAAGCAAACCGCAACGCGCGGGCACACGCGGCCAGCGCGGGCTGGGTGGAGAGCAGAACCAGAGTGTACAGTCTGAAGAGCGCAGTCACCCATTCTACTGGGCGAGTTTCATCCAGTCCGGCGCATGGCAGCGCATGGATGGCACGCCGGCTAAAGCGAAGTAAGATGGAAAAGCGGGGGGGGGGCGGGGGGGCCCCCCCCCCCGCCGGGGATGATTTTGTGGAGCCAAATGACGGCGGGCAAATTTGAATGGGGGGGGGGGGGGGGCGCGGGGGGG
>JBBRYU010000331.1:0-4007 GCA_038237345.1 Pyrinomonadales bacterium
GCGCCTGCATCCGTCGCGGCCTTCACCGCCGCCACGTCGCCGCGCACAATCGCGGTCACAAACCCCGCGCCGATCTTCTCGTAGCCCACGAGCGTCACGTTCGCGGCCTTGACCATCGCGTCCGCGGCTTCAATCATCGCCACCAGCCCCTTCGTCTCAACCATGCCGAGTGCTTCCTGTGCCATCTGCTCTCGCTCCTGTCATTGCCTGAATCGTAAAGCTTGTGTGTTAACTCATCATGCGCGAATCGCGCGGCGGCCGCAAGCGGTCCTCACATGCGCTTCGGCTGCAATTGCGTCGCCTGCGCCAACAACTCGATCAACTCTTCGCGCGTCAGACTGATCTTGCCCGCGCCGTTCGTCGTTGCGCTCGTCCCTGTCGTGCGTGGTGCATCGGCGTCTGCACGCTCGCCCGTCGGGCAGGTGATCTTTGTCTCATGCAGATAACCGCACGATTGACAGCGCGCACGCTCGTCCAGATAACCGGCGCGCTCGCGCACGTCGATCAATTTTTCAATCGCGTCGGGCGACAGATTCTGCGCGCCGCCGAGCGCACGCGCGAGGATCGCGATCTTCGCCGTATGCTCCAAAGTCTCCAGCCGGTCGAACGCCTGCCATACGTCCGCGCCGTAAGCGACCGCGCCGTGGTTCGCCATCAACAGCGCGTTGTGATGCTTGACGAGCGGACGCATCGCTGTCGTCAACTCGTCGGTCGAAGGCGTGCCGTACTGCGCGAGCGGCACGCAGCCCAACGTCAAAATCACTTCCGACAAGATCGGCTGATCAATCGCCAGCCCCGCGACCGCGAACGCCGAGCCATGCGGCGGGTGCGCGTGGCACACCGCTTTCATTTCCGGCCGTTCACGATAAATCAGCAAGTGCATCGCCAACTCGCTCGACGCCTTGCGATCACTGAGCGGCTTACCTTCGATGTCCGTGATGGCGAGCGCGTCCTCCGTCATGCGCCCCTTACACGTCTGCGTCGGCGTGGCCACGATGCGCCCGTCGTCCAGTCGCACGCTCACATTGCCGTCCGACGAGACGACATAACTGCGCTCATACATCAACTGGCCGACGCGCACAATCTCGCGCCGCGCGGTCTGCTCATCCATTGTTAGACCTTAAAGCCCGCATACTGCTTTACCCTTATCTGTATTTACCTTTACCAGCAAAGGGGCCTTCTAAAGTGAACACGTATTCGAACTCTGTCGCCTCAGAGATAGGTATGCCATGAAGTGTCGCCGGGGTGAATTGAATTTGCTTAGCAGCTTTGACTGCTTCCTCAGTTAATCCGTCAGGCAAATGTGTAAGAGTAGTCACGTTTGTAACTTCGCCATTTGCCGCGTAAACCACCTGCAACCGTACTACGCCCTCGATCTTGTCCTCCCGCGCTTTTTCTGTGTACTCCGGCTCAACAACTTGATTGGTACGGAAAGGTGTACCTTCGGTGATGACATCTTTGCAGTTTTTAAAGCTGTCATAGCACAGCAGGTTTTCGTCCCCTAGCATCGTCTCGATCCGGCTCTCGTCAATAAACTCCAGCCGGTTAACTAACCAACCACTAACCGTAATGGTTAACAGGAGCGGCAATATTCTTTTAAGAAGGCGCATGTTCATTGCCCTCAAGTCGCAGGCTGATTGTCTTCTAACTTCTCGACGCGCGAGCGTAGGTCGAATGCGTCCCTGATCAGCGTCCTGAATTGCCGATTGAGCGTATCAAGTGCCGCCTCGATCTGCGTCAAACGCTGCAAGATGCCTTCCCAGATCGGACGCGTCTCGCGCAGCCGCGTGTCAACCTTTTCTTCCAACATAGTCAACCGTGTCTCGACCGAGGTCAAGCGTGTATCGAGAGAGGTCATATGACCGTCTAATCTTGCGATCATATCGCGTTGCGTGGCAAGGTCTTGGCGGATGGCTGCGAACTCTGCAAGCACACGCTCTTCAAAAGGACTCTGTGGCAATTTTTGTGTGAGGTCTTCGCTCATGATGTCTCCTTAGTGGGTAGTGGCTTCATTCTCTCCGCATTACGCACGCTCGCCGATGGGAGGCTGTGCGGGTTGGTCATGCTCGTTGCCTGCGGGCGCGCGAGGAAGTACGAGAGCGATTCGAGCGAGATCGTCAGATCAACCGTCTTCACTTTGACGCTGAGCCGCGCCTTCAAGCGCACGGGCGCGAAGTTTAAGACCGCACGGATGCCGGCCGACATCACTTGATTCAACACGCGCTGTGCCACGCGCGCGGGCACAGCGACGACGGCCACGTCAATCTTTTCTGCCTGCACCACACGCGCGATCTTGCCTACGTCGTGGACGAGAACTTCTGCGCGGCCAAGTTTGCGCCCGATCTTCGCGCGGTCGTTGTCGAAGAGCGCGACGACGCGGAAGTTCGAGGCCATGAAGCCGTCGTAGTTGGCGAGCGCCGCGCCCAAGTTGCCCGCCCCGATGATGCCGACGCGATGCGCGGTGTCTAAGCCTAGAATCTGCGTGATGTGCCGGCGCAATTCATCCACTGAATAGCCGACGCCGCGTGTGCCGAATTCGCCGAAATGGGCGAGGTCTTTTCTGATCTGCGCCGAGTTGAGATGAAACTGATCGGCGAGCGCCTGCGACGAGACCGTGTTGACGCCCGCGTCCGCCAGCAGATTCAGGCAGCGCAGATAGACGCTCAAGCGGTTCGTCGTCAGTTCCGAAATTTTCTCCGACTTCATCGCGTGGTCTTGTCCTGCCGCCGGCAGTATAACGCGCGCGGGCTGGAAGCGAAAAGAAGGGGCCGCAGTCGCGCGTTGCCGAAGCCCTGCGCATCCACTACAATTCAGGCGCACAATCGAGACGTTCCCGAAATCTTCGCTCGACGTAAAGCTGTAACGAATGATCGCGCACCTATCCGGCACATTACTCGCAAAACAAGCAACCAGTGTCATCCTCGACGTGAACGGCATCGGCTATGAAGTGACGATTCCGGTCACGACCTTTTACGACATGGCCGATGCGGGCGCACAAGTCTCGCTCCGCATCTACACGCACGTGCGCGAGGACGCGCTGCAACTCTTCGGCTTCAAGACTGCGCGCGAGCGCGAACTGTTCACGCTCTTGATTTCGGTGAGCGGCATCGGGCCGAAGTCCGCCATCGCCATGCTTTCAGGCATGAGCGCGGACGAGATCATCACGGCGATTCGCACCAGCAACCTTGCGCGGCTGACCTCCGCGCCGGGCGTCGGCAAGAAGACCGCCGAGCGACTCGTCATCGAGTTGCGCGACAAGATGAGCGCGCTTTCGTCGCCCGCGCTCGAAGAACAACTCGCGGCGCAGCCCGGCGGCGCGGACGGCCAACCGCCCGAGGACAACCTGCACGACGACACGCTCGCCGCGCTCGTCCAACTCTGCTTCCAGAAAAACGCCGTCGAAAAGGCCGTTGCACAGGCCATGCAAGACGGCGGCGAGCTAACAGTCGAACTGCTCCTGCGCCGCAGTCTGCGGTTGCTGTCGAAAGGCTGAGATGGCCGAAGAACTTGAGCCAGCGGGCGTGCGTAATGTCGCGATGATCGACGAGGAGCAACAATTCGAGTTGTCGCTGCGCCCGACGCGGCTCGCCGAGTACATCGGGCAGAAGAAGGCGAAGGACAACCTGCGCGTCTTCATGCGCGCCGCGACGCAACGGCGCGAGGCGCTCGACCACGTGCTGCTGACTGGTCCACCCGGCTTAGGGAAAACCACGCTCGCCAACATCGTCGCCAACGAGATGAGTGCCGAGTTGCGCTCGACCGCCGGCCCCGTGATCGAGAAGACCGGCGATCTGGTCGCGCTCCTGACCAACTTGCAGGAAGGCGATGTGCTCTTCATAGACGAGATACACCGCCTCAATCCGGCCATCGAAGAGGTCTTGTACCCGGCGATGGAGGATTATCAAGTTGACATCATGATCGGGCAAGGCACAGCCGCGCGCTCGATCAAGTTAGACCTGCCAAAATTCACGCTCGTCGGTGCGACCACGCGCGCCGGTCTCATCACC
>JBBRYU010000332.1:0-3996 GCA_038237345.1 Pyrinomonadales bacterium
CCTCATCACTGCCGATTACCGGAAGATTCAGAAGAAGCAGCAGCCGGATATTGAGCTACAACCTTACGACGTGATTGAAGTAGGGGAGAAGGGCGTGAGCATCACCGATGTGATCCTCGGTTTTGCCAAGACCGGCGCAACTTCTGTCGTGCAGAGTGGCGGCTTGCGGATACTCTACTAGCGCGCTAACTTTGGCCCGCTGACGCTCCACACGGGCGGTTGATCGCTTGCGGCGATCAACCGCCCGACGCGCGTCCGGCGAACACGCAGGTTCTGCCGCGCCATTTCGGCCGCAGTTCGCCTGTGTGCTACAGTAACGCTTCGCTGGCACACGCATTAGCACATCATTTAAGTTTACAGGAGAGTGAGAATTTCATGGCCCGAAGGAATGCTCCGGCGGTGGAAGCACGCAAGCGTCGGTTGCTGTTGACGCTCGTGTGGAGCGCGGTCACCGCCGCCCTCGTCATCTTTTTAATCTTCAAAGAACAGATCGCGCTGCTCTATATCATCGCGACCGTCAGCGTCACAGCCTTGCTGGTCATAGTTGCGCTCGCCGACCTGCACGGCGCGCAGCGCACAACGCTTGAGCCGCCGCTCAATGATGCGGCGGCCCTCGCCGACGGCCCGCCCGCCCGCACGCTCAAGCCTACGCCGGCACGGGCCGCCGCCAGACGCCGCTGAGGGGGCGGGCTTGTTGGCAAATATAACCGGCTTGCAACGGTAATATCTTAGACCACAGAGCCGGCGCGTTGATGATCCTTTGCGTGATCATCGCTCGCGCCGGCTCTTTCCATTGTGGAGTGACAGCGGAAACACCGGTGAAAACGCTGCTTTAAATTTCTACTTGAACGACGAGCTTGGTTGTTGTTACATTCTTTAGTGCCCCCTGACCGGCGGGCGTTGGTGCTTTAACCTTTGACCAATAGCGCCGGTCGCGAACGCATCAAACAATTTCCCCCTCATCGCAATAAACTTTTCAACCGAAAGATAACCAGAGGGAACTCATGGGTAGATTTTTTACCGCGGTGCTACTGACGGCCTGCCTGTTGGGCGCGGCCGTGCCGGTGCAGCCATACACTAATCAATATACGTCCAGCGGCATCGTGATCCGTTGGCCGACCAATACCATCGCGATCGCCTTCTCCGATTCGCTGGCGAGTCCGGGCGGCAACATCAAGCCCGGCACGGATGTGGTGAGCACGGTGCGGCGTGCGCTGCAACGTTGGGCGCTCGCGGCCAACATTACGTTCGTCGAAACATCTTCACCACAGCCGAACGTCGGGCAGGACGGCGTGAATCTGATCACCATCGCCGATACGTCGGCGAACAGGGCCGTCTTCGTGAACAGTGGCGAAAATCAGGCCCGCGCCCGCGTCTTCTTCAATCCGGCGACCGGTCTCATCACCGAAGCCGACATCGTGCTGAATCCGACGACCGGCGGCAGCAACGGCTACGGCTTCTCGACCGACGGCACGAACGATACCTTCGATCTGGAAGCGACCTTCACGCACGAGCTTGGCCACCTGCTCGGGCTCAATCACTCCGGCGTCATCGGCGCGACGATGCAGCCGCGCCTCGGGCGCAACTTCGCGCAGTCAGGCATCAACGCGCCCGCCATCACGGCGCGCACGCTTGAAGACGACGACGTGGCCGCCATCCGCGCGCTCTACGGCCAGCGTACGACGCAGGCCGTCGGCACGTTGCGCGGGCAGGTGAACTACGGCGCGGGCGCGCACGTCTGGGCGGAGAATCAATTTAACGGGCGCATCTACGGCAGCGCGATCACGAAGGCCGACGGCTCTTATGAGATACAGCAACTTGCGCCGGGCCAGTATCGCGTCGTCTGTGAGTTTCTGGATGATCCGGTCTTGGCCGCCGAGATCGCTCCGAACAGCGGCCCCTTCGCCGGCATCGGCGGGCAACCGCCCTTCGTCACGGTCGAGGGTCAGGCAGTGGTCAGCGCCGGCACGGACGCCACGCTGAATTTCAACGTCAACACAGGCAGCGCGCCGACGCTACGACCGGCCGTGTTCGGCGTCAACGGCCTCCTGATCGCTGCGCCCACGCAGATCGAGGCCGGCAAAACTTATCGCCTCTACGTCGGCGGGTTCGGCGTGGATACGGTGGGCGCGGCAGGCTTCAACTTCAACACGCCGTTCATCAACATCAACCGCGCGAGCTTTCAGGTGGAGAACAACGCCGCGTTCGGCGTGCCATATCCGATTGTCAGTTTTCAGATCAACGTCGTGGCGTCGGGCAAGTTCGGCGACTACAGTCTGCGTTTGCAGCGGCCCGACACGGGCGAGTTGTGCTACTTATCCGGCGCGCTCGCGCTCGATCCGTACACGCAGTTCGTCGAGTTGAATCCGAGCTTTCTCAGCGACTTCTTCGTCACCCAGCAGTATCTGGACTTCCTGTTCCGGCAGCCCGATCCGGCGGGGAAAAATGCCTGGCTCAATGTGCTGGGCGGTTGCCCGGACGTGAACAACACCGATCCGAATAGCCCGTCGGCGCGTTGCGACCGCATCAACGTCTCTTCGTCGTTCTTCGGCTCGCCGGAGTTCCGCGAGAAGGGTTACTTCGTCTATCGCTTCTACAAACTGGCGTTTAATCGCTTGCCGACTTATGACGAGGTCACGGCGGACATGGCGACGATCATCGGCCCGACGGCCGGCGAAGTCTTCCAGCAGCGCGCCGCATTCGCTAACAACTTCACGCAACGCACGACGTTCGTCAGTCTCTACGGCAGTTTGTCGAACACTAATTTCGTGAACGCGCTGATGGATCGCTACAGCCTGCAAACGATCACGACCCCCGATCCGGCCAACCCCGACGGGACGACGAAGGTCACGCGGTCGCGCGCCGATCTGAGCGCGGCGCTGAACGCACAGACGCTAACCCGCGCGCAGGTCTTACGCGCCATCGCGGACTCGGATGAAGTCTTCCTGATCGAGTTCAATCAGGCGTTCGTCTTCATGCAGTACATCGGTTACCTCAAGAGCGACCCTGAGCCGGCGGGGTATCAAGGGTGGCTCGTTTATCTCAACACGCATCCCGGTGACTTCCGCACGATGGTCAACGGCTTTATGAATTCGCCGGAATATCGCTCGCGCTTCGGGCAACCGTAAGGGCCGGCCAGAGACACGCGCGCGAGACAACAAAAAGCGGACTGAGTTAATGATTAACTCAGTCCGCTTTTTTATGCTGTCAGCGTTTGCGTCGCGGCTCGCCGACGGCATGGCCGGTGAGCCACTAGTCAGTGAGGATGATCCCATCGCTGAGCACGATCCCGTCCGAGAGGACGATGCCGTCTGACAAGACGATGCCGTCCGTGATGATGATGCCGTCAGACAAGACGATGCCGTCCGAGAGGACGATGCCGTCGCCGCGCAGCCGTGCATCCGTCAGCACGATGCCGTCCGACAGCACGATCCCGTCCGTCAAGTAGATGCCGTCCGACAGCACGATGCCATCGGATAAGACGATGCCATCCGAGAGGACGATGCCATCCGACAAGACAATGCCTGCGCCGAGTGCGCGACCATCCGAGAGGACGATGCCATCCGAGAGGACGATGCCATCCGATAGCACGATGCCGTCGCCGCGCAACATCGCGTCGGTCATGACGATCCCATCCGTCAGGATGATGCCGTCGGCCAGTACCAGCCGCCCGCCATGCACGACCGCGTCGCTCAGCACGATGCCGTTGGCGTTCGTGTGATCGGCCAGCACGATCCCGTCGGTTAAGAAGATACCGTCTGTCAGGAAGATGCCGTCGGAGAGGACGATGCCGTCGCCCAGCACTATCCCGTCGCTCAGCACGATGCCGTCACTAAGAACGATGCCGTCGCTCAAGACGATCCCGTTCGTCAGTATCGGATGGTTGTTGAAGATGACGCCGTCGGCGTAGAGCACGCGCCCGTTCTGCCGTATGGTCTCGCCGCCGATCTGCACAGGGCCGCTCACGGAGGCCAGCGTGTCAGAAGGTTTGAGCAC
>JBBRYU010000333.1:0-3988 GCA_038237345.1 Pyrinomonadales bacterium
GCCGCCCGCGTCGATGAGTTTGACGCGGGCGGCGAGCAGGCTGCGGTCGGTCGTGAAATCGGAGACGAGTTGGATGTCGTCGCGGAAGCTGATGATGGCGATGCGATCCTGCGGGCTGACGGTGCGCAGGAAATCGAGCGCGGCTTTGCGTATGAAGTCGAGCCGCTCTTCGACGCTGCCCGAGAGATCGAGCAGCAACACGAGATTGAATGGCGTGCGCGCCGCTTCGACCGCAGTGATAGGTCGTTGTTGCCCGTTCTCATAAACGACGAAATCGGCGGCGGACAGACCGTGGATCGCGCGCCCGTTCGTGTCGGTCACGCTCGCGTTCAGCCGCATGATGTGCGGCTCGTTCGTCGTGGCGGCAGCGAGCGCGTCGGGCGCATGGAAGGCGGCGAGCGTGGGCGCATGCACGCGCGGCGGTAGCGTGGCCGCATAGTCGCCGACGTAGCGCGGCGCGACTTTGCGGATCGCGTCGATTAAATCTTCGTTGCCGCTCTGGATGATGCCGCGCGCAGCTTCCGTTAAGGGCCGCTCGCGCAGATCGCTCGGCACCATTGCCGGGTCAACGCCGAAGAGGACGACGCCGCGCGCGGTCTGCAAGTCGAGCCGGACACGCTGCGCACGGGGCGCTTTTTTATCGCCCATGCGCCCGCTGATCTCGAAACGTCCGCCGCCATGCTCCTTCACTTTGGCCAACGCGACCTCGCTGAAATAACGTGGGCGGCTCGTCAACCAGCGAAAGCTATAGGCAAGTGAGTCCGTCGGCACGTCGGCGCGGATCGTGCCCGTGTCGGTTGTAACAGTCGCCGCGCTTAACGGCCCCGACACGTCCACCGCGCCGCCGCTCGTCTCGACGCGCACGCGCGCACGCGGCGGCACGCGCAGAGTCAGATCGATCCGGTCGCGCGCGGCGCGTTGCCGCACCGCGATCTCTATGCGCCCGCCCTCGGTCTTCGTCTGCACGTCCGCCGCGCCGACACTCGCGCCCGTTGACGCAGCCGTGAGCGAGACGTTTTTGCGCTCCTCGTCGCCCGCGACGATGGTCACGCGCCCGTCCCCGTTGCGCACGACGATCTCCGCGGCCGGACTCGCTACGTTTAGCTCGCGCGCAAGCGGCTGCGCGAAAGAAGATTGCGCCGCGCCGGGGCAGACGGCGAGCAGAACGAATGCGCCGAACAATTTTGCGTGTAAACTAAGCTTGCACGGAGACGTATCATGCTGGGGCGAACTGCGGTACAACATCGCGGGCCATCTTGCCTAACCCGCGCGACGTTGGTCAAGTGGCAGCGACGCAGCAACCTGCACAATCTCAGGTTCGCTCAACTCACGGTCGCGGATGCAGTATGATTGCCCGGTCAGTTACCAATAGGGGTTATGATTTAACTTGCGAGGTTTGCTGTCGTGCCTGTAGCTTGGTTCGCGCGCGAGTTTTCGCTCGCCCTGCCCGTCGAGTTGTATCCGAACATCGTGGAGCGGCTGCGCGGCACGCCCGCGCGGCTGGAAGATCGACTTAGTGCGCTGCCGCATGAATTGTTAACGCAACGCGACGGCGCGCGTTGGTCAATGCAGGAACATGCGGGGCATCTGCTCGATCTTGAGCCGTTGGAGTTGCAACGCTTGGCTGATTACGCGGCCGGGCGCGCGGTATTGACGCCTGCCGACCCACAGAATCGCCGGACGCACGAGGCGCGGCACAACGAGCAGACGCTGGCAGACATCCTGCGCGCCTTCCGTGCAGAGCGCTTGGATTTTGTGCGGCGGCTCGCAGCGTTGGATGAAAAGTTTATTCAGCGCACGGCTTTGCACCCGCGTCTGCAACAGCCTATGCGCGTGATCGATCTGGCGTTCTTCAAAGCGGAGCATGACGATCATCATCTCGCGCGCATCAGTGAATTGATACGTCTGTTCGTCAAATAGACTGCCGGCCGCGGTTCAACGTTCCCACCCGGCACGGCATCAGATTCGTTGCGCCCAAGCTCCCGTTTTTCGCGCCCATTAATAAACTCGACAACGTATGACACGCAGCAAGAGAAAACTCTTTTTCGTCTCCGTGACCCTCGCGGCGCTCTGCGCGGTGGCGACCACGCTGGCATGGCCCGGTTACAGTCAGGGCATCAGACTTGGCCGCGCGGCGCAACCTACGACGGCTACGGTGCAGCAGTTGAGTCACACCGCAGCGAACGCGACGAACGATGCGCCGTGGACGGCGGCGGCGCAACAGAACGCGCAACTGCGCGATCAGTTAGCGTGGGTCTTCGGCGGCAAGGAGCAGCGCGGCTGGGCGCTCTACACGCCGCTCATCGCGCATACGCTCGACACGGAGGCTAACGCAGACACGACTAATTTCGCGCAAGCGCTCGCACGCTGGCAACGCGGCGCGGGGCTGCCCGCGAACGGCGTGCTGCAAGGCGACACACTCTACCGGCTCGTTGCCGCGTGGCAAGCGCGCCGCCTCAAAGACCACACGTACCCGCGCCCCGACCAATTATTAACTGCGCCCGCGCTGGACTTCTACGATGCGAGTCGGCCCGAAGATCAACGGCAGGTGGAGAAAGAGACTTACGCGGCATACAAGCGCATGGTCGCTGCCGCAGTCGCCGACCGCTCGCTCGGTCTCGCCGCTAATGGCGCAGGCGAACTCAAGGCGGGTGAAAAATATTTGAAGCTCATCTCGGCGTTTCGCTCGCGCGAGCGACAAGAGCAGTTACGTAAGCAAGACCCGCAGGCGGGCCGCGCGGGTCTCGCGGTCAACAGCCCGCACTTCACAGGTCGCGCGCTCGACCTCTACGTCGGCGGCGACCCCGTCAGCACGAAGGACGCAAACCGCGCCGTGCAGACCGAAACGCGCGTCTATCGCTGGCTCGTCCGTAACGCCGCGCGCTTCGGCTTCCAGCCTTACTACTACGAGCCATGGCACTGGGAGTACGTCGGGAAATAAATCAACCACGAAGACACAAAGGGTAAACGGGCGGTTCTTCATCAACCGGCACGCGCTACGCGGCGCAGAGCGCGTTGCTGAACTGTCGGCCGTTTGCGCGCCATGGCGATAAGCGGCCGCAGTTCGCCATCATCCAGTCCGCGACCGGCGGCGAGACTCTCAAGACTAACCACATACTCGCTATGCGGTTTGACGCGCGCCAGCAGTCCTTTGAGTATGCGCGCATCAAGCCCGCTCACGTCCACGCCGTTCGTTTCGAGTTCCGCGCGCAGCCGCGCGCTGGTGTTCGTGCCGTGGTCGTACACGTCCGGGTAGATATGCAGCGCGCCGCCCGCAACGACGAACGTGTCGTAGTTGATGTCCACCGGAAACGGCGGGGCGAGCGCGGCGACGAGCGTCTGCTTGCTCGCCAGCGCCCGCGCGATCTGTTGGGCGGAGACGGGCCGGCCGTAAGCCGCGTTGATCCGTTCGGCCAGATCGAGCAGATCGGCGCGCAGCATGCGCACGCAGCCGTGCGAAACGAGATTGCCGAGATCGCCCACGCCTTGCGCCTGATGAATCAAATAACCGCCGCCGAGCGGAAGCTTCACCTGGCCGATGGGATTACGCGGATCGCTCGCCGCGATCACGTCGCCCGGCTTGACGCCTTTGTGCCCCGCGACCCAATCGCTGTCCGGCGGAATCCACGCCGGATTCCAGATCACTTCACTCGCCTGCCGTAGCCCGATGATGATCGGATAGTCCTTCTGCCCGACGCCTATGGGGTACGTTTTTACTTCGTGGCCGGACTGCCACAGCGTCAAACGAAACGCCGGCACGTCCACCGTGATCTCTATGTGCGGATCGTTCTCAACCAACTCCGCGCGCTCGACGTGCCCGCCCGTGTACTTGTCCGACCAAGCCGACTCGTCATACTGCTCGTGCTGCTCCAACTGCCCCGGCCCCGGCCGCGGCGGACTAGCCGGTTGCGCCGCCCGCGTCGTTTGTTGCGCTGTTACTGTTACCTGCGCGCCGCCCGACAACAAACATAACGCCAAGCTAACCACA
>JBBRYU010000334.1:0-3984 GCA_038237345.1 Pyrinomonadales bacterium
ATCTCGAACAGGTCGATGTCTGCGACCGTCAATTCAGCTTTTTGCAGCACCGATCGAATGGCATCGATCGGCGCCAGGAAAATCTGCTTGGGATCAATACCGCTGGTGTGCGTGGCGACGATGCGTGCCTTCCACGGCGAGGAAGTCCGGTCGGCGACCTCCTTGCCGGCCACGACGACCGCCGCCGCGCCGTCGCTAAGCGTTGACGAGTTGCCGGCGGTGACCGTGCCTCCGGGCACAAACGCCGGCTTGAGACGCGACAAGGCGGCAAGGGTCGAATCGGGCCTCGGTCCCTCGTCGTCGGTGACCCATGTCTCCTTCCCCTTGACCTGCACGGGGACCGGCACAATTTCGTCCGCGAAGGCTCCCTCCGCGATGGCGCGGGCCGCCCGCATCTGACTTTCCTGGGCGTAAGCGTCCTGGTCGGCTCGGCTGATGCCGCATGCGGTGGCGGTTCCTTCCGCAAGCGCCCCCATGTGACAGTTTTCAAAGGCGCACCACAGGCCGTCGAGAATCATGGAATCCTCGAGCTTTGCATCCCCCGGTTTCAGCCCCTCCCGCGCGCCGCGCAGCACAAACGGAGCGCGGGTCATGTTTTCCATGCCCCCTGCGACCACGACCTGAGCGTCCCCAAGCCGCACCGCTTGAGCCGCGAGCATCACCGCTTTCAGCCCCGACCCGCACGCCTGATTAACCGTGTAAGCCGGCACGGTTTCAGGCAACCCAGCACGATAACCGATCTGCCGCGCCACGTTCGGCCCCGCACCCGCCTGCCGCGCGCAACCCCAGACGACTTGCTGCACTTCGTCCGGCTTTAACCCCGCGCGTTCCAGACTCGCACGCGCCGCTGCCGCCCCTAACTCCGCGGCCGTCGTACCCGCCAACGCGCCGCCGTAACGTCCGATGGGCGTTCGCACCGCCCCGATCAAGTAAACATCTTTCATGACCATCTGCGCCCTACGATGAAGAAACGTTTGCCCGTTCGCGCCGGACAGCAGGAGTGATACCATCTCCCCGCCGTCTGTCGCGTATTAGTCTGTTAAGCTCGTGTTGATGTTAGCACAGGCTTAACGCACGTTCAGAACGGCGACCTGATGCACACGCCATAGCGCGGCGCGCTTCGTTTCTCACAACTCGATTGTGCGCGTTGTCCTCTGCCACGATGCAACAGATGGCTAATCAAGAATCATCTTGGCACGAGCTAACCGCGCTGCTCGACGCGCGGGGCGAATGGTTTTGCGCGGAGGGGCGCGCGGGCGTGCCCGTGCCTCTGCGCAAAGGCGAGTGGGAATTGCGCGCGGCCAACGGGCGGGCGCATTTCTCTTACTGGACTGAACGGGGCATGCGTGCATGGCGCGTGGTCGGATGGGCATGGACGGGCGAGCGTTTGCAACTGCACGTCACACGGCGCGCGGGCGCGGAGCGGGCGACGCTTGAGCTTGTGCCGCAGGCGTCGGCCAGCGCGGGCATTGAAGCGGTGCGCGCGGCGCGTCTGCGTCTGTGCGCGCAGTTGGCTGCGCTCGCGTGTGCCGGCGCACAGGGCGCGCAGATCGAGCGCATGTATTTAAGCGCGGGCGCGCGGCGGACTGAGCCGGGCCGCTACGCGCGCATCATCTTGCACGTGCCGCGCGCATTCATTGCAGTCACCGGCCCGGTTGTGGCACTTGGTGCGCGCGATGCGGATATGCTCGTCGCATCGGCGCTCCTCTGGTGGCTGCGGCTCAACCGGCAGGCGCGTTTCGCGTCGTTGCGTAAACTGTGGCTCGTCGTGCCGCGTGATCTGTCCGAGCCGATGCGTGAGCGGCTGGCCGTGTTGCGTGCTGAGATGCGGCGCGACATTTCGCTCTACGAGCACGACGAGGCGTGGCAACTGCTGACGCCCGCGCCCGTGCCGGAGTTGGCGCAGTTGCTCGCCGCCAAGACAAGCGCGCCCACCACACGACCGCGCGTCGAGTTGAGCACGACGGCCGCGCGCATCGTCGCGCTCGCGCCCGCCGCGATTGACGTGGTGCGCGCCCGCTATGGCGAGACGCTGCGCTTTCACGGTCTCGCCTTCGCGCGCGTGCGCCACACACTCGCGCGCGAGCATGTCTGGTTCGGCGCGGGCGCGCACAACAGGCAACTACTTGATGAAAGCAACTGGCAGGAACTAGCGAAGCTACTTGACGAATTGGCGACGCACCGTCACGCCGCAGCGGCCGACCACCGGCACGCGCTCTACGCAGCCGCGCCCGAAGCGTGGCTCGAATCGCTCTTGCGCCGCGACATCATGCGGCTCGATCCCGGGCTCATCCTCGCACCGCTGCACGCGCAATTTCGGCCTGCGCGCGAGCGCGGTGGGCGCGGCGGCGCGCGGCCCGTCGATCTGCTCGCGCTCCGGCGCAACGGCCGGCTAATCGTCATTGAATTGAAAGTTGCGGAAGACGTAGTGCTGCCGCTACAAGGCGCGGACTACTGGCGGCGCATCGCTACTTACCATCGTGCCGGTCATATCAAGCGAGCGCGTCTGTTCGGCGATGCTGTGATTTCAGACGCCCCGCCGCTCGTCTATCTTGTTGCGCCGCTACTCCGTTTTCATCGCGCCTTTGCTACACTGGCAGAGGTGATCAGGCCTGAAATCGAAATGTACCGCTTCGATCTGAACGAGGACTGGCGCGCTGGCGTGCGCGTCGTGCGGCGCGCGCGCGTTGCTTGAACGCTAAGGCGTAGGTGATAGCGGGCCGGCTTTGCGGTATGCTGCCCGCCACCGGCTTAATTGCTTCGCCAACATGCAATGAAGCGCAAGTGATTTCACTTGCGCGACAACTACTACCGACGGAGATGAAAAGGGGGCTTCAATGGCTAAGGGCAGACAGAAAAAGACGGGCGGGACTGGGAACGATAAGGTTAATGACCTTGCCAAGAATAGTGAAAACGGCGCGGGCGAATATCTCACGACCAATCAAGGCTTACGCATTAACGACAACCAGAACTCGCTCAAAGCGGGCGAGCGCGGCGCGACGCTGCTGGAAGACTTCATCCTGCGCGAGAAGATCACGCACTTCGATCACGAACGCATCCCTGAGCGCATCGTTCACGCGCGCGGCGCGGCGGCGCACGGAGTTTTTCAAGTGTATGAATCGCAAGCCGAACTGACGAAAGCCAAGTTTCTGCAAGACCCGCAGGTCAAGACGCCCGTCTTCGTGCGCTTCTCGACCGTCGCCGGGTCGCGCGGCTCGTCTGATCTCGCGCGCGATGTGCGCGGCTTCGCCGTTAAGTTCTATACGGCAGAAGGCGTCTATGACCTCGTCGGCAATAACATTCCCGTCTTCTTCATTCAGGACGCGATCAAGTTTCCCGACCTGATCCACGCCGTCAAACCTGAGCCGCACAACGAAATTCCGCAGGCGGCCAGCGCGCACGACACTTTCTGGGACTTCATTTCGCTGATGCCGGAAGCAATGCACATGATTATGTGGGTGATGTCGGATCGCGCCATCCCCCGCAGCTTGCGCATGATGGAAGGCTTCGGCATACACACCTTTCGCTTCATCAACGAACAGGGCAAAGCACGCTTCGTGAAGTTTCACTGGAAGCCTTTGCTCGGCGTGCACTCGGTCGTCTGGAACGAGGCGCTCAAGATTTCCGGCAACGACCCGGATTTCCACCGGCGCGATCTGTGGGAAGCCATTGAAAATGGCGACTATCCCGAATGGGAATTCGGCGTGCAGATCGTCGAGGAAAAGGACGAGCATAAATTCGACTTCGATCTGCTCGATCCGACGAAGATCATTCCCGAAGAGCTTGTGCCCGTGCAACGCATCGGCAAGTTGACCTTGAACCGTAACCCCGACAACTTTTTTGCGGAGACCGAGCAAGTCGCCTTTCATCCCGGTCACATCGTGCCCGGCATTGATTTCACCAATGACCCGCTGCTGCAAGGTCGTCTGTTCTCTTACACCGACACGCAACTGTCGCGGCTCGGCAGTCCGAACTTCCACGAGC
>JBBRYU010000335.1:0-3939 GCA_038237345.1 Pyrinomonadales bacterium
AGCAAAAGCAACAGGAAGCGCCCAAGCCGACGCAGCAACAAGAGGTGGCCACTCGCACCGAGTTCGTCGCCAGTACGCTCGATCCGACCAAAGTGCCGACGAAGGTGGAGAACGTGGCGAGCAAGGTGCCGCCGGTGCCGCCGGGCGGCGCGGTGCTGAGTAGTCGTAACTCTGATCCGGTCGGCGGCCCGAGCGGGCCTATCGGCCCCGTCGGCCCCGGCGCAGGCGTCGGCACCGGCGCGGGCACAGGCCCCGTCGTGAAGGTGGAAGATGACGAGCCGCCGCCGCCGAAGCCGACACCGGTGCCTAGGCCGAAGGCTCCGATCTCGCAAGGCGTCTTGAACGGCAAGGCGATCAGTAAGCCGCAGCCGCCCTATCCGCCCATCGCCAAAGCGGCCCGCGCTTCGGGCACGGTCGTCGTGGCTATCATCGTGGACGAGTCGGGCAAGGTTACATCGGCGCATGCCACATCCGGGCATCCGTTGTTGCAGCAGGCGGCGGTGCAGGCAGCTTATGGGGCGCGCTTCTCGCCGACGTTGCTGTCGGGGCAGCCCGTAAAAGTTTCAGGCTTTATTACGTACAACTTCGTGCTTCAATAACCGAGCGCGGCGCGCAGCCCCGCCGTGCGTCGCGTGGTCGCTCCTTAAATAGAGTGACCGCGTGCGCCCGCCGGAAGTTGCGTCTCCGTTAAGTCCGTGCTCCTGCTCTAGTGCAGCAAAAATTTTGTGGAGGGTTCTACCGTGACTATCTCAATGAGCTTGCTGGGAACGAAGGCGCTTGGGTTCTTCCTGTTGCTTCAGGACGCGGGCGGTTCGGCCGCCAACGACACCTCAAAAGCTTTCACGATGAGTGAAATGATCAAGAATCTCGGCCCCGTGGCTATCGGCGTCATCGCGATCCTGCTGATCATGTCGATGTACTCCATCGCGGTTATGGTCGAGCGCTTCTTGACCTATCGCGCCGCCAAGACGCAATCGCGCGAGTTCGCGCCGCGCGTCGCACAGGCGCTCAAGAACGACCGTATCGAAGAGGCCATCAACATCAGCGACAAACATAAGAAGTCGCACTTGGCGATGGTCGTCAACGCCGGCTTGCAAGAGTTCCGCGCGCATGAGGCGGGCAGCGACATCTCCGGCGACGAGATCGAAGCGTCAAAGCGCGCCTTGCAACGCTCTATCGCGATCAAGAGTGCGGAGTTCCGCCGTGGCTTGTCGGGTCTTGCCACCATCGGCTCGACCGCGCCGTTCGTCGGCTTGTTCGGCACGGTGTTCGGCATCATCTCGGCATTCACCGGCATGAAGAACGCGGAGTCCGCCGGTATCGGCGCGGTCGCGGGCGGTATCGCCGAGGCGTTGTTGACGACGGCGCTCGGCCTCGCCGTGGCTGTGCCCGCCGTGTGGGTGTTCAACTACTTCACGGGCAAGGTGGACGGCTTCATAGTCGAGATGGACAACTCGGCTTCGGAGTTGATCGATTACTTCCTGAAGAACCGCACGCGGCAACTCAAGGCTTAGTCGGTTGGAGCGCGCCGGCGCGCAAAACATCCCGTGCGCCCGTGCGCCGCTAGGTGTGGCGGGGCGCTGGCAGGCGTGTTGCGCCGGGCGGGTGAAGCTAAGGAGAGTGACTTATGGGTATGGCATCAGGCGGCGGGGGCGGACTCCAATCCGAGATCAATGTCACCCCGATGGTGGACATCATGCTGGTGCTGCTGATCATTTTCATGGTCATCACGCCGCTGTTGCAATCGGGCGTCTCGGTCGCATTACCGAAGGACATGCGGAATCCGGAGGAGGACAAAGGAATTATCAAAGAATCCTCCGTCGTGATCGCGATCACACGCGATAACCAGTATTACCTCAAGAAGGAGCGGATTGACGCAGTCGACTTGCAGGATCGCATCCGCAAGAGCATGGAGAACAAGAAGCCGGAGGAGCAGATCGTCTATATCCGCAGCGACATCAACGCGAACTACGGCAGCGTGGTCGAGGTCATCAACACGATCCGGCAGGCGGGCATAGATCAGATCGGATTGGTGGCCGACAAAAAGAAGGGCGGCGATGCTGCCGCGCCGGCCGGCGCTCCTGCGCCTGCGTCATAAAGTAAGCGCGATTCCACACGTGTCGGCGCAATGTCCGTTAAGCGGCCAGCGCCCGACCGGCAACGCAAGGAGACTAGAGCCATGGGCATGGGTGGAGGCGGCGAAAAAGGCAAGGCCGTCCCGTATATCAACGTCACGCCGCTCATCGACGTGTTGCTGGTGCTGCTGATCATCTTCATGGTCATCACGCCCTTGAAGCCGACCCGCTTCAAGGCGCTCGTGCCCCAGCAGACACCGCCGACGAATGAGCAGGTCAAGCCGAACCCGCTTACGCTGGTCGTCTCAATCGACAAGGACTTAAAGCTCAAGCTGAACACGGAAGACATCGGCTCGGTCAACGACACCAGCGCGCTGAGTAAGAAGCTGTCGGACACTTTCCAGCAGCGGCGCGCGACGCACGCCTACGAACCGGGCAAGGAGACACGCGTCGATCTGCCGGAAGAAGAGCGCATCGCTAAGGCGGTCTTCGTGAAAGCGCCGCGCTCGCTGGCTTACGGCGATGTGGTTAAAGTGATCGACGCGATCAAGGGCGCGGGCGGCAGCCCCATCGGGTTACAGATTGACGATCTGCCACAATAGGCGAAATTAGTAACGGGCAGTTAAGGCCGGTGCGTCCGTCCCCTTTGCGGGCACGCGCTGGCCCCTTTGCCCGTTACTCGCCGTTTTCGGCTTTGCCATCTTCAGCACGGGAGTCAGACGCAGATGAAACTCTCTCAAACAAGGGCCGCGTTCGTCCTGCTCGCCGTGGCCGCACTCAGCCTTAACACAGGCTGCATCGGGCGCATCCGCGCCAAGAACCAGTTGAACGAAGGGGCGCGGGCCTACAAGGCCGGCCACTTCCAAGAGGCGGAAGAACATTTCCGCCGCGCTAAAGAACTCGACCCGGAGCAGAAGAACACAGACTTCTTCATCGCCCGCGCCATCCAGTCGCAGTACAAGCCTGCCGTAGACACGCCGGACAACAAGGCCAAGGCGCAGGCGGCCATCGAGCAGTACATGCACGTGCTGGAGGCAGACCCGAACAATGAGTTGGCTTACAGTTCCATCGCTTATCTCTATCAGGCGACCGGGCAGGAGGATAAGCAACTCGACTGGATCACCAAGCGCGCCAACGACGGCAACGCGCCGCCCGGCAAACGCGCGCAGGCGCTGATCGTGCTGGCGAGTAAGAAGTGGAACTGCTCCTACACCATCACCGAGCAGACGAACAACAAGCAGACAGTGGTCAAAGATGGCAAGGCGCACGTCGAGTATGTGAAGCCGAAAGATCAGAAGGATTTTGATCAATCAAAACAGTGCGTGACCGACGGGCTGCGCCTAGCCGAACAGGCCATCAGCCTCGACGTCAACAACGAACAGGCGTGGTCGTACAAGACCAATCTGCTGTTGGAACTGGGCAAGCTTGACGAGATGGACGGCAAGGCTGATCAGGCGACCCAAGACCGCAAGCAGGCCGCCGACGCGCAAGCGCAGACCGCGAAACTGAGCGAAGAGAACAAGAAGAAAAAGGAAGAAGAAGAGAAGGCCAAGGCCGAGAAGGAGAAGGCCAGCTAAACCTAGCCGCGCAGGCGCAACGTGCGCCCCGCGCTTCCGATCTCCGCCCACGCATCAGGTGATGTCCGACCTTTCCGGTCGGGCATCACCTTTCTTATAATCAGTGGTTAGAGGTTAGAGGTCAGAGGCTAGTAATATTTCAGGGCTGATCTCTGACCTCTGACCTCTTATTTTTATGATTCGCATCGAAGAGATCGTGCAGAAGGTGGCGCACAACCACCCGCAGGCTGATTTGGACATGCTGCGGCGGGCCTATTTCTTTTCGGCGCGTGAGCACAAAGGGCAGA
>JBBRYU010000336.1:0-3899 GCA_038237345.1 Pyrinomonadales bacterium
CATCTCGGCGCACTGGGGCCGCGCCGCGTCGAGATGCTGGCGGACGGCACGATGCCCGCACCGCCTTTCCGGCTCGTGGACAATGAACAGACGTGGCTCGACACCACCGATCTCGTCTTCATAGACCCGGTCGGCACAGGTTACAGTCGCGCCGCGCGGCCAGAGTTGGCGCAACGTTATTTCGGCCTGCAAGGCGACATTCAATCGGTCGGCGAATTCATCCGCCTATATCTGACGAAGAACGAGCGTTGGATTTCGCCGCTCTTTCTCGTCGGCGAAAGTTACGGCACGACGCGCGCTTCCGGTCTCTCCGGTTATCTGATTGATCGCGGCATCGCCTTCAACGGCATTCTTTTGATCTCCACGATCATGAACTTTCAGACCGCGCTCTTCGCCCGCGGCAACGACCTGCCTTACATCCTCTATCTGCCGACCTACACGGCCACCGCTTGGTATCACAAAAAACTTCCGCCCGAACTGCAACAGAACCTGCGCCGCACGCTCGACGAGGTTGAGCGCTGGGCCGCGACCGACTACATGACCGCGCTCGCCAAAGGCAACCGGCTGCCGGCGGCCGAGCGACAGGACGTGATTGCTAAACTCGCGCGCTACACGGGCCTCAGTAAGGACTACATTGATCAGAGCGATCTGCGCATCGAGATTCAACGGTTCGACAAAGAGTTGTTGCGCGGCGAGCGGCGCACAGTGGGTCGGCTCGATAGTCGCTTCAAGGGATTGGATTCCGACGGCGTCGCTAACACCCCTGACTTCGATCCAAGCATGGCCGCGATCCGGCCGCCTTATACTGCGACCTTCAACGACTACGTGCGCGGCGAGTTGAATTTCAAATCCGATCTCGAATACTTCATCCTCGGCGGCGGCGTCGGCCGCTGGGACTTCGGCGCTGACAACGCTTACGCGGATACGAGCGTTGCACTCAGTAGCGCCTTTGCCAAGAACCCGTACATGCAGCTTTTCGTCGGCTGCGGCTATTACGATCTGGCCACGCCCTACTTCGCCGCGCAGTACACGCTCGATCACATGGCGCTCGATCCCACCTTGCGCGACCACATACAACTTCGCTATTACGAAGCCGGCCACATGATGTACATAGATAAAACTTCACTCGCGCAACTCAAACGCGATGTGGCCGCCTTCGTCCAACATGCCGGCACGCGGAACGAGAAATAACCCGGCGCGGTCTGCGTCGGTCGTCACCGCTCGCGCACCTCTGTGGTCGCGGCCGGCATACGCCGGTTAGGCCGCTGTCAGTTACTGCTTTACTTGCCCGTACTGATCTCGGCGACGAGTTGCACTTGCGCGCGTATGTCGAGCGCGCCGACCTCGACGGGCGTGGGCGGGGCCGCCTGCGCCGTCATGCGCCCGGCCGTGCCCATCTCCGCGCGGTAGAGAGGAACGGGGCGACCTTCCGTCGTCTCCTGCACCTCGATGATCCGCACGACGCGCCCGCCAAGCGCCTGCGCGATGGTCTGCGCCTTACTCAATGCCTCGCGCGTCGCTTCGGCGAGCGCCTGCTGGCGCGCAGCCTTGTCCTGCCGCAACGTGAACGAGAGACTGTCCACATTCGTCGCGCCCGCGTTCGACGCCGCGTCAATCACCGCGCCGACCTTGGTCAGATCGCTCAAGGTCACGGTCACACTGTTGCGCGCCTCGTAGGCCCGAATCGTCGGCGGCTGTCCTTCCTTGTAGGCATACTGCGGCTGCAAGTTGTAGCCGCTCGTCTTCACCTCGCCCTGCGTGCCGGCCGCATTCTTGACCGCGCGCACGACCGCATCGCTCTGGCGCGCGTTCTCCGCCTGCGCTTCAAGCGCCGTACGCCCCTGCGTCGTCACCGCGACACTCACGACCGCCGTGTCCGGCTGCGCCTGCACGAGCGCGGCGCCCGACACGACGACGCGCGCCAGACTCGCCGCCCCGCTCGTCGCCTCTACCGCCTGCGTCGCCTGCGCGCCACCATCATTCGCCGGGCGCAGCGTGCGCGCCTCGAACGGCGTGCCCTCTTGATAGATCGTGATCGTGCCCGGGCGCGATTCGCCCGTCGCTTCGACTTCCGCGTCCGCGCGAAACCACGACTCACTACGCCAGCGTGCCGCGTTGAGCAACAGATACTTCTGCCCCGGCGCGACGACGAGCCAACCACCCGCCTCCACCGTGCGCGCCAAACGCCCCTTGATCGTTACTTCTTCCACCGCCGCACTCGTCGGCGCGACACACACACACACCAGGGCGCACAGCGTCGCCCACGTCAACAAAATTCTACGCATCTTCTCTCTGCTCCTTTTCCCTTAAATGACCTGCCCGGCGGGCGGCATCCTTAGCGTGAGAGAGTACCGCCGGAACATCCGCGCTTTTGTCACCGCGCGGCAGGTCTAATGAACGTGCGCGCTCGTCCGCGCTTGCGCTCTTTGCTCAAGCCACAGACAGTTTGTTACGATCACACGCGCAATGCAATCACGCGCCGACAGCTTCAGCAACCCCCGCCGCCCGCTGCGCACCGGCGCGCAGATCACGGTCGGGCGCGTCGCCGACCTGCCGCCCGGCCGCGGCGCGACCATCGAACTCGACGGCGGCAAAGAGCTGGCGCTCTACAACGTCGCGGGCCGATTCCACGCCATCGAGAACTTCTGCCCCCATCGCGGCGCACCGCTCGCCGAGGGTCAACTCTGTGACCACACCGTCGAATGCGACTGGCACGGCTGGCGCTTCGACGTGCGCACCGGCGCATGTCTCACGAATCCCACGCACGCGGTTGAGACTTACGAAGTCGTGCTTGAGGATGGCTGGATTAAGATAAAAATTTAGCTTATCCTCTGATGTGCTTGGTTAGCTGCGACGCCGTGACGATCTCTTCAAGGTGGTGAGTGAAAAAAGCTTTAAGATTTGATCAGTTTCAACCCTCATCCGAGAAGGCGAGCCGGATTGCATCGAAAATACGAGCTGAGGACACTAAAGCCGAGCAGTTGCTACGTAGTGCGCTATGGAAGATGGGCTTCAGATTCCGTAAGAATTTACGCACGTTGCCCGGCAAGCCTGATGTCGTTCTCACAAAAGCACGCGTTGTGGTTTTCTGTGATGGCGACTTTTGGCACGGGCGAAATTGGAAGGCGCGGAAAGCGCAACTGCAAAGAGGCTCGAATGCGGCGTACTGGACGGCGAAGATAGAAGCGAACATTGAGCGTGACCGAAGACGCAATCGAGAATTGAGCGCCCTCAAGTGGAAGGTTCTTCGCCTCTGGGAGACGGATATTCTGCAAGACCCCAAACAGGCGGCCCGCAAGGTCGCCGCTTGCGTTATTGCTCGGCGAGTTAACAGAGGGCGCGCGATTACATAAGTGAGCTGTAAGCCGTCAAAGCGAAAGAAAGGTCAGTTGGCTGATGCAAGGCGCTCTTTTTAATCTCAATGCGACGCGCGCTCCGCAGCATAGTTGGCATCAAGAGATGATGGCTGCGCTGGGTGTCGCCTACGGGCCTGCGTGGCCTGATGAGTTTGGCCGCGCCATCCGTCGTTGGTTGATAGAGCAATGCAGCCGGCCCGTGACAACACTGAGCTTGTTCTCCGGCGGGGGCGGGCTGGACATTGCTTTCCATGATTGCGGCTTCAAGATTCTACAAATGGTAGAGATCGAAGCTAAGCTGGACTTTATCCATTTTCGATCTTTGAACAAAAACCGAAAGGCAGCGTAAGCTGGCTGACCACTCCGCCAAGAGAGGTCATCTTTTATGCTTACCCTGCCCTTCGAACTGACGACACTGATTGTAGCCTTCGCGCCTTTGTTTTCCAAGCCTGTCTTCAAGCACATGGAAGTGCTGATTGGCGGTGCCATTCTGGCTCCCGGCAAGCGCACCGTGACACAGGCGTTGCGTGTGATGGGTTTGAG
>JBBRYU010000337.1:0-3890 GCA_038237345.1 Pyrinomonadales bacterium
CTGGCAACAGGCTTTCATCGAGTACATGGACGAGCCGGAGATCGAGCCGCGCACGGGCCGGCCCAAACACTTCGAGCAGGTCGCCTTCGAGCGTTGGCTCGACGCGAACCCGCAGGGCACGACGCTTTTGCTCGACACGATTGACGTGCGCTTGGGCGCAGCGCATGCCGCGCTGGCCGCGACTTCGACCGATGCGCGCCGCCGCGCCTTCAAAGGCTTCCGCGTCGATTCAGGCGACTTGGCCGCGTTGGGCCGTTGGTGTCTGGAGTTCTTCGAGGCGAACGGTCTCACCGGGTTGATGTCAATCCTGACGGGCGATCTCACGGTCGAGCGCGTGCGCGAGATCGTCGCGGACTTCCCGCAGGCGACGGGCTTCGGCATCGGCACGAAACTATCAGGCGAGGTCGCAAACGTCGCTGGTGTTATCTTCAAACAATGTCTGATCGACGGGCGGCCCACGCTCAAGGCGTCGAACACTCCGGAGAAATCCACGCTGCCCGGCCGCCTGCAAGTCTTTCGCGGCGTCGCGGCGGACGGCAGTTACGTCGCCGACGTGATCGGGTTAGAAGATGAGGAGATCGAGCTCGCGGGCGCGGTCACGGTCGCGCGGCTGCTCGTGCCCTTCTGGGAGCGCGGCCGTTATGAGCCGATCCCTTCGATCAAAAAACAGAAAGCTTTCGTCGAAGAACAACATGCGCGCTTTCCCGACATCGAGCATTATCCACACGACCTCAGCGCACGCCTGCGCGCCCTGCGCGACGACCTCACGCGCCGCATGCGCGCCGACGATTCCGGCTGGCAAGCGGTATTGCAGATGCCGGCACACCTCGCCAACGAGGTGAAATAACCACAAAGACATGAAGGGCACGCAGAGGTTGCGTTAAGTCAGCGACGTTTGGAGTCCCGCCTTCAGGCGGAAGCTAGCGAGGCCGACAGTCTGCCGCCTGAAGGCGGGACTTCAAACACAGACACTCGCGCCACCCGTACATGCAATCTAATAGCGCGCTAACTATTCAAGAATCAACCGCACGACTTCGGCGCGCACGTGGGCGGCGCGGCGCAGGTTGAGGCCGGCCTTTTTCCGCAACGGTAATTCAGCCAGCTCAGCGCGCGTGCAGATACGCAGCAGCCGGCCTTCATGCACAAGCTCTTCATCCACCGCAGCCCAACGTCCCGCATAGATGGTCGCGGCGGGCACGCCGAGCGCCGCCGCTTCCCGGTTCATCGTCCCGCCCGCGCTGATGACGAGATCGGCCGCCGCGATCAGGTTTGCGCCGTCAAGGGCCGCGCGCGGCAAAATAAACTGCGCCGACGCACGCGGGCCGTATAGTTCACGCTGCGCAGGCCCGCGCGCGAGCATGATCAGTTGCACGTCAGGACGCGCCTGTAGGCGACTGAGCAACTCGTCAAATAATTCATTCTCGAAGCGATGATAGAGCGCATCCCGCGCGGGCGGGCGCACGACGACAAGGATATTGGCGGCGTTAATGCCCAACTCGTCGAGGCGCGCGGAAAAGTCGGGCGCAGGCGTGAAGTCCGCGAGGTACACGTCCTCTTTCGTCCCTGCATAGCGCCGGACTTTGTGCGTGTCCGCGCCGAAGCGTCGGAGTGCTGCGGCAGGGAATGCGCGCGGCACAAGCACGCGCGCGGCGAGACGGAACGCGAGATGGTTCGCCGGCTGATGCTCGTAGTCCATCAACGTCACCGCCTTGATGCCCAGCAAGCGCGCCGCGACGATCTGCGCATACGAATTATGACTGACAGCCAGAGTGATACCGCGCCCGCGCGCCCAGCGCGCCAGCGCCCACGTGCGCCCGAATAGATTCTCCGCCTTGCCCGCCAACCCGCGTCCGCCGTGCCCGCCGAGCACAACCGCGTCAAGCCCTGCGTTCCGGGCCAACTCCACCGTCTGCGCAAACTCGCGCGCCGTCACGACCACCTCATGCCCGCGCGCACGGAATTCCGGCACGAGCGCGCGAAAGAACGGCACGTGCGGCGAGTTGGCGAGATCGATCCAGAGGCGAGACATAAAGGTTAATGATGAATGCGGAATGATGAATGATGAATTAAAAGCACCTGCCTTTCATTCAGCGTTCAGCGTTCATCGTTTCGAGTTGTCGCGACAACGCATATGCCATCCACGCTTGCGTCCAGCGCATGTAGGGCGTGCGCACGGTGTAGCCGCGTCGCCGTTGGTAATAGAAGAAACCACGCGGGTCGCGCAGGTGGCTAAGCGCCCATCGCGTGATCGTGTGCGCGAAGGGGAGCGCGCCCGCGTCGAGTTCGCGCAACTCGGTGAGCGCGACGACGGCCGCGCCCACTGCGTGCGCGTCGGCCGGATAGCGTCGGTCAGGGAAATATTTCGGCCAACCGTCGGGCAGAAAGAAGCGCGCACGCCAGAAGTCGTAGCCGCGTCTTAACGAAGGCGTGAACTCTGTGTTCGCAGTCGGGCAAGCGCGCATGATGCGCGCGAGGCTGGTAAGAATAAAGGCGGTGTGAAAATTATCGGCCCACGATTGATAGCTGTCCGCGCCGTAGGCCCACGAGCCATCCGTCTGTTGCCGCCGCGTGCCGTAGCGCGCCGCCCGCACAGCCGTTTCACATAGCTCGCGCTCGCCCGTGCATGCGCCGACGACGGCCAGCGTCTCCGCCGCCAGCAGGCTCGCGTTGAAGACGCGCGTATCATCGTGCGGCGTATAGCTGAAGCAAACTTCCGCTTCGCTCTCATCGCTGCGCCGCAGATCATGCAGGATGAACTCGCATATAGTGCGCGCGACGCGCAGATACTCGTCGTCCGCGAGCGCGTCCGCAGCTTCGACGAGCGCGCGGGCGGCGAAGGCGGTAGGCACGATGGCGGGCGTGCCGCGCGGCGCGTAGAAGGCGCGCCCCTGCCAGTCGAAATTGTAGCCCCACGCCGGGCCGTGCCAACCGGCGAGCGCTTGCGCGCTGAGGTCTGCGAGTAGTTCGCGCGCGGTCTGCTCATCGTCCGGCGTGCGCGTCGTGCGATAGCGCGCGAGCGCGGCGAGGGCGAAGAGCGCAGTCCCCTTCGCATTCCGTTCGCGCGGCACGAGCGCAGGCGAACGCAGGTTGACGGGCGCGCGTTTGAATGCTTGCGTCCAGACGAGGCGGGCGATGCGCAAGCGGCTGAGCGGTGTCGCTTGAAACAGATGACTGTTCAAGGCATCGAACGGATCGTGCCCGGCAAAGTCGCGCGCTCGACACCACGCGAACAGCGTGTGATAGACGCGCTCAAGCTCGCCGCGCTCAGCCGCGCTTAGCACGCGCGCTCCGCCTGAAGCGTCCGCAGCACGCATATCAGATCGAGCCATCTGTAGAAGAGCGTTGCGTACTCGCGCCCTTGCCGCTCGATCAATCCGCGCCCGACGATCTCGCCGCCGAGTTTGTCGTAGAAGCCGCGATACGGATTCACCTCAAGGACTTCGAGATACATGCTGTTGCGCCCATTGGCGACGAGCAAGCGGGCGGCGGCCCGAAACAGGCTGTGCCCGATCCCGCGGCGCTGATAACGTTTGTCCAAGTAGAACGAATATAGTTCGGCGGCGCAGCCGTATTCGGCGCTGCGCGGCACGCCCACGTCACAGATGCCGATCACCTCCGCGCCATCTGCGGCGACGAGCATCTCGTAGAACTGCGTGCGGTCGGCGAGCCTGCGGCCGTAAGCCTCTGTGCGCAACTCGATGGAGAAGGAATCAAGCCACGCCTGATCCAAGATGCCTTGAAAGGACGCGCGCCACGACCCGACCTGCACGCGCGCAATCGCGCCCGCGTCCGCCGTCGTCGCCTTGCGATATGTGATCTCGTCGCTCATCCGCTTCGACCAGCAAAGATAAACCACGAACGCACACGAAACAATACCGGACAACTGTAAC
>JBBRYU010000338.1:0-3882 GCA_038237345.1 Pyrinomonadales bacterium
AAGATCAACCCGGACAAAATCCGCGACGTGATCGGGCCGGGCGGCAAGATCATCCGCGCGCTCGTCGAAGAGACCGGCGCGAAGATCGACGTGGAGGACGACGGCACGGTCTCGATTGCGACCGCCGACCGCGAGGCCGCGCAGATGGCCGTGGATCGCATACGCGGTTTGACGGCCGAGGCCGAGATCGGGCAGACCTACGTCGGCACGGTCTCGCGCATCGTGGACTTCGGCGCGTTCGTCGAAATCTTCCCCGGCACGGACGGGCTGCTGCACATCTCCGAGATCGCCAACCATCGCGTGCGCGAAGTGCGCGACGAGTTGAAGGAAGGGCAGCAGGTGATGGTCAAGTGCATCGGCAAAGAGGGCAACAAGATCAAGCTCTCGCGCAGAGCGCTGCTGCCAAACGACGAGGGCCAGAGCAACGGTAGCGGCGACGGCGAACAGCAGAACGGCCAGCACGACGCCGCGCAGGAAGAGGGGCAGGGCGAACGGCAAGACGGCCGGCGCAATGACCGGCGCGATTCCCGGCCGAGCGGGCGCGGCGGGCGGCGCTAAGTCGCTCCGTCTGAGTGCCCTTAACCGGCTCGTGCCGGTTGGTTTAAAAGCAAAGGCCCGCAACACACGTTTGCGGGCCTTTTTTGTTTTAAGTTCATAGCTTTAGGTCGAGCTTTCGCCCGCCGAAATGGAAATACGGGCCGATTAGGCGTATCCTTCAAATTGAAAGCGACCCAGAAGAGGGTTTCCACGAGCCGGACGCCGGCGCTACTGAAAAAGCTGGAAAACTGTCGCCGAACTCAATAGGCTTGGAGAGTCGCTATGGTAGGGAATCAAGGAGGATCAACCACAAGATGAGTCGCCAAGGTCTTCGCCCGATAGCCGTCACGCTCAGCCTCTTGTTGCTGACGGCGGGGCCCACGCAAGCTAGCCCCATCCGGTTCGCCGACGTAATTGCGCAAGCGGTTGCGACCGGGCAGAGCGGCCGGCAGACCTTCGACCTGAGCCTCCGCACCCTGCCGCAGAGCGGGCGCACCATCAACACGACCTCCGAGACACAGACGCAGGATCCTGCCAGCGGTACCACTGGCAACAGCGGTCAGTTCCAGACATCAACCCCGGCGGGCGATAACCCTTCGGTCACAAACACGGAAGTGCAGACGGCGCAAGGGCAGTCCGGCAACGTCGAGATCATCGAGTTAGGCGACGTGACGGGCACGGTCTGCGACTGTGGCGAGTTTCCGTTGCTGCCGGGCGGCCACGGTTTCCCGAAACTGCCGTTCCTCGCGCTCGCAGGTATCCCGTTCCTGTTCATTCCGCGTGGCGACAACAGGCCGCCGGAAGAATTCCCGCAACTGATACCGATACCGACACCGATACCGACACCGACGCCGACAGCGCCGGTGCCCGAACCGGCCACGCTCCTGCTCTTAGGCTTAGGCTTGGTTGCCTTCAGCGCGGGCGCACGCCGCCGCCACCGCGCACAGGCCCGGCAGCAAGTTGCCGCGCCGATTACGGGGGAGGTCTAACGCCATCATGCGCCACACGCAGCCCACGCACGCGCCGCACGCTTTCGCCATCGCCTTTCTCTTGTTCCTCTCGCTCGGTCTCTCGGCCAGCGCGCTCGCTTCGCAGCGTGAGCGCAATCAGAACGGGCGCATCGAAGTCGCGACCACGCCCGGCGGCTACCCGATCATCATCGACAGCCAGCCTGCGGGCGAGACTTCGACCACCGTGCGCTTGATCGAATTACCGCCCGGCCGGCACACGGTCGAGATCGTATTCCCGAACAACACGCGCTGGACGCACGACTTCAATATTATCGGCGGCAAGAAGAATTGCATTAGTCTCGCTTATCGCCCGCGCACCATTGAGATTCCGCACGCCGTGCAGTCGCCCTGTCCGTATCCGGTCAACATCTCCGCCCCGGCCAGCGCAATGGAAGGCAACATCGTCACCTTCTCGGCCGACGTGAACTATGCAGGGCCTTCGGGGCTGACTTACACGTGGACGATCAGCCCGCCGGCGGCGCGCATCATCGGCGGCGCGGGCACACCGACCATCACGGTTGACTCGACCGGCGTCGGCCGGCAACGCCTGACAGCCATCCTCGTCGCGGACGACGGCTCCGGCGACAGCGCCTGCCGCCAGCGCGCCTCCGCTTCGACCATCATCAATTCAACGCCACCGCCAGCCAATCCCGCGCGTCGCTTCGACGAGTTTCCGTCCACCGCTTTCGATGACGACAAGGCGCGGCTCGACAATCTGGCGATTGAATTGCAGAACAATCCCGGCGCGACCGGCTACATCATTGTCTACGGCGGACGCACCAGTCCCGTGGGTCGTGCCGACCAACTCGGCGCCCGCGCCCGCGCCTACCTCGTGCAGACGCGTGGCATAGACGCCAGTCGCGTCGTCGTGATGAACGGCGGTTATCGCGAGACGAACGCCTTCGAGTTGTGGCTCGTGCCGCAGGGCGCGAGCGCGCCGCAACCGACGCCGACCGTGCAGCCCGGCGACGTGCGCCCAAGCTTGAGCGCGCCGCGTCGTGGCGGTCGCCGGCGCGGCTGAGACCGGCCAGCGACGAACTTAAGAGTGACGAGCGACAGGTTTGTGCGCAAATCTTGTTCGCTCGTCACTTTGATTTTGTTTGACGCTCGCGGGTACATGTGGTAACAATCGCGACATACGTTCCCCTTAACAGAGCAAGTAATAAGCGTTCGGACTAAACACGGAAACTTCTGAAGGAGGGTTTTATTATGGGTGACGATGGTGGTGGCAGCAGCAGCGTCAGTATAGTAGCGATCATCGCGATCCTGATTCTCGTGCTGGTCGCCGGCTACTTTGCCTTTACCAAGATGGGCCGCGGCTCGGCCGTGCCGTCGAAGGTGGACGTGAACGTAACGAAGTAAGGGCCGCGCGAGCGACCCGGTTCACACAAGCTGTTAATGATAGAGCAGAGCGGCGCGCACATGCGGCGGGTCGCTCTTCTTTTCTTTTGCGCCGCATGGCTGGTAACATTGCGTCCTTTACGGAGGTTAACGATTGCCCGCACCGAACATAGAGACCATTGTCAGCTTGGCGAAGCGGCGCGGCTTCGTCTTCCCCTCGTCGGAGATTTACGGCGGCCTGGGGAGCGCGTGGGACTACGGCCCGCTCGGCGTCGAACTGTGCAACAACGTCAAGCGCGCGTGGTGGCGCTGGCTCGTCTATGAGCATGACGACATCGAAGGACTTGACTCGTCCATCATCCTCAACCGGCTCGTCTGGAAATATTCGGGGCATGAGGCGACGTTCAACGATCCGTTCGTGGACTGCAAAGAGTGTAAGGGGCGCTTCCGTGCGGACAAGTTGCATGAAGAGTATGAACAGGCTCATCCAACAGAAGGGCTTATAGCTTACGCATCGATAGTACCCTTCAACAGTGCCCAGATTAAATGCCCGAACTGCGGAAAGATTAACTGGACGGAGCCGCGCCTATTCAACATGATGCTTAAGACTCAACTCGGGGCAACAGCGGCGGCAGAGAATGAATACGATGAGGATGATGGAACAGTGCAATTAGGAGGCCTCGCTTATCTGCGGCCCGAAACGGCGCAGGGCATCTTCATTAATTTCCTGAACGTGCAACAGACGATGCGGCGCAAAATCCCGTTCGGCGTCGCGCAGATCGGCAAGTCGTTTCGCAACGAGATCACGCCCGGCAACTTTATCCTGCGCACGCGCGAGTTCGAGCAGATGGAGATGGAATACTTCGTCCGCCCCGACGCGGAGCATTTCAAACTCGTGGACGAATGGGTCGAACAGTACGTCAGTTGGTACACGCATCTCGGACTCAATCGGGCCAACCTGCACCTGCACGAAGTGCCGCAAGGCGAACTGGCG
>JBBRYU010000339.1:0-3871 GCA_038237345.1 Pyrinomonadales bacterium
ATCGTCAGACTGCTGCAAATGAGCACGACCGTGTTGACCGCGCCCAGTTTGACGTTTAGTCCGCTACTGGCGGCGGCGAACGAAGCACCGTTGAGCGCGCGGTAGAGCACATACGCGGTGAACAGCCCGCCGAAGAACATCACTTCGGTGATGAGGAAGACCCACATACCGAGCGTGCCCGCCTCGCGCTGCTGCTCCATGTTGTCGAAGTGGTGCTGGAGCGCCGTCGCGGCGTGCTGCTCGGCGTCGGTCAAATGCATGTCTGCCGCACTCATCCCAGTGTTTCTCCTTCAGGTGGTTGTCGTATCCGGCACGGGGCGCGAAGACTGCTCGTTGGCCGGCCCGATCACTTCCATCTCTTCGACGGGCCGGAACTCGTAAGCTTCCCACGTGACAATGGGCGTGCTGGCGAAGTTCTCGGTCGGCGGCGGCGAGAGCGTGCGCCACTCTAAGCCCGTTGAGGGCCACGGATTCGGCGCGGCAAATTTGCCGTAGCGCATAGACCAGATGAAATAGATGCCCGGTATCAACAAGCCGAGACCGAGGATCGACGCGCCGGCCGTACTCATCACGTTTAAGACTTGAAACTCTTCCGCGTAAGCATGGTAGCGGCGCGGCATGCCCATGTAACCAGCGAGGAATTGCGGAAAGAACGTCAAGTTGAAGCCGACGAAGATGATGAGCGCCGCGAAGCGCCCCCAGCCTTCGGGATACATGCGCCCCGTGATCTTCGGCCACCAGTAATGCATCCCGCCGAGATAACCCATTAGCGCGCCACCGACCATGATGTAGTGGAAGTGCGCGACGATAAAATAGGTGTCGGTCAAGTGTACGTCCATACCGAGCGCGGCGAGGAAGAGACCGGTCAAGCCGCCGACGGTGAACAAGCCGATGAAGCCGAGCGCGTAGAGCATCGGCGTGTCGTAGGAGATCGAGCCTTTATAAAGCGTCGCCGTCCAGTTGAACACCTTGACCGCAGAAGGAATCGCCACCGCGAAGCTGATGAACGAGAAGATCATGCCGGCGTAAACCGACTGGCTCGACGTGAACAGGTGATGGCCCCAGACGAGGAAGCCGAATACCGCAATCGCCAGGCTGGAGAAAGCCACGAACGAATAACCGAAAATATTCTTGCGCGAGAACGTGGCCACGATCTCGCTGACCACGCCCATCGAGGGCAGCACCATGATGTAGACGGCCGGATGCGAGTAGAACCAGAACAGATGTTGGAACAGCACGGGGTCGCCGCCCAAGCGCGGGTCGAAGATACCGACGTGCGCGAGGCGTTCAAGCGCGACCAGCACCATCGTGATCGCGATGACCGGCGTGCCCAAGACCATGACCAAACTCGCCGCATAGTGCGCCCAGATGAAGAGCGGCAGCCGAAACCACGTCATGCCGGGGGCGCGCATCGTGTGGATCGTGACGATGAAATTAAGTCCGGTCAAGATCGACGAGAAGCCGGTGATGAAAATCCCCAAGCCCGCCGCGACGACATAAGTATTGGAGAAGGACGTGCTGTAGGGCACGTAAAAAGTCCAGCCCGTATCGATGCCGCCGTTCAAGAGCGCCCAGACAGTGAACGTTGCGCCCGTGAGATAGATGTACCAACTGAGCAGGTTGAGACGCGGGAAGGCCAAGTCCTTCGCGCCGATCATGAGCGGCACGAGGAAGTTGCCGAGTACGGCCGGGATCGACGGGATCAGGAAGAAGAAGACCATGATGACCCCGTGCTGGGTGAACAACTTATTGTAGGTGTGCGCCTGCACGAAGTCGCCCGCCGGCGTCAACAACTCCAACCGGATCGCGATGGCATACGCGCCGCCCAAGGCGAAGAAGACCGTGATCGACGCGAGGTAAAGCAGCGCGATGCGCTTGTGATCTTTCGTCAACAACCACGACTTGATGCCGTACTCCGCGTTCAAGTAGTTCGTATGCGCGAACTGGCTGCGCCACTCCGGCGAGTCGGCCGGCAGCGTCGCCGTGTCCGGCACGGCCGGGTTAAGTTTCAACGGTGTGTCTGCTGCGCTCATAATGCCTCGATGTATGACTGACTGAAACTATCAAACACTTACTGCGGCGGGCGATTGCCGCTCCCTGTGTTCGCGTTCGCGCCCGTGCCTGGCTGCGTGCGCGGCGAGGTCGGGCCCGTAGGGTTCATGCGCTGCGTGTCGGGCGCGATGCCGCTCGTCGTCGTGCTGCCCGGCGCGGGCGCGGCCGTGTTCGTCGTGCCGCCTGGCGTACTGCCCGGCGTCGCGCCCAGTGAACGCACGTAGGCGATCAGGTCTAAGATTTGTTCTTCCGTCACCTGTCCGCGGAATGATGGCATCTGCACCGCGCCGAAGCCGAGCACCTTTTTATTCTGCGGATCAAGGATCGACTCGCGGATGTAAGCTTCATCGGCGATCACCTCTTGCCCGGTGTCCAGTTTCTGCGGTTTGCCAAACAAGCCCGTCAGCACAGGCCCGCGCCCTTGCGCGTCCATCTTATGACACGAAGCGCAGCCCAAACTTTGGAACAACTTCTCGCCCTGCGCGGCGGGCGACTCCGACGTGCCGCCGGAGAGCCACGCTTGATATGCGGCCGGGTCTTGCACGATGACGTAGCCGCCCATGCCCGAATGGTTCGTGCCGCAATACTCCGTGCAGAACAGATGGAAGCGGCCCGTCCGCGTCGCCTCGAACCAGAGATAAGTGTACCGCCCCGGCACTACGTCCGTGCGGATACGGAAGGCGGGCACGGCGAAGGCGTGGATCACGTCCTCGGTCGTCATCGTCAACTTCACCTTCGCGCCGACGGGGACGTGCAACTCATTAATCTCGCGCAAGCCCTCGGTGTGCTGAAACTTCCACATCCATTGTTTGCCCACGACGAAAATTTCAATCGCATCGCGCGGCGGCCGGTAGAGCGCGAAGTAGAGGCTTGCGCCCCAGACGAAGATCGTCATCGCGATCATGAACGGAATGATCGTCCACATCGTCTCCAACACGAGCGAGCCTTCGATGGGGCGCGGTATCTCGTCGGGCGAGCGCCGCCGATAACGTATGGCGAAGTAGAAGATGAGCACCACGACGAGCGTGGAGAAGAAGAGCGTGATCAGGATGAGATACAGATAGAGCGCGTCCACGTGGCCCGCGATGGTCGAAGCCTGTTCGGGCGTGAATGGCAGACGCGGCAGATCGAGTTTGGGCAAAGGAATCTGCATTACGATTAAGCCGTCCCTCCTGCTGCGGCCGCGCCCGGTTGCTGTTGCGGGGGACGCGGTTTGTAGCGGCGCAAGATCAGGATCAGAGCCGAGAGGCCCAACACGGTGACGATGCCGGCCAGCCGCATGACGTTCATAATGGCCGGGCCGTAGCGGCCGGTCGTCGGGTCGTAGTGGTAACAGAACAGGAGCAACTGATCCACGGGTGAACCGATCTTGCCGGCCGACGCTTCGACTAAACCAAGCCGCAACTCGCGCGGCTGATACTCGACGCCGTAGAAATAGTGCGACAACTTCCCTTGCGGCGTCGTCAGCATGATGCCGCTCGCATGCGCGAACTGGTTCGTCGCGGCGTCGTAGGCGAAGTGGAAGCCGACCGCATCGGCGACCGCGTCAATCGCGCCCTTGTCGCCCGTCAGGAAATGCCAGCCGCCGCTCGTCGCGGGCTTGCGATAGTCGCCGATAACGAGTTGTTTCTTCTTCAGCGCATCGGCCGGCCCCTCGCGCGGATCGAAGCTGATGACCACCACGTCGAAATCGCGCCCCGGCTCGAACGGCACTTCGCGCAAGCCGCCGATCAAACCGGCCAAGACCTGATTGCACAACATCGGGCAGTTGTAATAGACGAGCGCGATGACGGCCGGGCGTCGCCCGAAATAGTCGCCG
>JBBRYU010000340.1:0-3841 GCA_038237345.1 Pyrinomonadales bacterium
ACGGGACGTGTGCCGCGCACGTAAGGCACGAGCGAGGCGAGCATGACGTCAACGTCGGGACGCGGCAAGTTTTTATCCTGCGCCGCCGCGTCCTGCGCGCGGCCGTAGGCTTCGGCATCGCGTAGCAGTTTGCGTAGTTGATCGAGCTGGCGATTGCGCGCCGTGATCGCTTCGGTGATGTTGCCTTGCTGTTGGCCGAAGAAGCCGAACGGGCCGCCGCCGCCGCCGCCGCCCAGACCGGGGAAGTTGACGACGAGCGCGGCCTGCGGCACGAGCGCCATCGCGTCCGGTGTCGAGCCGAGCAGGTTGATGAACGCGGCTTGGCCCGAGATGAGTCCACCTTGCGGCGCGCTGAGTGCGCTCGTCACACCGTTGACGCGCGTCGTGCCGATGTGCGCGCTGTGCGGGTTAACCGACACCCACGCCATCGCGTTCGGATTAATCTCGCCGACATCCTGCGTGTCCACCCAGCCGGTCGCGCCGTTCTCCGTGATCTCGATGAGACCCAGCGACGTGCCCAGATCGATCATGCCGGGATAGACCGTCAGCCCGTGCCCGTCAATCGCCTGCGCGCCGGCCGGCACGCGCGCGCTCGCGCCGACCGCTTGAATGCGCCCGTCGCGGATGACGATTGTGCCGTTGTCTATGTCCGCGCCGGAGACCGTCACGATGTGCGCGTTGCGGATCGCGTAAGTGCCGGCGCGGCCGTCCATGTAATCCGGCCCCATGTTGCTCGATGCCTGTTGCGCGCTGACGGAGACGGCGGCAAGCAGTAGACAGCAGATAGATAGTAGGTAGTTGGCACGCTTGCTCATCGGTTGTCGTTACCTCCGTCGGTATCTTCGTCGTCGGCGTGGTGCGAGGCGGGGCGACGCCCGCGCGGTGCGCCCGGTGGCGGGCCGTCGCCGGGCGGACGATTCGCTTCGGCCTTCTCCAACGTCTCGCGCTCGCTTTGCAACTCGGCGCGGCGCGCAAGGTCTTGCGCGCGGTCGAAATAGACTGTGCCGTCAATGTACGTCTGCTCGACGCGCGCATAGACGCTGAAGGGATGACTCGTCCAGATGACGAGGTCGGCGTCTTTGCCCACGTCAACCGAGCCGACCCACTTGTCTATGCCGAGTTGGCTGGCCGGGTTCAAAGTGATCGTGCGTAACGCTTCTTCTTCAGACAGCCCGCCGTACTTCATCGTCTTTGCGGCGTCTATGTTCAGCCGGCGGGCGCGCTCGTCCGAGTCCGAGTTGACCGAGACGTTGACGCCGGCGCGCGTCATGATCGCCGCGTTATAGGGAATCGCATCGTAGGCTTCGAGTTTGTAGCCCCAACTGTCGGCGAAGACGGACGCGCCCGCGCCGTGCGCCGCGATCTCTTTGGCCACTTTGTAGCCTTCGAGCACATGTTGGAACGTGCGGACTTTGAAATCGAACTCGTCGGCGATGCGCAGGAGCATCAGGATTTCGTCGGCGCGGTAGCAGTGCGAGTGGACGTAGCGTTTGCCTTCCAAGACTTCAACGAGCGGTTCGAGTTGGATGTCGCGACGCGGCGCGATGGCCGTTTTGTCGCCACGTCCTTGCGCCGTGCGATAGTCGTCCCACCCGCGTTTGTAGTTGCGTGCGCGGATGAAGGCGTCGCGGATCGTCTCTTCGACGCCCATGCGCGTCGCCGGATAACGACGCGGCGCACCGGGAATATTAAAGCCGTTCGAGCGTTTCGGATTTTCGCCGAGCGCGAACTTGATGCCCGGCGGCGCACCTTGAAAAACGAAGTCGGCGGCCGGATGACCGTATCTGAGCTTCAACACCGCGTTCTGGCCGCCGATGGAATTGGCCGAGCCGTGCAGCGCGTTGATCGTCGTCACGCCGCCGGCCAGTTCGCGATAGATGTTGGGCGCGGTCGGGTTGAGCACGTCGCGGATGCGCGCCATCGAGGTGACGGAGAGCGAACCTTCGTTGATGCCGTCGAGCATCGTGTGCGAGTGGCAGTCAACGATGCCGGGTGTGACGAACTTGCCGGTCGCATCAATCACGCGCGCATTGGCCGGCGCTTGCAAGTTCGGCCCTACAGCCGCGATCTTGCCGTTGCGGATCAGTATGTCCGCGTTTTGCAGCGTGCCGTGCGAGGCGGTCAGGATCGTCGCGTTGCGGATCAATGTGTCGCCCGCCGCGCGCTCTACGCGTGCCCCGCCCGTGCGCTGCCCCTGCGCCTGTGCGGGCAAACTCCATACGGGCACGAGTACCGCAAGCGTCAGAAAGATGGCGAATAGTTTTCTCATCATCAAGCTCCTAAAAACAGTGACGAGGGATGAGTGATGAGTGACGAGCGAGAATAGATTTTTCTTACTTGTCACTTGTCACTCGTCACTGTCCTTGTGGTCTCGTGCCGGTGAAGGGGAGCGAGCCGCGCGGCGTCTGCGCCGTGCCGGTCATTTGATTGCCTGCGACCGTGCCCGTGTAGGTAACTTCGATTGACTGCCCGCCGAGCGATAAGATCGTGGTGAAGCGGAAACCGTCCGCGCCGACCGAGCCGTTGCTGATCTCGGATGAGCCTTGCGGGCCTTGCAGCGTGCCCGTCAGCCGCTCGCCCTGTTGTTGCAGCACGAGCGTCGCGTCCTGTGTGCGTCCGCCGAACTCCACGCTGAGCGCCCACGTGCCGGACAGATCGTTTGCGGCGGTTGCGCCTGTCGCGGCGGCAGGCGGTGTTGCGCCCGCGCGCGGTGCGGCCGGCGAAGGCGAAGCGGTCGGCGTCGCAGTTGTTGCCGGGGGGGTGCCAGCGCGCGTCGCGGTGAACGAGCCGGGTTGGCCGCCGGTGAGTGTGACCGTGCCGCTCATCTCGTTGCCATTGATCGTGCCCTCGAAAGTGGCTTCGCTGGTCTGCGACGGCAAGGTAAGGGGCGCGGTGAACTTGATCTCGCCCGCGCGCCCGACCGATGCGTTCGCGATCTGCGCCGCGCCGAGGTCGCCCTGAATCGCGCCGGTCAGACGTTCACCCTCCTGTTGCAAGTTGAGCGTGAGACTACGGTCGGGCTGCCCTTGAAATGCGACGCGCATCGTCCACGTGCCGGTGGCGACGCTGCCACCGCCTACGCCGGGCGCGGGCGGGGCGGGTTTGAGATCGACGGGGCGACCGTCGATGAAGACGTAAGCGATGCGGCGTGTGCGGTCGAACAGATCGCCGCGCGTGATCGTGAGATTCGCGATCTTGCCCGGCTCGATCGTGCCGAGTTGATTGTCCACGGCGAGAATTTCGGCCGCGCGCAGGGTCAGCGCGCGGATCGCTTCATCGCGCGCGAGGCCGTTCTCAATTGACTTGCCGACGTTGCCGACGAAGTCCGTCATGTTCGCTAGTCCGCCCGACTCGAAGGCGAAGCGGACGCCGGCAGCGGCGAGCCGGCCGGCGGTCTTCGGCGCGTCCGCGCGCTCGCGCAACACGCGCAGCGGATCGGGATCGGCTTCGGGCGCGGGCGCGGTCGTGCGGCGCGGGAAGTTGAGCGACAACAACACCGGCACTTTCGCCGCCGCCAATCTGTCCGTTAATTTCCATGACTCCGCGCCGCCCGCGATGATCGCTTTCAGGTTGAACTCCTGCGCGAGATCAAGCGCGCGTTCGATCTCGCGCTCGCGGTCGGCGTACATGATAACGGGCATCTCGCGCATGAGCGCGGGCATAAGGGCTTGCAGCGACTTGTCTTGCTCGGGCCGGCGCACGCCGCGCGGGTTGCGCGCGTAAGTCGCGTTCCATTCGCGCAGGCGTTGCGCGTCGAGAAACATCTGGCGGATGGCGGCGAACACGCCCATCAGCGAGTTCGGATAACCGCCCGTGCGCATCGGCGTGAACCCTACGTGCA
>JBBRYU010000341.1:0-3838 GCA_038237345.1 Pyrinomonadales bacterium
AGCGGCAGAACGTCTTCCCCGGTATAGACATCAGCCTGACGGTCGAAGGCGCGTACGGTAACATCCGGCGCTTCGTCCACGACATTGAAACCAGTCGGCGCTTTATCGTCGTCAACGGCGTCGAGTTGGAAGGCGTGACCGACGCGGGCGCGCCGCGCACGGCCGAGAGCAAGGTGCCGCGCGGGCAACTCGTCAGCCTGCGCCTCGACATGTCTGCTTACTTCCGCCGCAGCCTCGTCAATATGGGCGGCACAACCGGCGCGGCCGACGGCGCATCAAGATAAGCGGTGGAGGCTTACGAGAAATATCATGCCACTCTTTGAAGGCAAACCGCCTGCGGAACGCTATAAGACCATCGCGGCGCTCGCGCTCGGCATCATCGCGCTGCTCTTTCTCGCGCGCATGTTCTTCGGCTCATCCACGCCCACACGCAATACCAACACGACGGGCAGAACGCGCACCACGACGACTACAACTTCGACCTCCACGCAAGTCGCCGCGCCACTGGTTGACGACCCGATGCAATTCCCGCAGCCTGTCGTGTACCAGCCCATCGCGACCGCTGCGCCCGAAGCGGGGCGCAACATCTTCACGTTCTACGAAGCGCCGGTAAGGAAAACGAACGACGCAGCCATTGCGGTGAACGTGCCGCCGCCCCCGCCGCCGCCGCCGCCGTTGACGCTGAGCGGCGTCGTGCCGGGCAACGTCTTCGCGCAGACCGACAGTTTCACGCTCGCCATCGCGGGCGACAAGTTCACGCCGGAGACGCGCGTCTACGTGGACAGTCAGGAAGTGCCGACTACTTTTACCAACATGCAGCAGTTGGCCGCGCAAATCCCCGCCACGCTCATCGCCACGCCCGGCACACGCCAGATTCTCGTGCGCACGCCCGACGGTCAACTCTACTCAAACCCGCTCTCCTTAAACGTCGCTGAACCGCCCAAGCCGCAGTTCACCTACGTCGGGCTACTCGGCACGCGGCACTACGGTAACGACAAAGCGATGTTGAAGTCGCCGACCAACGAGGTCATGCAGGTGCAGCGCGGCGATGTGGTCGGCGGGCGTTTCCGTGTGACCAGCATCTCCGACCGCTCGGTTGACTTCATGGACACGCAACTCCGCATCAAGCACACGCTTCCTTACGTTGACTCGCGCACGGGCGCGGCGGGGCAGCGCCCCCCCTACATTCCGCAACCAGCTCGTACCGATGACGACGAAGAGCCACTGCAATAAAGCGCGCCGCCGCGAGCGCGGCTACACGCTCGTGGCCCTGCTCGCGCTAATGACGATCCTCGCGCTCATGGCGATGAGTGCCGCGCCCGTCGTGCGCCAGCAGACCCAACGCGAACTGGAAAAGGAATCCATCGCGCGCGGCGAAGAAGTGGCCGAAGCCATCGTGCGCTACACGCGGTTGATGAATGCGCCGCCCACCCAGCTGCAACAGATGCTCGACGGCGTCACACCGCCCGGCAGCATCAAGAAGATTCAAATCTTGCGCCCGAGCGCCGCACGCGATCCGCTCTCGAAATCGGGCGAGTGGAAGTGGGTGCATCCGAACGACAAAGTGGTCGGCGAGTTTCAGGATCGCGTGATGAAGTACACGAACGGCGTGATCCCCGACACACGCGAAGCCTTCTTCAAACAGTTTGCGCGACAGATCACCGGTCTTTCCGATCTAAAGCAGGCGACGGATAAGAACGAGTGCGGCGAAGACTCTGAGCCAAACACGTCGGGCGGCCCGATCATCGGCGTCGTCAGTCGCAATCGCTGCGCTTCAGTCATCACTTACTACGGCATCGACCGGCACGACCTCTGGGTCTTCACTCCACTCTTCCGTTAATCCGCTTACCGTCGAAAATTCAACGCGCAGATCCGCGTCTGCGCCACTTGATCAGCGCATGCTTGGCCGCATGCGCACGTGCGTGTGTGATCGTGCGCGCGAAACTTTTTCGCGCCTGCATGAATTAAGTTATTGACAACCGATCACTTTATGTTTATAAGTCCAATATGTTGTGCGCTGCTTAGTCTAGACCACAAGACAAACATTAACACAGCATCTTGTGGTCATAACCAAACCGAATTGAGAAAAGGAGCAACGAAGACTTATGGCAACTAAAAAAGCTGGTGGTGCGAAAAAGGGTGGGGCGAAGAAGGCTGCCAAGGGCGGCGCGAAAAAGGGCGCAGCGAAAAAGGGCGGCGCGAAGAAGCGGTAGTAGTCTACTCGACCAAGGGTCTGACACAACCTTCACTGCGCACACAAAACTCTGCGGTCTCGATAGACCATCGAAACGGACGGCGAATGCTTCACAAGCGCGCCGTCCATTTTCTTTTCAGCAGCGGTCAGAGGTTAGAGGTTAGAGGTCAGTTTAAAACTGTGCTTACTAACCTCTAACCTCTGATCTCCAACCTCTGCCGTTATGCTTCGCGTCGCGCTGGTTGAGCCGGAGATACCGCCGAACACAGGCAACGTCGCGCGCCTGTGCGCGGCGACGCGCACGCCGTTGCATATCGTCGGCGTCGCGGGCTTCCGGCTTGACGAGCGCGCAGTGCGGCGCGCCGGTCTCGACTACTGGCCGGAAGTTGAATTACACCGCCACCGCGATCTCACGGAGTTGCGCACAGCGTTGCCGCTTGATGTGCGCTTCGTCTATCTCACGACTAAAGCCGCACGCTCATACACCGATTGGCACTTCACCGCCGCCGACTGTCTCGTCTTCGGGTGCGAGACGCGCGGCTTGCCGGAAGACTTGCTCCGCGCCAATTGGCCCAACTGCGTGACCATCCCCATGCTGAACCCGCGGGTGCGCAGCCTCAATCTTGCCACCGCCGTCGCCATCGTGCTCTACGAGGCTTTGCGCCAGACAAGCACGCTCTAATCCTTCAAACTAGCCTGGCGCGCGGGTGTAATCCAGCCGCACGTGGTAAGATGCTCGTTTGCGCGGCCCGGGCATTTTCGTCCGGGCCGCATCTATACGGAGTGATTATGGCTGAAGAGAGACAAGACATACGCAACATCGCGATCATCGCGCACGTCGATCACGGCAAGACGACTCTGGTGGACGCGATGCTCAAACAGGCGGGCACGTTCGGCGCGCACGAGCATGTGCGCGAGCGCGTGATGGACTCGCTGGACTTGGAGCGCGAGCGCGGCATCACGATCATGGCCAAGAACGCGGCGGTGCGTTACGGCAACGTGAAGATCAACATCCTCGACACGCCGGGCCACGCCGACTTTGGCGGCGAGGTCGAGCGCGTGCTGAAGATGGTGGACGGCGTGATGCTGTTGGTGGACGCGGCCGAAGGTTGTCTGCCGCAGACGCGCTTCGTGTTGCGCAAGGCGCTCGAAGCGCGGCTGCCCGCTATCGCCGTCGTCAACAAGATCGACCGGCAGGACGCGCGCCCCGCCGAGGTGGTGGACGAAATCTACGAACTGTTCTTAGACCTCGACGCGACCGACGAGCAGATCGAGTTTCCGATCCTCTACGCCGTCTCGCGCGATGGCGTGGCGAAGAAAAGTTTAACGGACGACTCGACCAATCTGCGTCCGCTCTTCGATCAGATCGTGGCGACGATCCCCGCGCCGAAAGCGTTGCGTACGGATGCGCTGCAACTGCTCGTCGCCAATCTCGATTACAACGAGTACGTCGGGCGGCTCGCCATCGGGCGTATCTTCTCCGGCGAGATCGCGCAGGGCGACACGGTGGTCGTGATCAAACGCGACGGCGCGCAGGTGAAGACGCGCGTGTCGCAGCTCTACGTGTTTGAGGGGATGAACCGCGAGGCGGTGGCGCGGGCAGGCGTCGGCGAGATCGTAGCGCTCGCCGGCATCGAGGGCATC
>JBBRYU010000342.1:0-3781 GCA_038237345.1 Pyrinomonadales bacterium
AGCATAAGCCGCAGTGCATAGCTCGACCTGCTGCGCGCCCGCGTCGCTTGCCGCCGCGATCTGCGCGTCGTCGGGGTCAATGAAGATGCTGACGTAGATGCCGCCCGCGCGCAGTCGCGCGACGGCCGTGCGCACGGCGTCCATATTCGCGCGCACGTCCAACCCGCCTTCGGTCGTGACCTCGTTCGGACTCTCAGGCACAAGCGAGACGGCATCGGGCCGCGTGTCGAGCACGACCCGCACCATCTCGTCGGTCGTCGCCAACTCAACATTCAGATAGGTCGTCACCGCCTGCCGCAACGCATACACATCTTGATCTTGGATGTGCCGGCGATCTCCGCGCAGGTGGATCGTGATGCCGTCCGCGCCCGCCTGCTCACACATCATTGCGGCGGCCACCACACTCGGCTCCGGTGCGCGCCGCGCCTGCCGCACCGTCGCTACGTGATCGATATTAACGTTGAGTCGTGCGCTCATGTTATTGCTTCACCCTTTCGTCAAAGCATATTCCAGCGCGCAACTATAACTCTGTTCATCATCGTGATACAGGGCCACTTGTTTTACGATTATTGTCGGGAATGGATCGAGCGCATGCGTGCGCACGGAATCTGACTTGCGCCGTTAAATCCGGCGCGCGACGCTGGCGAGTTCGGGCGAGGCATCGCTGGCGGTGGGCGCGTGGCCGATGTCAACGATGGGCGTGCGCATGTCTGTGGCGGCGGCAATGGCGTGTGCGCGCTTGATCGCTTCGTCGTAGATGCCTTGTTTGGCTTTGCGGCGCACTTCGCGCAGTTCGTTGAAGCCGTCGAGGCCGGTGCGGAAGTTGACCTTGCTGCCCGCCACGTCGTTCCAGCGCACGGGCCATTCTCTGAGGCGCAAATCAGCGGCATGCGCAACGTAGAGCAGTTCCACGTCGAAGCCGAAGCGATCTATGACGCATGCCTCGATGAGCGGGCGGCACACGTCCATGCGGAATGCCTTGAAGCCGCATTGCGTGTCGTGATACGGCAATCCGGTGGCAAACCACACCATTAGATTAAAGAAGCGCCCGCTCTGTTCGCGCGCCCACGGCTGATGCACGCCGACGAGCGTGCGATCCAGTGCGCGCGAGCCAAAGACGACATCGTACTGGCCCGCGCGGATGGGGCCGACGAGTTTGGGCGTCTCCGTGATCGGCGTGGACAAATCCGCGTCGGAAAAGAGCGCGATGGGCGCACGCGCCGCGAGCAGCCCCGCGCGCACGGCATAGCCCTTACCACCGTTTGGCCGCAAGCGGATAAGATTGGCGCTGACGCGGGCAGTGGCGGCAGCAGCGAACGCTTCTTCTGCCACGCGCACCGTCCCATCGTGCGAGCCGTCATCCACGACGATCACTTCACTCGCCGACGGTTGCGTGTGCAGGTAAGCGAACACTTCGCGCAGCGTCCGGCCCAGCCGCGCCTCTTCGTTGTAAGCCGGAATGATGAGCGAGAGCGAGAAAGACATAAAGGCAATAACGAAGGCTGAACGCTGAACAAGGCCGCATGGATTGACGGGACTTTTGCGCCCGCGTCGTTGCGCGCCACCGGGGCCGCAACCCCCTTGCAGAAGTTTAGCTCGTCATTCGTCACTTGTCACTCGTCACTGTTTCCGGCGCTCGTCACTGCTTTTGCGCCCGCGCGGTGTGTTAGAATTTAGCGACTGAACTCTCCGGCCAACTGCTTACGGTCGTTTAGCGAAAGGTAAAGTATTGGGACGCAGGCGACATATCGGGTTACTGTGCGCGGCGATTTTGATCGCGCTGGCGGCCGCGTTCGGCGGCGCGGCGAGCCGCCGCATGCATGCGCAAATGCCGCCCGGTGTGCGCGGTGGCGGCGACGCGGGCGCGGACATCGAGCGCGATTACCATGAAGCGCTGGACGATGTGACGGACAACTACGCCGACGAGATCGATTACGAGAAGGCAAATCAAGCGGCCATACAGGGCATGCTCTCCACGCTCGACCCACACTCGACCTTCTTCCCACCCGCCGACTTCACGCGCCTGAAGCAGGATCAAGACTCGCAGTTCTACGGTATCGGTGTCACGATCTTGCGCCATCACGACGGTGTCTACGTGCAATCGCCCGTGCAGAACACGCCGGCCGCACGCGCCGGCTTGCGCTACGGCGACAAGATTCTTGAGGTGGATGACAAGAACGCGCGCGAGTGGTCGAGCGAACAAGTGTCAAAGGCCGTGCGCGGCGACCGTGGCTCGCCAGTCACGCTCAAGGTCGAGCGCGCGGGTGCGCTCGCGCCGCTCTACTTCACTATCAAACGCGACACTGTGCCGCTCCCTTCGATCCGCAGTTCCTTCATGCTCCGGCCCGGCACGGGCTACGTCGCGCTCGTCGGCGGTTTCACCCACACGACGAGCGACGAGTTGCAGGAAGCATTAAGTGGGTTGCAGAAAGAGGGCAGGCGCCAGCTTGTGCTAGATCTGCGCAACAATCCCGGCGGCTTGCTCGATCAGGCCATCGAAGTGGCCAGCCAATTTTTGCCGCGCGGCGTGAACATCGTTTCGGTGCGCGGGCGGGGCGAGTACAGTCAGACGAAGACTTACAAGAACACAGACTTCGACGCGGAAGATTTTCCGCTCGTCGTGCTCGTGAACCGTAACACGGCCTCTGCTTCGGAGATCGTCGCGGGCGCATTGCAGGATCACGGACGGGGGCTGCTCGTCGGCGAGACGAGTTTCGGCAAGGGTCTCGTGCAGCGCATCTTCGAGTTGCGTCCGGAGGGTGCGGGACTGACGCTCACGACGCAAAAATATTTCACGCCCTACGGCCGCTCGATCCAGCGCGACTATTCGAGCGGCTCGCTCTACGATTATTACGTGCGCCACAGTCCCGAGGACGAGCCGGCGCCGCAGAGGCCCGCCACTACGCCCACGCTGCCCGTGCAGCGCAACACGAACGTCTCGCTGCCTGTGCCCGCGCCGCAACCGACACCAAGCCATGCACCGACCGGCCCCGCCGTCAAGACGGCCGGCGGGCGCGTCTTCTACGGCGGCGGCGGCATCACACCCGACATCGAGGTCAAACCGCTTGACGTGAGCACGCCCGCGCGCATACGCGTCTTCGACGCCGTTTTCGCCTTCACGCGCGAACTTGTCGCCGGGCAGATCGCGGGGCTTGAGAACTATCGCGTGGACAAGGTGCAGTACGAACACGAACTGCGCCCGACCGATTATCCGGTCACGGATCGTGTGGTCGAAGCCTTTCAGACTTACGTGCTGCATCATCCCGAACTTAGTCTGACTGCGGCGCAGGTCAAAGCGGAGACCGACTACATACGCATCCGCCTGCGCGAAGAGATCACGACCGCCGCCTTTGGCGCAGAAGCCGGCGCACGCACCCTGCTCGACAGCGACCCACAACTTCTGCGCGCCCTCGAAGCCTTCCCCGATGCCAAGCATCTCGCCGAAACGATCCGCAACGGCGGCGAAGTCAGCCTCAAGCTCTACAAGAGCGCACCGGCTCAGTCCGAATTGATTGGTGATGACTGGTTTTTAGATGGACTGTTGACTTAATAAGCCGCGCGGAAACACTCGCCGCTATGAAATGTGAACAGTGTCAGGCCGAGTCCGGCATTGAGCTATAGCGATTTGCGCTTGCACGGTGCTGGGCGCGCAGGCAGCCGTGCCAGCCAATAGCGCGGCAGCGCGAAGCAAGGACGCCCCCACCCGCCCGTTGGCAGGCACAGCAGCCAGCGCGCCCACCACCCTGCAAACGCCAAACCCAATATCACAAAGCCCGACACG
>JBBRYU010000343.1:0-3749 GCA_038237345.1 Pyrinomonadales bacterium
GCATAACGGACGCGCACGAGTATTATCTGATTGGGAACATCGTAGAACAGCAGTGACGAGTTACATCCAAAATAGACTTTTCTTAACTCACCACTCGTCACTGGTCACTCGGCACTGTCTTTATGCCGGTCGTTAAAGAATCAAGCGACGAGTTGAATCCGGCAGTCGTTGTCAGCGCGACTATCGCGCCTGCGCCACGACGCAGGACGGCGCGCGATTATATGGCGCTGGCTGTGGCGACGTGTGGCGTCGGTTTGCTGCCGCTCGCGCCGGGCACGTGGGGGGCGCTCGTCGGCGTGGCGTTGTATCTCGGCGTGCAGGGCTTGAGTTCGCGGCTCGCTGCGCTGGGCGCACGCGGTTGGCACGGGCCGCCATTGGCCGTGCTGCAACCTACGCTCATCCTGCTATTAGTTACGGGCCTAACGCTCGCGGGCATCTGGGCGGGGACGCGCACGGAGAGTTTGCTGGCGCGCAAAGACCCCGGCGCGGTCGTGATTGACGAAGTGGTCGGGCAGTTGCTCACCTACGCTTTCATTCCTTACGGCGGCGTGTGGATGCTCGTCGTCGGCTTCATCGCGTTCCGCGCGTTCGACATCTGGAAGCCTTACCCGATCCGCCGGTTGGAAGCGCTGGAGTCCGGTCTCGGCATCATGGCCGACGATCTGCTCGCAGGCTTTTACGCCGCCGTATTCCTATCGGTGTTAACATCGCTGTATCTATTGTTCTAACGGAGGGCAAAATAATGGACACGAAAGACCCGCAACCCACGGCCGCTCCCGCGCCCGATGCCGCGCGTAAAGAGGAGGCCACTAGCAGCGACACGCTCGGCGACCTTGAGCAGACCGAGCAGGTCAGCACTGCCAGCACAGGCGCGACGAATGACTCATCCGACAACAGCGCAGTCCCTGCGCCCGACGGCACACCCGACCCGGAGCGCGGCGACAACTCAGACGGGCGCGATACTGGCGGCCCAATGTAAGACATAGAGCGTGACTGTAGACTGGAAGATGAAAGAAAACATTTAAGGAGTTGAATGTTTTCTTTCCGTGCTTTATTCGGGCGGCGGCATCCGGGATATTTGCCACGCGATGAAGATGATGAAGGCCAGCACCCCGCCCAAGATGAATAGCACCAGCGGTTCAATGCCGAAGAACTTTCTCCCTCCCTCCGCATGCTCGTGATTAATGCCTTTCGGCAGATTTAAAGTATTCGTGTCGATGATGATCGCGCCATTCTCCTGACTCGCGCCATTCTTCTGGTTACGCTCGCGCGAGCCTTGCTTCTGTGCAGCGCGCGCGTCCTGTTCTTCGAGCGGGGCCAACTGCGCGGCGAGTTTGGACGTATCGCCTTTCTGCTTGCCGCGCTGATAGGCGGGGTGCGTGGGTTTATGCTTCATAGCCATTTCACCTTCTTCAAGTACATGTAGAGCACCAGCCCGACGCCGACCATCGAAAGTAATGCGAAGATGTAACCGTAGTGCCAGTGTAATTCGGGCATGAAGACAAAGTTCATGCCGTAGATGCCGGCGATCAACGTGACGGACATCAGGATGGTCGAGATCGAAGTCAGCCGCTTCATAATTTGATTCATGCGATTGCCTGACACCGAGAGATAGGCGTCCATCGTCGAACTAAGCATATCGCGTAAGGTGTCAATCGTATCCGCGACGCGGATAAGATGATCGAACACGTCCTGAAAGTAGACGTGGGTTTCGCGCGGGAAGATCGGCTGCTCGCGCCGCAGGAGCGTGTTGAAAACATCGCGGAGCGGCGTGATGGAGCGGCGCAGGTAGAGCAGTTTCTTCTTGATACTGAAAATCTCTTCGATGGCTTCCGCGCGAAACTCGCCGAAGATCGAATCTTCGAGGTCATCCATGCGCTCGCTGATCACGTCGAGGAGCGGCAGATAGTCGTCAACGATGGCATCGATCAAGAGATAAGCGAGCAGTCCTGAGCCTTGCTCCGCGCGATCCGTCCACTCGTGCCAGAGCCGCGTCGCTGTGTCAATCGCACGAATTGGACGGCTGTGAACTGTGACGAGATAGTTTTTGCCGAGGAAGATGTTAAGTTCACGTAGTTCCAAACGGTCGTTCGGCCCCGCCAGTTGTGCCTCATAAAGCACGATGAAGTAGTAGCCTGTATATTCTTCGACCTTGGGGCGTTGATGCTCGCTGCGGCAATCTTCAATCGAGAGATGATGAAAGCCGAACTCCTCGGCCAGTTCTATAAAGTCTGCGCTGGTCGGGTCGCTCACGTCGGCCCAGACAATGTTTTGTGCTTCCGCGCGCAACTCGCTGATGTCAGCCGCCACGCAGTTGTCCGTAAACTTCCGTGATTTGCTGTTCAAACAGACGGTGGTGATCACTTTTTTCTGTCTCCCACACAGGCATACGACTTCTACAAGTGAGAAGTCGCTGTCAAGGCATGCCAGAGTTTAGCACTCCCTTGCTGACGCGACACCTCGAAATAAAAACGGCTATAATTCGCGCACCAATGGAAATGATAAAAATTTTAGTGGCTGACGATGTCAGCGAGAACGGGTTTGCGCCGTTGCGTGATGCGGGCTTCGTCGTGGAGAAGCGCACGCGGCTGAGCGCCGACGAGTTAAGCGCGATACTGCCGGAATACGACGGTCTCATCGTGCGCAGCGAGACGAAGGTGACCGCGCCGCTGATGGAGGCGGGCAGGCGGCTACGGGCCATCGGGCGCGCGGGCGTCGGCGTGGACAACATAGACGTGGCGGCGGCCACGGCGCGGGGCATCATCGTGATGAACGCGCCCGACGGCAACACGTTGACGACTGCCGAGCATACGATGGCGCTCTTGCTCGCGCTCGCGCGGCGCGTGCCGCAGGCGCATGCTTCGCTGCGCGCGGGCAAGTGGGAGCGCAAGCAATTCGTGGGCGTCGAGTTGCGCGGGAAGACTCTGGGCGTCGTCGGCTTGGGGCGCATCGGGCGCGTCGTCGCGCATCGCGCGCTCGCGTTCGGCATGAAGGTCGTCGCCTACGATCCGTTCATCGCGCCGGAGCAGGCAGGCGAGCACGAGTTGGAACTGTTGCCGCTCGCGGAGGTCTGCGCGCGTGCGGACTTCCTAACTGTGCATACGCCTCTGACCGCGGAGACGCGCGGCATCATCGGCGCACGCGAGTTGGGCGCGATGAAGCCGGAGGCGCGCATCATCAACTGCGCGCGGGGCGGTCTCGTGGACGAGGGCGCGCTCCACGCCGCGCTCACAGAAGGGCGCATCGCGGGCGCGGCGCTCGACGTGTTCGAGCAGGAACCGCCCGCCGCCGACCATCCGTTGCTGCGACTCGATGAAGTCATCACGACGCCGCATCTCGGCGCTTCGACGAAAGAGGCGCAGGAGGGCGTCGCGCTGACGGTCGCCGAACAGATGCGCGACTATTTTCTGATGGGCGCGTTGCGCGGCGCGGTCAACGCGCCTGCGCTCGGCGCGCAGGAGTTGCACGTCTTGCAGCCTTACCTCGCGCTCGCCGAACGGCTCGGCCGCTTTCAGGCGCAGTTGATTGACGAGCCTGTGCGCGAGGTACGCATCGAGTTCGCGGGCGAGATCGCGGACATGGACGCCGCGCCCGTCACGCGCGCTTTCCTCGCGGGGTTGCTACGCCAGATGAGTGCGCGCGTCAACGTCGTCAACGCTTTTCTGATCGCGGAGGAGCGCGGCATCGCGGTCAAGACCTCTTACCTGAGCGGCGCGACGAGCGAGCCTGCGCCCGCGATCCGCACGCGC
>JBBRYU010000344.1:0-3745 GCA_038237345.1 Pyrinomonadales bacterium
GTGATCATCTGCGCGATGTTTCTGACGGGACAGGCGTCGAACGTGCTGATCGCGAAATTCGCCAAACAGGTGACCGGCATTGATCTCACCTATAGTCGCTGGTTGCTCGGCGCAATCGTGCCCGGTCTCCTTTCGCTTGCGGTCGTGCCACAGCTTTTGTTTCGCCTCTATCCACCGGAGATCAAACACACGCCGGCCGCGGCCGAGTTTGCCGCCGCCGAGTTGCAACGCATGGGGCCGGCCTCGCGCCAAGAGAAGATCATGCTCGCCGTCTTCGCGCTCGTCGCGCTCTTGTGGATGGCTCCGGCGCTGCCCGCGCTCGATTTCGCGCCCATAGTTTTCTTACGGCAACTGAACTACGCCGTGGTCGCGCTCGTCGGCATCGCGGTGCTGCTGTTGACCGGCGTGCTTACGTGGGAAGACGCGGTCACGGAGCGCGCCGCGTGGGACGTGTTTATCTGGTATGGCGGCCTCGTGCGCATGGCCGAAGCCTTGGGCGAGACCGGCCTGACGAAACGCTTCGCCGAAGCGGCGGCGAGTTTCACCACCGGCTGGCACTGGTGGGCCGCGCTCGCCATCCTCCTGCTCGTCTATTTTTACGCGCACTACGGCTTCGCCAGCATCACTGCGCACGCGACCGCCATGTACACGCCCTTCCTCGTCGTCATCATCGCCGCCGGCGCGCCCGCTTATCTCGCCGTCCTTGCGCTCGCCTACTTCTCCAACCTCGACGCCTCGCTCACACACTACGGCACGACGCCCGCGCCCATCTACTTCGGCGCAGGCTACGTCAAACAACGCACGTGGTGGTGGCTCGGCCTCGTCGTCTCCGTGCCCAACATACTGATCTGGGCCGCGTTCGGGCTGGCGTGGTGGAAACTGCTCGGTTGGTGGTAATACCAAATTGCACTACAAGATAAGGTGCACGCGGGCGCGCTCATGGCCGGCAAGAATCTAGCGCTCCCAGCCCCAGCCGAGCTTATTTTAATCTGCAATTCGGTATAAGAATGGTTGCCATCTGCGCCCGTTGCCAGGCACGCTGATGAACACAGAGACACACTGCTGCTTGTCGGCTTTAGCGTGCTTTAACTGTGGCAACAGGCCGGGCGGCCAAAAAGATTCTTGCGTGCGGGTTAAGGCGCGTCAGGTATTTTTTTTAGCGACTTGGCGATTGGTTTATTCAGCACCTTCTGCTCATGACCGATGACGTTGCCAAGGGCGACCGGCTTGGCAAAGGCCAGCACCTCGCCGGTGTGCGCGTCAACCACGCAGACGGTGATGAAGACGAAGGGGAAGCTGAAGGCAAGCGGGTTCAGGATGGAGAGGACTTGCTTGCCCTTCGTCAGTTTCGTCCCCTGCCCGCGGATGAAGACGAGCGCGTCGGCGTTTTTATCCACGTTGAGAGTCGCAACCTCGTCGCCGAGGGTGAACCGCCCCTGCTTGACATTTTTCGGCTTCTTCACCATCTTGGGCAGTAGGGCGTCGTAACGGCTCTGTACGTCCGCCAACACATACTTCCGGTCGTTGTCGGCGGCGCTCGTCTGAGTGGTGACAGGGCTATTGAGGATCGCGATTTTTTTCTTTTGCAGCGCTTGCGCGACCAGCTCGCCGACTGCGCTGCTGACCTTCTCGGACTCTTCGATCATGCTTTCCGATCCCTTCACGCCCTGCTTAACGATCTGCACCTTGGGCGGCAGGATGACCACATTCCGGATGGTCGTCTGTCTGGTGCTTAACTTCGGATGTAAATACTGCGCTGTCGCGCCCCCCTGGGCACAGAGCGGGAAAAAGAATAACAGCGCGCCGCAACGAATTTTGCTCTTCAGCATCTCTTGCTCCGTGTTTGGACTACTCAGCCATGCGGACGGCACCGCCTGACCTACCCCGTTAATGCCCTTGCAAGCCCTCAAGCCGGCGCGCGATCCGCTCCCTGTCCGGCGCGTTCGGCGCAAGCTCAAGATATTTCCGATACTCGCTGGCCGCCTCCTGATTCCGCTGCGCCTTTTCATAGAGCATACCGAGACCACGGTGCGCCAGATTATTCGAGTTGTCGAGTGCCAGCGCCTTTTGATAAAGCCCTTCCGCCTTCTGTTGATTGGCCTGCCAATTCGCCCGTCCGGCCGGCGTCGCCATGAGCGCCCGCTCCTCCTCTTCCGGCGTCAGCTTCCGCTTCTGCCTGGCGGCATCCTTCTTGGCGCTCGTGGTCAACTCCTTCTCAGTCAACTCCGGCGCACGCGGCCCGAGCGCCCGGTAAGACTCGGCCAAGTAAAAGCTGTTCTCAGACGAAGTGGGGTTGAGCTCAACCAGCTTGCGACTGATATAGACCGCCGAGCGAAAACGCCCGCTGTTGATCGCGAGCTGCACGTCATGCCGGGCCGCCTTCTCTATCTGCGTGAGGTACTCCGTGTTTGAGCCGCCCAGCGGCGCGCCCGCCGCGCCCTTCGCCGTGTCGCTGCTAGTGAGGGTACTAACGTAGGCTATGCGCTCCTGCAACTGCGGGTGGTCGCTGTAGAAATATTTCAGTTGCTCACCTTCAATATCCTTCCGCAGGATTTTGAAAGTATTGACCATCTCTTGCGGGGCGTAGCCCGCGCCCTTCAACAGGCCCACGCCCTCGCGGTCGGCCTCGCGCTCAAGCTCACGACTGTACCCGAAGATCGTCGTCGTCAGGATAAACGGGGACACGCTGGCGATCAGATCGACCGCCAAGCCGGCCGCGCCCGCGACCGGATTCCAGAACCCGACGGCCTCGATGATGTTTATGGCCAGCACCTTCTTCCGGGTGCTCCGGTTCTGCAAATAGGTGTGGCGCTTCGTGACGTGCGTCACCTCATGGGCCAAGACGCTCGCCAGCTGCGCCTCGTCGTCCAACAGGGCCAACAACCCCGAGTTGACGTAAATCGTGCCGTTCGGCAGGGCGAAGGCGTTGGGCACGGGGTCGCGCAGGACGCGGAAGCGCCACGCCACATGCTCCAAGCCCGCGCCCGCAGGCAACAATGAGCGGCCCACCTGCTCCACGTATGCGCTCACGGCCCCGTCCTGATAGACGAGACCCTCCTTCTCGAACTGCTTGTCCAACAAGTTGACCTGCTCAAGTAGATCGAGATCAGGCTTGGTGAACTTAAAGGTCTCGGCGGGTTGCGCCGCCACCGGGCCGGTGCGCGGGGCAGAGTCGGCCACCGGCACGGACGTAAGCCCAATACACAGGATGAGAAGGGCAGCTTGGCAGTTCTTGAACCTAATCACGGGGGTCACCTCTGAGGCTTGTTGCTAGTGATTGTTCGAGGTCAGGTGTTGCGTCGGGAGCAAAGTTTACGCTGTTGCGGCGCTCGCACGTCTGACAGTACTACAAACACGTTCGAGCTCTCAACGCAAAAACAGAGCGCGTGCCGACAGGCTCAGGAGCGCAGTTGGATATTGTATGTCTTAATCTTCGAGTTGAGCGTCGTCGCGTTCATGCCTAATAGGCGCGCGGCGCGGGATTGATGGCCGCCGGTTTGTTCGAGGGCGCGGCGGATGAGGTCGATCTCGAAGCGGCGGACTTCGTCGTAGAAGTCTATGCCGCGCGCCACGTCAATGGCGGCGGCGTTGGGGCTGGTGGCTGCGCCGAGCGCGTGTTGCGGATCGCAAATCTCGGTGGGCAGGCATTGGCGCGTCATCTCGTCGCCGGGCGCGATGACGACGGCGCGCTCGATGACGTTCTCCAACTCGCGCACGTTGCCCGGCCACGTGTAGGCTTCCATCA
>JBBRYU010000345.1:0-3703 GCA_038237345.1 Pyrinomonadales bacterium
CGCCCTCGTCGCTCTTGAGGTTTTGCCATTGTGCTAGGGGCGCTGCCCAGTCCGCGCCGCGCGGGGCTTTGCGTCGCCCCGCGAGATACTGAAACGTCACGTCGTCGGGCGCGATCATCCCGGCGCGTGCGCCCGCCTCAATGCTCATGTTGCAGAGCGTCATGCGCCCTTCCATTGTGAGCGCACGCACGCCCGCGCCCGCATACTCGATGACGTAGCCCGTCCCGCCGTCCGTGCCGATCTGCCCGATGATGCCGAGGGCGAGGTCTTTGGCCGTGACGCCGTCGGGCAATGCGCCGCGCACCTCAATTAACAGTGTGCGCGGCTTCTGCTGCGGCAAGCATTGCGTGGCGAGGACGTGCTCGACCTCGCTCGTGCCGATGCCGAAAGCGAGCGCGCCGAACGCGCCGTGCGTGCTCGTGTGGCTGTCGCCGCAGACGATAATCATGCCCGGCTGGGTCAAGCCAAGTTCGGGCCCGATGACGTGGACGATGCCTTGATCGGGCGAATCTATGTCAAACAGTTGAACGCCGAACTCGCGGCAGTTATCCTGCAACGCTTCGATCTGGCGGGCCGCGATCTCGTCCTTGATCGGCAGGCGGCGGTCGGTAGTCGGCACGTTATGATCCACTGTGGCGACCGTCAGGTCTGGCCGGCGGACACGCCGTCGAGCAGCGCGCAATCCGTCGAAGGCTTGCGGCGAAGTGACTTCGTGAACGAGATGCAGATCGACGTAAAGGAGCGCGGGTTCGCCCGGCGCGGCGCGGACGACATGCGTGTCCCAGAGCTTATCGAAAAGAGTTGGCATAAGGTCAGAGGTCAGAGGTTAGAGGTCAGAGGTTAGTGAAGACAGTTGTTGTTTTAACTAACCTCTAACCTCTAACCTCTGACCTCCGCTTTTCAAACTGCGTGGTAAGCGTGCTGCCTGTCGGCGATCTCCGCAACCGCATCGGCGACGAGTGCGCCGACGATGGCTGTCGTCGTGTTGGCGCGTCCGCCGTCACCTGCGATGTCCGGGGTGCGATGCCCCGCGTCGAGTACGGCGCGCACGGCCTCCTCTATGTCGCGCGCTTCCTGTTCTAGCCGTGCCGTGTGGCGCAACAACATCGCGGCGGAGAGAATCGCGCCGAGCGGGTTGGCCGCATTCTGCCCGGCGATGTCGGGCGCGCTGCCATGCACGGGTTCATAGAGGTCAACTGTGCCGCCGATGGTCGCCGATGCGAGCATGCCGAGCGAGCCGGCGATGACCGCCGCTTCGTCCGAGAGGATGTCGCCGAAAAGATTCTCCGTCAGGAGTACGTCGAACCGGCGCGGAGTTGTGATCAAGTGCATCGCGCAGGCGTCAACATACAGGTGTTCGAGCGTGACCGCCGGGTAATCGCGCCCAACCCGCGTCACGGTCTCGCGCCACAGTTGCGAAGTCTCAAGGACGTTCGCTTTATCAACCGAGGTGACTTTACCACGTCGCGCGCTGGCCGCCGCGAACGCCACGCGCGCCACGCGTTCAACCTCCGCCTCCGTGTAGCGCATCGTGTTGTAGGCGGCGGGAACTTCATCGGTCGCAGTTCGCCCGCGTGGCTCGCCGAAGTAAAGCCCGCCGAGGAGTTCGCGCACGACGAGGATGTCCGCACCCCTGACTACTGCGGGGCGTAGCGGCGAGCAATGCGCGAGTGAGTCGAAGCATTGGACAGGGCGCAGATTGGCGAAGCCGCCGAGCGCCTTGCGCAGCGTGAGTAGCCCGGCCTCCGGTCGTTGTGCCGGGGGGCGTTCGTCAAACTCCGGTGCGCCGACCGCGCCGAGCAGTACCGCGTCGGCTGCGAGGCACGCATCCATCGTCGCGCGCGGCAAGGGCGTGCCCGTCTGTTTGATCGCCGCGCCGCCGACAGGATGCTCGGCGAAAATAAACTCGTGTCCGTACGTTTCGGCCACCACGTCGAGAACTCGCGTCGCCTCGTGCGTGACTTCCGGGCCGATGCCGTCGCCGGGCAGGAGGGTGATCTTCAGTCGCATTTTCTTCTTATACTCCGGCGGCAAACAACCACCCACGAAGCGCCGACACGAAGCGCGGCGACTCATGGGTGGAGAACTGAGAACCGAATTTTTTTAACTGCCGGTTAACTGCAATTCAATCGCGTGGCCGAGTTCGAGGGCGAGCATCTCACGCGGAGTTGACTGTGCAGGCAGCAGCGAAAACAGGTCTTGGTCGTAAATCCGTTTCTTGCGATCCGCAAGTTGGGTGAAGCGTCCGTAGACGGCGTTCAACTCCGCGCCCGCGAGCGCGACGCCGAGCTCGCTGTAACGCTGCGCGAGCGCGTGTCGCCCGGAATGTTTGCCGAGCACGAGTTGATTGGCGGGCACGCCGACCGACTCCGGTGTCATGATCTCGTAGCAGAGCGGGTTGCTCAACATGCCGTGCTGATGAATCCCGGCCTCGTGCGCGAAAGCGTTGCGCCCGACAATCGCTTTGTTCGGCTGCACGCCGAAACCGATGATCTCTGAGAGCAACTGACTCGTCTCATAAAGCAGCTCGGTGCGCACGTCACACGTGAATGGTAGGCGGTCGGCCCGCACGCGCAAGACCATCACCACTTCTTCGAGCGCAGCGTTGCCGGCGCGTTCGCCGATGCCGTTGATGGTGCATTCAACCTGCCGCGCGCCCGCCTCGATAGCCGCCAGACTGTTGGCCACTGCCAGCCCCAGATCGTTGTGACAATGCACGCTGACGGTCACGCCGGAGTCGCGCACCACGCGCTCGCGCACGAGTCGGATGAGTTGCGCGAACTCCGGCGGAGTCGTGTAACCAACCGTGTCAGGGATGTTGAGCGTCGTCGCTCCGGCGGCGACCGCCACAGCAAGGACTTCGCAGAGATAATCAACATCGCTGCGCGTCGCATCCTCGGCGGAGAATTCCACATCCGCCGTCAACGTGCTGGCGAGACCGACGGTCTCGCGCGTCATCTCCAACACCTCGCGGCGCGTCTTTTTAAGTTTGTGTTCGAGGTGTATGTCGGAGGTGGCGACGAAGACGTGCAGACGTGGACGGGCGGCCGCTCTGATCGCCTCCCAAGCGCGCAGCACGTCCTGCTCGGTCGTGCGACAAAGGGCAGCGACGGTGACGTGGCGGCATTCGGCGGCGACGGCTCGCGCGGCCAGAAAATCGCCTTCGGACGCGACGGGGAAGCCTGCCTCGATGATGTCCACGCCCAACGCTTCAAGGCGGCGCGCGAGGCGGACTTTCTCCGCCAGATGCATCGAACAGCCGGGCGACTGTTCGCCGTCGCGCAGGGTCGTGTCGAAAATAGTTATGCGTTCCACATCGAGCATGAGCGTCTCCCTTCAAGAGAGTCGCCATGCTAGAGACGAAGCCTCGCGAAGTCAAAGTTATAATTTTTATAGACTGATAACTTTGAGCAAGGTGCGCAGCCTGCTGGTTTCCGTCAAGCAGTTTTGGCGAAGCGTCGCGCACGCATGCTAAATGCCCTGTGCGTGCGCGTGCTCGCGTAGCACTTCGAGGAATGCGGCGGCGGCGTGTGAGGCGTGCGCGCCGCGCCGGTGCATGACCCAGAGCGTGCGCGTGTAGGAAAGCCCGCGGACGGGGACAGAGGTGAGTGTGCCCCGCTCCAATTCCTCGCTCACGCACATGCGCGGGACGAACGCGATGCCGACCTCTTTCTGCACGAACCGTTTGATGGTTTCCACCGTC
>JBBRYU010000346.1:0-3640 GCA_038237345.1 Pyrinomonadales bacterium
ATTGATCAGATCGGCCATCGTGCCTTCTTTGCCTTCCGGCACAACGCCCGTTTCAGTGTCGAAATTTTTCGCGGTCGGATCAACGTCCGGCGAGTAAACATAATCGGTCGCGCTCGCCGGCTCCGGCTGCGGGCTAGCGAGCGCCTCGTCGGCCGCCGCGTTCACCTCCGCGTCAACCTCATCTTTAATCTGCTGCAACTCTTCCTGCGAGACGATGCCTTCTTCAACCAGCAGCGCGCCGAAGCGTTTGACCGGATCGCGCTCGGCGTCGGACGTGCGCTCCTCATCCGAGCGATAAAGTTTCTCGTCGTCCGAGAGCGAGTGCGAGTAAGGGCGGATCACTTTCGCATGCACAAGCGCCGGCCCTTTACGGGCGCGACAATAGTCAACCGCGCGGTGCATCGTCTCAAGCGACGCAATCGGGTCTGTGCCATCGCACTTCTGGATCAACAGATCGGGGAAGCCGGCGACGAGCCGCGCGATGTCGCCGCCCGCCGTCTGCACCTCGACCGGCACGCTGATCGCGTAGCCGTTGTCTTCGACAAGGAACAGCACCGGCAGTTTCAAATTGCACGCCGTGTTCAACGCTTCCCAAAACTCGCCCTCGCTCGTCGTGCCGTCGCCGAGCGAGACGTAGACGACTTCGTCCGCGTGGAAATTCTCGACCTTATCTTTTAACTCAGCGATCAGTTGAAAGCGATAACCTGCCTCCGCGCAGCCGACCGCCTGCAAGCACTGCGTGCCCGTCGGCGACGACTGCGAGACGATGTTGAGTCCCTTATGCCCCCAGTGCGAAGGCATCTGCCGCCCGTGCGAGTTCGGATCGGCGGCGGCGGCGACGCCGGAGAGAAATTGTTCGCGCGGCGTCATGCCGAGTTGCAGACAGAGCGCGCGGTCGCGGTAGTACGGATAGAACCAATCGTAAGCGGGCTTCAAGGCCAGCCCGGCCGCGACCAGCACCGCCTCATGCCCCGCGCCGCTGATCTGAAAAAAGATTTTCGACTGCGCCTTGAGTTGTATCTCTTTGTCATCGATCCGCCGCGATAGATACATCGTCCGGTAGATGCCCACCATCTGCTCACGCGCCAGCCCGCGATACTCCCGCGCCTTTAATTCAGTCGCCATAGCTAATCTCCTGCGGCCAATATCAGAATTTAATTCTCGTCAGTAACTCGTCACGGCTGATATTAAAATGCATCGCTACATCATCCAGAATGGCCGCGAACGTTCCGATGCGTAAAGGGTCGTGCCGTGGGACTGTCACGTGCTGCTCACCACCTGCTGTTGTAGTCAAACGTAGGTGGCTGCCCGTTTGCCGCGTTACCTGATAGCCAAGCGCCTTGAGCGCTTTCGCCAACGTATCGCCCGACACATCGCGCGGCAGCTTCATGCGGCGATTATTTCTTCACGGACGAAGTGCAGTCGAATAACTTTCGGGCCTTGCCCTTCCTCAAAATGACAACGCACCGCATCGCGCACCTGCTCGCGCAAGTCATCCAGATCGTCGCCCTCTGTAAAGATGGATGCGCCCAACGCACGGGCCGTGTAGCCGCCCTCCGGCGCATTTTCAACAAGAAAGATTAATTCATCCATCGCGCGCCCTTTATACGCTTCAATCAGCGTAATCGCTCTCCAGCGTCATCCGGTAATCTTCCGCCATCGAAGGATGGCCATGCGCCGTCGCCACCTCGATGCCGCGTTGATAGGTCGCCCGCGCGGCCGTGCGGTTGCCGAGTTTTTCATACGCACCGGCCAACATGCCGTAGGCGTTGCCCTCATCGTTGGCCCGCTTCAGATAGTCGTTCAGCGTGGCGACGACCTCCTCGTGCCGCCCCACCTTCTCGTACTCCTTCGCCAGCCCGAACATGACCAGCGTGTTGTCGGGGTCGCTCGCGAGCATCTGCTCGAACACTTCAATGCGTGATGCGGTCATAATGGATTTTAATTAACCTTTACTTGCCGATGATCAGCTTGGCAATCGTCTGCAACTGCATATTGGACGTGCCCTCGTAGATCGCGCCGATCTTCGAGTCGCGCCAGAATTTCTCGACCGGATAATCTTTGACGTAGCCGTAGCCGCCGTACAACTCAATCGCCTTCGAGGCGATGCGCTCGGCGACGCGCGAAGAGGTCAGCTTGGCCATCGCCGCCTCTTTGACGAACGGCAACCCCGCATCCTTCAAGCGCGCCGCGTTGTAGACCATCAAGCGCGCGGCTTCGAGATCGGTAGCCATTTCCGCGAGTTGAAACTGCACACCCTGAAATTGATTAATCGACTTGCCGAACTGTTGCCGCTCGGTCGTATAGCTGAGCGCCGCGTCGAGCGCGCCGCGCGCGAGGCCGATCATCTGTGCGCCGATGCCGATGCGCCCTTCGTTTAAGGTTTCAATTGAAACCTTGTAGCCTTTGCCGAACTCGCCCAGCAAGTTCTCTTTCGGCACACGGCAGTTGTCGAAGATGATCTCGGTCGTGGACGAAGCGCGGATGCCGAGCTTGTTCTCTTTCTTGCCGACGGCGAAACCCTCAAAACTTTTTTCGACGACGAACGCCGTGATGCCCTTGTAACCTTCCTCCGGTTTGGCGTTGGCGAAGACGACGAAAATCTCGGCCTCGTTGCCGTTCGTGATCCATAGTTTCTGCCCGTTCAAGACGAAGTGATCGCCTTTATCAATCGCTTTCGTCTGCATGGCGAAGGCGTCCGAGCCGGAACTGGCTTCGCTCAAGGCGTACGCGCCCACTTTATGCGCAGCGAGTTGCGGCAGATATTTTTTCTTCTGTTCAGCATTGCCCCAACGGATCAGCGCGTTGTTGACGAGCGTGTTCTGCACGTCCATCAACACGCCGACCGACGGATCGACGCGCGATAGTTCTTCGACGCCGATGATCGCGGTGAAGAACGACGCGCCCGCGCCGCCGTACTCGTCCGGCGTCTCGACGCCCATCAAACCCAGATCGAAGAGTTGCTTGATGAGCGCCGGGTCCATCTTGCCCGCCTCGTCCATCGCTTCGACGCGCGGGCGCAACTCGCCTTCGGCAAACTCGCGCACGCTGGCGCGGAACATGTTCTCATCCTCGGAATAGATGGTCAGCGGCGTGCCCGTCAGACTCTCCGTGGCTGCTTTACTCATGGCTCGTTTAAGACCTTTGTAGTTTGAATTGGCTGAACAGTTGTACGCCGTAGCATCGCCGATCAGAGCGCCTCCGGTCAACCCGCGAAAAGCCCGCCAAGGCGTGCCGCGAAATGCCTGCGCACGGTTGTGACCCATGCCGCAAATAACGTATCTTGCACTCTACTCGTTAACCCCGAACGCAACCGCAGGAGACCGGACGGCCGCGGCCCCACAGCATGACCGAGCAGACCCCGACAGCCAGCACGCCCGGACGCTTCACGCCCCTCGGCATCATCTTCGCCGCGCTCGGCACGCTCCTTTTCGCTTACTACGTCTGGCGTGCAGGCCCGCGCGACATCTGGCAGAACATGCGCTCGCTGGGCGCGGGCTTTCTGCTCGTGCTCATCGTCTCCGGCGTGCGCCCGCTCGTGCGTGCGCTCGCGTGGACGCGCTGCTTTGAAGCGCCGCAACGTTTACGTCTGCGCGACGCGCTCCGCGCTTATTTCGCGGGCGACGCGCTCGGTAACGTG
>JBBRYU010000347.1:0-3636 GCA_038237345.1 Pyrinomonadales bacterium
CAATCGTCTCGACATCCATGTTGCGCCGATATTGCTCGATCTGATGCGCGAGATATTTGTGCGTCATGCAATGGCTGCCGGACACGATGTCGGAAAAATCCGCGACGCCCGTGCGCACGAACGTCTCTTCGACATACGCCTTGACGCCCGCTTGCCCGGCGGGCGGCGCGCCATCGAACGGCAGATAGCCGCCCTTCGTGCAGAGCAAGACTTCATCGCGCACGTGTGTGCCGGCGCTGAACAGTTGCTTGAGCGCCGCGCCGATGGCACGTTCGCTGCGCTGGAAGCGATAGTTCGCCGCCGTGTCCAAGACGTTCGCGCCCAACTCGACGGCACGCACGACCGCCTCCGCGTAACGCTTGTCCGTCTCGTCATTCGGTTGGCCCAAGTACGTGCCGAGACCGAGGGACGAGAGCCACAGATTCTGCTCGTAACGAAAATGATTCTCCGCCGCAACGTCGCGCAACCGGTCGCGATAACGCGCCGTGCCTTCAGTCGTAGCATAACCCGTGATGGTCATAAGGGAACTCCGAGAAGCTGATTGATGCGGGCTGAATGATGTGCGGCCTTAACTCTCAGCCCGTATCACACAACGTTTTTTTATTTGCCGAGTCGTTCGTGGAAAAACTTGAGCACGCGCTGCCATGCGTTGGCGGCCGCTTCGGCGTTGTAGGCGGTGGGGCGCGTGTCGTTGAAGAAGCCGTGCCCCGCGGCCGGATAAATTTTCGCGTCCACCGTTTTACCGGCTTTCTGAAGCGCGTCGATCCACGCTTGCACTCCTTCGGGCGGGATGCCTTTATCCAGGCCGCCGAAGCTGGCGAGCAGCGGGCACGAGACCTGCGGCACTAATTCAAGCGGCGTGCGCCCGTAGAAGATACAAGCGCCGGCGAGGTCTTTCGTGTGTGTCGCAATTTGATAAGAGAAGCCGCCGCCCATGCAGAAGCCGATGGCGGCGAGATGTCCGTTCACGCCTTTGTCGGCTTTGAGAAAATCAAGCCCCGCCTGCATGTCTTTGATCGCCGCCTCAGTGGGAATGCTCGACGCGGCTTTACGCAACGCCTGCATGTCCGACGCATCTTTAGGTGGCGGCGCAGACGCGCGCACGAAGAAGTTGGGCGCGAGCGCGACGTAGCCTGCGTGCGCGATGCGGTCGGCGATTGCTTTGATGTGATCGTTCAAGCCGAAGACTTCGTGTATGACAAGCACGGCGGGCGCGTGCTTCTGCTTGGGCGGGCGCGCGAGGTACGCGGGCAACGTCAAGTCGCCGCTCTTATACTCGACCATCGTGCCGAGCGACGGCATTGCGGTTTGCGGCGCGCTCGGCTGCTGCGGCTTGTTGTCTTGCACGGCGGCTAAGCCCCGCGCCGCAGCCAAGCCAGCGCCGCCCACTGTTGTTGCCTGCGCGATAAATTTGCGGCGCGTCACGCGCGGTGCGACTTCGTCTTCGCGGCTGTGATCGTTCATCTTCATTTCACTCCGGCGGAATAGAATCGTGTGCGCAGAATATAAGCGTGCCCGGCGCGGCGCGGCAAGTCGGACGCTTCGCCGCACGGCGGGCGATGTGCTAGGGTGGCGGCAGAAGCAGCCCAACGTCCGATGAGTGAGCACCGCACAATCGAGCACCCGAGGGTCGCGCCGCAGGCCGCCAACAACGCCGCGCCGGCGCACGCGCGTGCGTCTTCGCTCGACATCACGGACGAAGAGCTGCGCACGCTGGCCGCACGCGCCGTTGCGCTTGTCGCGGACTACTTCGCGCGCATCGCCGAACGGCCGATCTTCCCCGCGCAGACAGCCACAGAGATCGCCGCGCAACTCGCTGCGCCGCTGCCGCTCGCGGGGCCGGACGAGTTAGACGAGTTGTTCGCGGACTGCCAGCGCGTCATCGCCAATAGCCGGCAGAACGGCCACCCGCGTTTCTTCGGCTACGTCGCCTCGCCCGCGACGCCGGTCGGCGCATTCGCCGATCTGATCGCGTCCGCGCTCAATCAAAACGTGCCTGCGTGGCGCTCCGCCCCGGCCGCGACGCACGTTGAGCGCACGGTCGTCAGTTGGCTCGCGCAACTTATCGGCTACCCGGACGGCGCGGGCGGCTTGCTCACGAGCGGCGGCTCGATGGCCAACCTCAATGCCCTCTACGTCGCGCACCGCACGAAGGCGCGCGTCCTTGCTCACGACAAGGCAGATGCGAGCGTTGCGGCGACCACCTTCGATGTCGCGCACGCAGGCTTGTGGAACGCGGGCGCACCGATGACGGTTTACATGTCCGATCAGGCGCATCATTCGATCACGAAGGCGGCGGACATACTTGGTTTGGGCCGCGCGCAGGTGCGCGTCGTCGAGTCTGATGAACGATGGCGCATGAACGTGCGGCTGTTGCGCGAACGGATCGCGGCCGATGTGCAACAAGGCTTGCGCCCTTTCTGCGTCGTGGCGACGGCAGGTACGGTTAACACCGGCGCGGTCGATCCGCTCACGGAGATTGCGCCGGTCGCGGCTGCACACGGTCTCTGGTTGCATGTGGACGGCGCTTATGGCGCGCCCGCCACGCTTGATCCAACCAAGCGTTCGCTCTTCGCGGGCTTAGAGCGCGCCGATTCGGTCGCGCTCGATCCGCACAAGTGGCTCTACACGCCGGTGGACTGCGGCTGTCTGTTGCTGCGCGAACCCTTGCGCGCACGCGCGGCGTGGACGGCGGACGCGGGCGCGGAGTACATCAAAATCTTCGAGCAGGCGGACGACGAGTCGTTCGCGTTCTTCGATTATGGCATCGAGTTGTCGCGTCGCTTCCGCGCGTTGAAGTTGTGGCTGCTGCTACGTTATTACGGCGTGCCGCGCATCGCCGCCGCCATCGCTGACGACAACGCGCTGGCCGCGTACATGGCTGCACAGATCGACGCGGCGGAGGATTTCGAGTTGCTTGCGCCGGTCGAGTTGAGCATCTGCTGTTTCCGTTACGTGCCGGCGGACACGCGCCGTGTGCTCGCCGAAGCAGACGACGAAACGCGGGCGCGCAGCGAAGCGGAGTTGAACGAACTGAACGAGCGACTCGTGCATGCGGTGCAACGCGGCGGGCGCGCTTACATCTCGAACGCCGTGCTGCGCGATCGTTTCGCCCTGCGCGCTTGCATCGTCAACTTCCGCACCACACGCCGCGATATTGATCTTACGCTCGACATCATCCGCGCGGCAGCGCGGGCCCTTGTTTGATTTTCTCTTTGCGCCTCCAGCGTCTTTGCGTGAGGTTGTTCTTTAGCGCATAAAAGTCTCACGCAAAGGCGCAAAGACGCAAAACAGGACGCAAAGGAAATTTTATTGATGGCGTTGAGTGAACAAGCAGAGACGACGAGCAGTGCGGGACTTGCGGGGCCGTTCGCGCGTGAGTTGACCGCGGCGATCAGGCTCGCGCGTGAGGCGGGCGCGGCCGCGCTTGTCCACTACGGCGGGCCGTTGGACATCGTCCATAAGAGCGAGAACGAAGACCCGGTGACGCAGGCCGACTACGCGGCGAACGACGTGATCGTGCGCGGACTGCAAGCGGAGTTTCCCGCCGATGGCTTGTTGTCGGAAGAGTCTGTGGACACGGTACGACGTTTGGCTTGTGCGCGCGTGTGGATAGTCGATCCGCTCGACGGCACG
>JBBRYU010000348.1:0-3621 GCA_038237345.1 Pyrinomonadales bacterium
CGCCATGGCCGGCGCTTTTTGTTTTTCGGCGGTGCGCTTGATGTCCTTCCACGTGCGCACGAGATAGCGCGCATCATCGCGCAAGTCCTGTTCGCTGATGCCGACGCCCGCCGTGCGCACGATGAAGCCGCCCGACGGCACTTCTTCGGTCTCGCGTATGTCTTTGATCAGCCGACGCAGGCGTTGCCGCTCGCTGTCCGATTCGATCTTGCGCGAGACGCCGACGTGCTCGATGGTCGGCATGTAGACGAGGAAGCGACCGGGCAGCGCGATGTGCGACGTGATGCGCGCGCCCTTCGCGGCAATCGGCTCCTTCGCGATCTGCACGAGAATCTCCTGTCGCTCGCTCAGCAGATCGGTGATCATCGGCGTATGCCGGTCGCGCCCACCGCGCCCACCGCTACCGCCGCGCCCGCCTTCGCTCCGGCCGCCCTCACTGCGCCGACTGTCACTACGACCACCGCTACTACCACCACTACCGCCATTATCGCTCCGGCCGCCATCAGCGCGCCCACCACCACTCGGGCCGCCACTGCTGCCACGACTGCTCTCGCTCCGGCCGCCTTCGCTGCGAGTGCTACTGCTGTCGCCCCGCCCGCCACTGCGACTACCGCCGCCGCTGCCGCTACGCCCGCCACCGCGTGGGCCGCGTGCGCTGCGCTCAGGCGCTTCCTCTACGCGCGCCGGCGCGGCTTGCTGCACTGGCGTGGCTTGCTCCACCGGTGCGGTTTGCTCTACGGGCGCTGCTTGCTCCACCGGCGCTGCCGGACTGGTTTCCACAACCGGCCCAGCGTGATCGTTGCTGCTCGCCTCCGCACCGCCGTTCTCGCCTTCCCCCATCGGCCGCCGATTGCGCCGGCGCCCGCCACGGCGCGCGAACTCACCACGCGAACGCGTTCCCCGCATGCTCGCGTCTGCATCGGCCGCAACTTCGCCCGCGCTCGTCTCGTCGGTCGTCCTCTTGCCGCGCTTCGTGCTGCCCTTAGCGCCTGCACTCTTCGTTGCGCTCTTGGTTACGCTTTTAGTTGCGCTCGCCGACTTTTTGCTTGCGCTCTTCGCCGCGCCCGCGCTCTTACGCTTCGGCGCGGCCTCTGCACTCACTTCGCTTGCGCCGTCTTCAGCCTGTTCGGTCGCCGCGCCCCCTTTACCCTTCGCGCCGCCGCGCGCACGTGTGGCTTTGCCTTTCGACGCGGGCAGAGCTTCAACCGCCTTCTCGTCGTCGCTTACACGCTCGAACGCTTGCGGCGCACCCGTCGTGGGCGGCGCTTCATCAAGCACGCTCGTCGTCAACGACGCGACCGAAGCGGCAACGGCTGGTTGCGCGCTCTTAATTTTGCGCGGCGCGGCTTCGCCGTCGAACTCTTCATCCGCGATGCGTTCGAAGCCTGCGCCGCCTGACAGGTTGTTCGCGGCGAGCAGCGTCCCTACTTTCACGGCCTGCGCCGGTTCGCCGAGATCGAACTCGACGCCGCGCACCTGATCGGTGATGCGCTCCTGCACGCGCGCATCTTTGAACATCTCGCCTTCGTCGGCCGCAGCCTGCTCCGCGTCCTCAATGCGCTCGAACGAACCGCGCGTGACCGCGAACGGCGTGTCGGCCGTAACACCCGCGCCCACGCGCGGGTGTTCATCGCGGGCGGGCGCATCGCTGCGCTCGCCTTTGCCGCCGCGCCGCCGCCGCCCACGTCGCCCGCCCGCCGCTTCCGCTTCTTGAGCGGCCGGTTGCGGCAACTCTGCTCGCACCGGCTGCGGCGGTTCAATCTCGCCCGGTTGCGCGTCCTCGTCGGCGACAGACTCTGCCTCTTCAGTCTCAGCCGCAAGTGGTTCGCCGCGCTCCTGCGCCGATTCGATCTGGCGCTCACGCTCAATCCGGTCGCGCTCGATCTTCTCGGCGGCATGCGCCCGCGCGACCTCGGCGCTCTCGGTCTTCGACTTGTCCACGACAATACGCTCGAACTCTTCTTCTTCGTCGAAGAAGTCCGAGACGTAAAGAAAGGCGTCGCGCTCCAGCCCGATGTCCACGAAGGCGGATTGCATACCGGGCAGCACGCGCATCACGCGCCCCTTGTAGATGTTGCCGACGATGCCCTGACTGCCCTCGCCGCGCTCGATGTAGAACTCCGTTACTTTGCCATTGTCAATGATGGCGATCTTCTTTTCGCGTCCGTTGACGCTGACGATTAACTCTTTCGGCATTGGTGGAAATTTATCTCCTGCGGGCCGCGACGCGCCGGCCCTGTTTGCAGCCGGGCGCGGCCCCATTAGGTGAATGTTTTTAGACAGGCAGCGCGTGCAGGGCGCGACGACGCGAGTTGCGTCTGCCGCGCGGCGCGGGCTGCGCTTGAGTGCGACCACAGCCGTTTGCATGTGGTCGCTTGAATTGAGATAGAAGAGTTTTGCAGGGCGCGACTGTGAGCAGGTCGGATCGTTAGATCGTCCGTGTCCGCTCTGAGGCATGTGGGCCGCCGCTGGGGCGCAAAGATGCGCTGCTGTGGCCGCCGCGCCCGACAGGCTGAGACCTAGGCCGCAGCCGGCAACGGGCGAGCAAGATTGTTCACATGAAACTCGGTCGAGCCGCTTTCCGTGCGCGCGGGGCAGGGCGCAGAAGCATCGGCTTAGGGCGGGGCAAAACTACTCGCGCCCACCGTGCGCCGCGCTTGCGTCGTCAACTGACGCGCGCAACCCGGAACAGGTAATGCTTCGACGCACGCTTGAGCGCGTCTTTCATCCACCACCTGCGGCCTCAAATATCTCACTGGCGCGGTCGCCCTAAAACTCAGGCAACGCGGCCAAAACTTTGTCTCGTCCGTCACGCGCGCGATCTCGACACTGCTATCAACGCCGGCCCTTGCGCGCGTGCTAACTCGCATCAGCAAATAACAAGCGGAACGAGGCGGGGCCAAGTATAACCGACAAATATCAATTCACAAATCGCCGCAGTTGCACGCTGACGGCGAAGCCGATGGCGATGAAGGTGGCCAAGACGGCCGACAGCCCCGCGCTCATCAACGGCAACGGCACGCCGATCACGGGCAAGATGCCCAGCGCCATGCCGACATTGATGAAGATTTGAAAGGCCACGCCGCCCACGGTCGCCATGATGACAAGCATGCCGGCGCGGTCGGGCGAACGTCGCGCCCCAATCATCAAGCGTGTGAGCAGGACGGCGTAAGCGATGAGCAACAGGATGCAACCGATGAAGCCGGTGGTCTCCGCCGTCACCGCGAAGATGAAATCGCTATGCGGTTCGGGCAAAAATTTCAAACCGCTCTGCGAGTATTCAGGTGCGCGGCCGCCCGTGCCGGTCAGTCCGCCTTTGCCGACCGTCAGGATCGACTGCCACGTGTGATAACCGTAGCCGCGCTTGTCCGCGTTCTCCGGATCGAGGATGACTTGGATACGCTGTTGCTGGTAATTCTTGATCTTGCCGGTCTTGACGCCGATGACGTAGGCGGCCGGCACGAGCACAATGCTCAACGCGAGCGCCGTCAGCACGACCCACATACGCACCGATGAGAGGAACAGCACGACCGCGAGCAAAGGGAAGTAAGTGATCGCTTGGCCCGCGTCCGGCTCTAATAAAATTAACCCGATGGGCAGTGCGATGATGCCGATGCCGAC
>JBBRYU010000349.1:0-3599 GCA_038237345.1 Pyrinomonadales bacterium
ACAACTCAAGGCCCTTGATCTCGACGGTGCGCGGCCCCAGCTTCGTGTGAAATTCTTTAATCTCGGCGCGGATGCCGTACTCGGAGAGCGTGCGGATGATTTGATTGGCGATGAGCGTGTCCACCCGCCCCGAACGATAAAGCACGACGACGAGCAGGAGCAAGGCGAGCGCGCCGACGATGGCGACGAGACCGACGTAGAAGGCGTTGCGGCGCGTGATGTAGCGGCGGCGCCAGCCACGACGCCGCGCGGGCGCGCTCGCAGCGGCCGGCGCAGAGGCATCCGCGCCGGCAGGCGTCGTCCCTTCTGTTCGTTCGTCTCTGTCGTCAACCGGCATAAGGCAAAGAAAGCAACCGTGCGGACGAGAATAGTAGTGGTCAGGAGAGAGTAATGCTCAATGATGAAGGTGTAATGATGAATAATGCAGCCCCAAGAGTTGTCTGTTATTCATCATTCCGCGTTCATCGTTTCCTTGGCCGGCGCGCCGAGCGGCACGTTGCCGACCACTTCCAACTCGAAGCCTTCGAGCGCCGCGACCTTCGGCGGATGATTCGTCAGCAGCAGGATGCGCCGCAGCCCCAAGTCGTGGAGGATTTGCGCGCCCACGCCATAGTCGCGGTTCGCGCCGTAGCCGGTCTCGACGCTCGCGTCCTCAAAACTAACATTATGCTCGCGCATGACAGCGTAAGTACGCAGTTGATGAATCAGATCAAGCCCGTGCTCGCGCTGCTTGAGATAGAGCACGACGCCGCGCCCCGCCGCCGCGATCTTCTCCAATGCCGTCTGCAACTGAAAGCCTGTGTCGTCGAGCAGCGAGCCGAACACGTCGCCCGTCACGTTCTCCGTGTGGACGCGCACCAGCACCGGCTCGGCTGTGCGCACGTCGCCCATGACGAGCGCGAGATGGACTTCGCCGTTGACGACGTTCTCAAACGCGACCGCGCGAAACAGACCATAGACGGTCGGCACGTCAGTCTCAACCGCGCGGCGCACAAGCGTCTCTTTGCGTATGCGATAACGCACGAGGTCTGCCACCGAGATGATCAACAGATCATGCGCGGCGGCGAATTTTTCCAACTCCGGCAAACGCGCCATCGTGCCATCCGCATTCATGATCTCGCAGATGACGCCGGCCGGATACAGCCCCGCGATGCGCGCGAGATCAACCGACGCTTCGGTCTGGCCGGGCCGCACCAGCACGCCGCCTTTGCGCGCACGCAAGGGAAAGATGTGACCGGGGCGCGCGAGGTCTTGCGGGCGCGTGCGCGGATCGACAGCCGTCTGGATCGTCGTCGCGCGGTCGGCCGCGGAGATACCGGTCGTCACGCCTTTGCGCGCTTCAATGGAGACGGTGAAGGCTGTGCCGAGAAACGATGTGTTGTCGGCGACCTGCATGGTCAGGTGCAGTTCGTCGCACCGCTCCTCCGTCAAGGGCATGCAGACGAGGCCGCGCGCGTGCGTGGCCATGAAGTTAATGATCTCCGGCGTGACGCATTCGGCGGCGCAGACGAGGTCGCCCTCGTTCTCGCGCGCTTCGTCGTCCACGATGATGACCATGCGCCCGTCGCGTATGCGGGCCGCGGCCTCTTCGATAGAAGCAAAAGGCATATTCGTCAGACTCTATAGGTTCGGGGGAGATTCGTTGTACCGGCCTTCATGTTACCCGAAGCCGCCGGTTTTTGCGACTCACAAGTTTGCCCGCTCCCGCCCGCCGCACAAGTTGCTTCTATCACCCGATTTTGTTTGCTACACTCTCCCGCCGCACGGCGGCGCGGCCCGCCAAACTTTAACGGAGAGAAACAGACACATGAACCGGACTATTCTGACGATGACCTTTGCCCTGTTGTTCTGTTGCGCCACGACCGTGACCGTGTGGGGGCAGCAAGTGACCAAGCGCGTGCAGTTCCCGCGCGGGCGCACCACCACCGTGTTCACCGGCCGCACCAACGATCACGGCGGCGTTGACTATCAACTGCGCGCACGCAAAGGGCAGCACATGATCGTGCATCTGACCTCGCCGAAGAAGGACGTGTATTTCCAGATCACGCTCTTCTATTCATTGGAGGAGAACCCCGACCCGTTGCCGGGCGCGGTGAAGGCTACAGATTGGGAAGGCGAGTTACCCGACACTTGCCAGTACGACATTCTCGTGTCCACAGACAAAGGCACTGACACATACACGCTCGAAGTGACGATCCGCTAAGGCACAACATAAACCGTGTGGCTACCTGTGCCGCCGATGAGGCGCGCGTTAGAGGCGCGCGCTACTTGTAGCCAAGTTCGCCCAGCCGCTCCAGCGTCAACGCGGACGCGGACGCGCGCCCACCGGCGGTTAGGATGCGCTCGACGTACTTGGCGATGATGTCGGCTTCGAGATTGACCGCGTCGCCCGCGCGCAGATACGACAGGTTCGTCACGCTCCAAGTCTTCGGGATGATCGCGATCTCGAAATATTCTTCCGTCAGCCCCGCGATGGTCAGGCTGATCCCCTCGACCGCGAGCGAACCTTTGAAGACGAGATAGCGCGCCAACTCCGGCGGGTACGCGACACGCACCGTCCACGAGCCGCCATGCTCCTCCGCGCTGAGAAAACGCCCGCGCCCGTCCACGTGGCCCTGCACGATGTGGCCGCCGAGCCTTGTTGTCGGGGTAACAGCGCGCTCAAGATTGACCGGCGAACCGACGCGCAAACCACCCAACGTCGAACGCTGCAACGTCTCGCGCGACCCGTCGGCCGCGAACGAATCGGCGCGCACTTCGAGCGCGGTCAGACACACGCCATTGACCGCGATGGAATCGCCCTCGCCCGTCCCCGCCGTCACCACCCGCGCCGCCACCCGCACCCGCACGCCCTCGCCGCGCTGCTCCAACGCGCGCACGCTGCCCAACTCTTCGATGATGCCGGTGAACATGATCGTGAATTTGCGATTTTAGATTTTTGATTTGCGATTTGAAGAAGCGAGTTGTTCGTTGCAGTCAATCGCAAATCAAAAATCTAAAATCGCAAATTCACAATCATGTTCACCGGCATCATCGAAGAGTTGGGCAGTGTGCGCGCGTTGGAGCAGCGCGGCGAGGGCGTGCGCGTGCGTGTGGCGGCGCGGGTGGTGACGGAGGGGACGCGCGAGGGCGATTCCATCGCGGTCAACGGCGTGTGTCTGACGGCGCTTGAAGTGCGCGCCGATTCGTTCGCGGCCGACGGCTCGCGCGAGACGTTGCAGCGCTCGACGTTGGGCAGTCTGCGCGTCGGCTCGTTCGTTAATCTTGAGCGCGCCGTCACGCCACAAACGCGGCTCGGCGGTCATATCGTGCAGGGCCACGTGGACGAGCGCGGCCGATTCCTCAGCGCGGAAGAACACGGTGGCTCGTGGACGGTGCGCATCGCCTACCCGCCGGAGTTGGCGCGCTATCTCGTCTTCAAAGGCTCGGTCGCGGTCGAAGGGATCAGTCTGACCATCGCGGGGCTAACCGAAGAGTATTTCGAGATCGCGATCATCCCGAAGACGTGGAGCGTGACGAACCTCTCCACCTTGCGCGCGGGCGACGCCGTCAACCTTGAAGCCGACATCATCGCCAAGTACGTCGAGCGCATCCTGACG
>JBBRYU010000350.1:0-3593 GCA_038237345.1 Pyrinomonadales bacterium
AGTTACGGGACGCGCGGCGCGAGCAACCAGACGGCGCGCGAGCAGGGGCAAGTTCTCCTCAACCAACAGACAGGCGAGAACACGAACGAGCAGGCGTGGTGGTCGTTCGGGACGGAAGCCGTGGGCGGTGTCGGCGGAGTTGCGGCGGGCGGCGCGGGTGGCGCGATGCCGGGACAGCAAGCCGGCAGGATCGCCAGTCGTCCGGGCGAGATCGTCACCGACGGCGTCAACATCGAGATGCAAGCGCGCGGCGGACTCGGACTCTCAAGCGAATACCTGAGCCGCACCGCCGGGAACAATCGCACCTACGCTGAAGATCGCACTGCGGTAGAGCAGACGCGCGCCGAACAGGTCGGAGGCGCTGTGAACGCGCAGTACGGTAGTCAATCGGGCGCGATCTCGACATGGCAGCAAAACGTCAACAACGCGGCGAACGCGCAGGCGCAGATTTCCTCGACCGCCGCGCGCGAAAGCACCGGAATGCTCGACCGAGCCGCGCTGACGAAATACGCCGGAGCCGAAGACGCTATCAATCAAGTGCGCTCCGCAGGCGTCCAAGCCGCCGAGTGGCATCGCATGGCGCAGATCATCGGTCAGGTCACGCACGACATGACTAGACGCATCGAGGAGATGGGTCAGTACCGTTTTTAACGTACAGACGCTCGGGCGGCGTTAATTTGAAAATTGAGCGGGCGGCGGGTTATGTGATGACCGGCGCATGATAGAAAAGTCAGGCGCAGACGCACACAATTTCTCTACTGATAAGGATGTCATCCGCCCATGAATTATGATGCGATGACGAGCGAAGCCGCCAAGCCTTTTAGTGTATTGCCGGGGCGTTACCCCGAGCGGTCGCACGTCGGCTTTACGCGCGCGACGCGAAAGAACCCGTGCCGCGTCTGCGGCGCAACGAAGTATTGCCAGATTACGCGCGACGGGCGACTCGCGCACTGCATGAAAGAGTCAGTCGGAGCAGTCAAACGCGCTAAGGACGGCGGCTACGTTCACATTCTCATCGCAGAAGCATTCCCCTTTAACACTACAAGCTCAGGTGCGATATTGCATACAGCCGAGCAGCAACACCTCGCCGCTTTCGAGCCTACTCCAATCGCTCCGCTTGAGATCAGGCATGCCGCGTACGAAGAACTGATCGCGCTTTCGCCCGCTTCCCGTTTCGCGCCGGAGATTGTTACTGCCTCGCCAGGCGGACTGCTGGCACGTGGGCTGCTTCCGCAAGACGTTCGCAGGTTCGGCGCATTGCCGCCGCGAGTCAGAGCGCGCGACCATCTGGCGCGCGACGTGACCCGCTTCATCGAGAAACGCTTCCCGGCATATATGGAGACGCACAAGTTAAGTGGCGTTGTCGGCGTGCCGGGCTTCTGGCTGAAAGATGAGAAGCAGGTAAAACTCGGCAGAGATTACAACTACAAACGCCCAGCCCTTATTATTCCCTACCGCGACGAACAAGGCTTGATTCAAGCCTGCCAATTGCGCTTCGCCGGCGCGTGCGGCAACTATCATTGGCTCTCAACAGCCGAGGATTGTCTCGACAAAGAGCCATACGGCACAAGCTCCGGCAGCCCCGTTCACTGGACGGCGCTGCCGGGCGAAACGGTTAGCTGCAAAGACCTACCCATTCTCGTCACCGAAGGCGCATTGAAGGCTGAAGTCTTCGTGCGTTTGCGCCCGCCGCTGCGCGCGATTGCGACAGCCGGTGTCGGTGTCGCTCACGCCGAGATCGTTCGTGCCTTGCGCGGGTGTGACGCGGTAATCGGCTTCGATAGCGACCACAGAGAGAACGCGCAGGTTTGCCGTCAAATCGGGAAGCTGATTGCAGAGCGCGAGCAGGATTCGCTTCTAAACGGACAGAAGAACAATACGAGCGTCGTTGTGTGGGAAGGAGCTAAAGGCATTGACGATGCAGTGCGAATGAATTTGAGATTAAGAGTTCTTAAGGTGGTCGAATGGTTCAAGACCCTAACAGGCAAGCCGTTAATGGAAATAAACGATGTGTGGGCGATTGCTTCCTTCACACCGTCTGTTGATTAAATATCTATGGAGGTAGATGAGGATAGCAACCATGGATTACCCAAATGTTAGAGCTAGCAACCGATGTCCGTTGTGTCTGGGCGGTAAGGAAAAGGGTTTATTAGTTTGCTGGTCGTGCTACCGCGAGCAAGGACTGCGCTATGGCAATCCAGAGATAGAACAGTCTATTAAACGCGCCGAAGATAGTTTTGTAAGACATCCTGATTCTGCTTCAACCAAGCACGATGCTGTTCATAGCGTGGACAATAAGATTTGACGATGAGCCAAAATTTCAGTGAATGATTGGGTTCGATCAGGTGCGCTAGCTCGTGTACTACAAGATAATCTAAGACTTCCGGCGGAGCCATTACCAAACGCCAGTTGAAAGAGAGATTTTTCCGACTTGAACAACTGCCCCACCTTGTCCGCTGCCCCCTGATAAACAGCCTATCAAATTTGACGCTCATTTCTCGCGCACGCACTACGAGACACTCGTGGACGCGCTTTCGCGCCTCACGCCGCAGCCAGTTGTGAAGTGAAGCAAGCGGCTTAACTGCACTGCCGCGCGGGATGATAACTTTTAGACAATCTGATTCATGAATAATGCGCGCGCAGCGGCGATGAGAATCAACTTCAATAACCTTCGTTGCTGTCTTTACTCCCTCAAATAAAATATAGGCGCTTTCATTCGCGCTGACCTCGATGCGAAAACTTCCTGCGCGCTCGAAGAAAGCGAGTTGGTCGAGCAGCCAGTCGCCGTTTTCTTGCAGTAAAGATTCTGCGCGGTCGGATTTCGAGTTTGCGGGAAGCACAACTTCAACTCCCGCCGAAGCGACGCGGATGCGCGCCCGTCTCGCCACGCGGGAGAAGCGAATTTTGTAGTTAACGCGCTGCTCGCCGACTTCAATGGAGTGCAGTGATGTTTTCCGGATTGCGGTCATTTAATCACCCGCGCTAGTTCCTCGACGGCTGCGGCAAGAAAGGGTGGCTCCGCATCATCTACCGGACAGAGGGCTAATAGTTCAAACTCTTTTTCCCACGAAGTGACTTGGAGAGTCAGTCTGACTTTCTTACGCCCCCCGAGATGATCGCCCCAACCCGCGGGAAGGTGATTCCCTTTACGCAGAGCTTGCATCATGGCTTTCGCTGCTTGCACACAGAGCTTTTCGTCTTTGTATTTGGCGAACTCGTTGATAACGATGAATAGTTCATACGCGCCCGACTCCGTTAGACCTAAACGATGCGGCTCGCCCTTCGCGCGGTTCAAGTCATTGACGATTTCCTCAAGCTCGCGCATCCGCTTCAGAGCGGCTTCGTCGCTCGCCTCCTTGTGCTCGACGGCGCGTTTCAAGCGTTCGCCGAGTTTGTGGTAGAGAAAGCCTCCTTCGCCGTCAATGAGTTCGCGCGACAGCGCAGCTTCGAGTTCGGCGGCGCGGTCTTGCGGGGTCGGCAATTGCTTCACGTTGACGAGGTACTCTTTGTCAATGCGAAAGACCGGGACTTCCTCAGCCATCTCCATGAACGTCGTATGCTCGCGAATAAGATCGCGCGTCTTGGCGGCGAGG
>JBBRYU010000351.1:0-3582 GCA_038237345.1 Pyrinomonadales bacterium
CGATGCCGAGTTGCACGCGCACGGCGACGGAGGCGTCGGCGTCTAAGGCGGCGCGGGCCTGCGGCTCTTCGTACATCTGCACGGCTTCGAGCGACTCGCGGTTGCGGCCCTGCATTTCCAGCGCGGCCGAGAGCATCGAGCGCGCCTGCGCCAGCACCGCATCGTCGACGCGCGGCGCTTTGATCAGTTCGCTTGCGCGGGCCTCGGCCTCGCCCGCGAGGCCCCAGTCGAGCCGTTCGCGCACCTGTTCGAGTTGCGCGGCGAGCGTGGCCTGCACGGCATCGGACGCGCGGCGGCGCGCATGCAGACGGGCGTCGGCGAGGTTAACTACGCTGTCTTCAGGTAGAGTCATAGAAACGGAGCAGCGCATGCCGCTTCGTGGGTTAAGCACACTCGCTCGGTGAGCATCGGGACGCGCTGCAGCCGTGTCGGCGGCCGCTCTTTGCTGGTTAATCGTACCGGTTGGGAAAGGGTTCAGTCATCCGCGCCAACTGCACCCTGCAAACACTGCCAAAGGCTTGTGCGTTCCAGAATTTAACAGAGGCGCTGACAAGTAACAAGGGTGAAAGGAAAGTGCTGGATGGGAAGCTGTCGGGCGGTTGACTCGCATGCCTTATTCCGCCGCGACCGATCTCTGAAAATGTGCTTGCCCCGCGCTCATGCTGTGAATTGGGTTAAGGACAGCACATTGCCGTCAGGGTCTTTGAACCAGGCGATCTTGGCCCCACTCGGTGCTGTCCAAACGCCTAACTCATCTTGCTCAAGCCACTCGTACCGCTCACAGCTAACACCCTTGCGCATTAGCTCTTTCATCTCTGTCTGGATGTCAGCGACATCCCAACCGAGCGCGGTATGGTTTGCGGGAGTATGTGCCTGCACCTTCTGTACGCGCAGCATTACTCCGTTGGCGTCAAAGACAAGCGCAAAGTTATCGTTGCTGATGAGCTTTAAGCCTAGAGTTTGTTCGTAGAAATCCTGCGCGCTATCAGGTTTACTCGTGGCGACAAAGGCCACAATCTTTGCGCTGCTAAGCATGTCCATCTCCGTTTCCTGGGCCTTGAACGCGGGGAAGATATGCGAGCGAGGCAGGGTTGTCAATGACGAGCCAGCGCGACTATGACTTACAACTGCTTTTGTGGCATGTGCGTTGACGTATAGCGGGAATTGGTGTATTTGAGCAACTAGCTTTACCGCAAAATTGAACTGAGTGGCGGCGGCGCGTGTACTGTGCAGGTACAACGCGCGGCGTGTGCTGCACGTTTTTTAAGTTGCTGTGCGCGGCCGGCCAACTCAATTCCACCGGGGGACTGCCAGATGGTGACCACGAGTGCGCCGCCGAAGAAGAGACTCAGTCCGTTCAAGCGTTGGTTGTACAAAGGCACGGAGCAGGCGAACGAGGGGCCGCATCAGCCAGAGGGACAGCAGCACCACACGCACTCCTGGTGGCAGGTGATGTGTCTGACCGGCGTGGATTATTTCTCGACGCTCGGCTATCAGCCCGGCATCGCCTTTCTCGCCGCCGGCGCGCTCTCGCCTATCGCCACCATGATCTTAGTGTTGCTGACGCTGTTTGGCGCGTTCCCGATCTACAGCCGCGTCGCCGCTGAGAGTCCGCACGGCGAAGGCTCAATCGCGATGCTTGAGCACTTGCTGACGCATTGGAAGGGCAAGCTGTTCGTGCTCGTGTTGCTCGGCTTCGTCGCCACCGACTTCATCATCACGATCACGCTCTCGGCCGCCGACGCGGCGGCCCACGTCCTCGAAAACCCGTACACGCCGCACTTCCTCGAACACCGTATGGGCGTCACGCTCGGCCTCGTCGCGTTGCTGGGTGCGGTCTTCCTCAAAGGCTTCAAAGAGGCCATCGGGATCGCGGTGGTACTCGTCGGCGCATACCTGTTTTTGAATACCATCGTCGTCGGCTATGGCATTTACCAGATGGTGTTGCACCCGACGGTGTTGGCGGACTGGAAAAATTCGTTGTTCGCCGCGCCCCGCGTCCACGGCAACCCGTGGCTGATCGTGGGCGTCGCGCTGTTGCTGTTCCCGAAACTGGCGCTGGGTCTGTCAGGGTTCGAGACCGGCGTCGCCATCATGCCGCTCGTCAAAGGCGATCCGGGCGACACGGAGGCGAACCCGGTCGGGCGTATACGCGGCACACGCAAACTGCTCATCGTCGCCGCGCTGATCATGAGCGTGTTTCTGATCGCGAGCAGTTTCGTCACGACGACGCTGATCCCGCCCGCACAGTTTCAACCGCCCGTCGAAGGAGCGGATGTCGGCGGGCAGGCGAACGGGCGCGCGCTCGCATTCCTCGCGTACCAATTTTTCGGCAACGGCTTCGGCACGGTCTACGACATCAGCACGATCTTGATCCTGTGGTTCGCGGGCGCGTCGGCGATGGCGGGTCTGTTGAACATCGTGCCGCGCTATCTGCCGCGTTACGGCATGGCCCCGAATTGGGCGCGGGCGCAACGCCCGCTCGTGCTCGTCTATATGACGGTCGCGTTTGCCGTGACGTGGATTTTCAAAGCGGACGTGGACGCGCAGGGCGGCGCATATGCAACGGGGGTGTTGGTATTGATGAGTTCGGCGGCCGTCGCCGTGACGCTCGCCGCATGGCGCAAAGGCGAGCATAAACTCGCGTGGGGCTTCGGGCTGATCGCGCTCGTCTTCGCTTACACGACGATTCAGAACGTGCATGAGCGGCCCGAAGGCATCAAGATCGCTTCGTTCTTCATCGGCACGATCATTTTCACGTCGTTTCTATCGCGCGTCATGCGCACGACCGAGTTGCGCGTCGAGCGCGTCGAGTTGGACGACACGGCCCGCGCCTTTGTTGAAGAGGTGAGTCACAAGCGCGACGAGATTCGCATCGTCGCCAATCGTTGCGACCGGGGCGACCATAACGAGTATGAGGCCAAGGAACGCGAGAAGCGCGAGGATAATCACATTCCGACGCGCGATCCGGTGTTGTTCTTCGAGATCAAGGCAAGCGACGCATCGAATTTTTCGGGCGTGCTGCACGTGCGCGGCGTAGACGTGAACGGCTTCCGCGTGCTGCGCGCCGAAAGTCCGGCCGTGCCGAACGGCATTGCCGCGTTTCTCCTGCACCTGCGCGATACGACCGGCAAACTCCCGCATGCATATTTCGGTTGGAGCGAAGGCAATCCGTTGAAGTACCTGTTTCGCTATATCATCTTTGGCGAAGGCGACACCGCGCCGGTGACGCGCGAGGTCTTGCGCCAAGCCGAACATGATCCGGAGCGGCGACCCGTCATACACGTCGGCGGTTGATGCCGCGCCTTGTATGCAGAGTTGCGTTCATCCGGCGTGAAGCGTAGGATGCGCGCGTTGACAATCTGTCTGCCGAAGTCATTCGCGACGCTTGAATTGGCGTGGGAAGGATGACGCGGGGGAACCAAGCGTTCCGCGTAAAGCGGGACACGGGGCGAATCGTGAAGCGGGCGGCAGACGCCGCACGCTTCAAGTAGGACATTCCTTAGTCCAAGCCCGACAGCTAACCTCGTAGGCTTTAAGGGAAGGGCAACGTCGCGACCGATTTATTAAAGGGCGCGGAGC
>JBBRYU010000352.1:0-3568 GCA_038237345.1 Pyrinomonadales bacterium
AGCACGTTAGGCGGCACTTGCTTGATCGTCGCGCCGGCCTTCGTCTCACCGCGAATGATGTTGAAGTATTGCCCGTCGAGTTGGAAGTTAGCCCAAAGGAATGTTGAGAGTTGCTCGATCTCCGTGTAGTTCTCGGCGCAGACGACCGTGTTGACGTTCAAGCGAAAGCGATCCGCGAATCTTTCTTTCAACGGATAGAGTGCGCGGATACAAGCGAGCGTCTTGTCCCAGTTGCCGGGCACACCGCGCACGCGGTCGTGCGTCGCGCCGTAACCGTCGAGCGCGATATTGAGGTAGAGATCGATCTGCGGGTTGCGCGTGAGAGCTTGCTCGACCGTTTCGTACACGTGCGCTTTGATGAGCGCGTTCGTCGGGATGATGACGCGGCGCACGCCGTTGTGTTGGACGAAGAGATCAATAATGTCGTTCAGATCGCGGCGTAGGGTCGGCTCGCCGCCCGACAGCCACAGGTCTGTGATCGGCGGCATCGTATGCGCAATTTTTTCGATCTGCGCGAAGGTCATGTCGCCGGGCTGATTCAACTCCTGCCAATAAAAACAGGTCTCGCATTTGGCATTGCAGCGCGAGGTGACGAACAGGATGAGCGTGCCGAGTTGCGGTGCGCGCTCGGTCGAGCGGAGCAGTTGATAGAGTTGGGTAGCCTTGTTCGTCATGTTGCGGAGGCATGTTAGCCGCAGTCGGACTCTGTGGCAATTGGCAGAGGCGCGGGCGTTGTTAGGACGACGGTCTCATTCGGCGATTTCAACTCGTAGGCGATGCCGCGCCACGTGATGCGGCGCGAGAGACCGGCGGCGAGCGCGTTGTAAGTGTAGAACGCGGACGTGAGCGGCCACAGGCACAGGTGCGCGAGCAATGTGCTGCCGCGTGCGGCGACGCCGTCAGTCGCGAGCGACAACGCAACGGCACGCAAGCGTAAGTAAGCTTTCGCCGCGCCGAGCAGGAAGATCGCGCTGACGAACGCGAGCGGCAACGCGAACGATGCGCCGTGCCACGCGCGCCAGCATACCAACGCGAGGCCGCCGAAAAAAACCGGCACGAAGAGCAAGCCCGCCGCCAGCACGATGCCCCACAAGTGCGCGGCGTACACGCGCGTGATCTTCATCTGGCGCGTGGTGAATTCGAGCAACTCAGCAAACGTGCAATCTTCGTGCGAAGCGATCAGGCATTGCGGCACGAAGCGGATGGATAAGTGCGCCCCTTTAAGCGCACGCATCATGGCGAAGTCGTCCGAGAGCGCGCCGCGCCAGTGCGTGCGCACGTCGGCGTGGGCGAACGTCGTGCGGCGAATCGCGGTTGAGCCGCCCCAACAGAAGTTGCGGCGTTCGTCGGGGCCGAGCGCGGAGGCGATGGAAGCGTTCCAGACGGCGCGCAGGTGTGAACTGAGTTTGCCGGTGACAGGCACGAACCAACGATAGCCGGTCGCCGCGCCCAAGCGTGCATCCGCGAGCGGGGCGACGAGCGCACGCAGCCAATCGCGGCGCGGGCGCGCATCGGTATCAACGAAGACGAAGACCTCGCTCGCCGGATCGCACGCGCCGACCGCCGCGCACAAGTTATGCACTTTCTGCCCGCAATCCGTTGCCCGCCCCGCGACGACCACGCGCGTTGTGACTGCGCCGCTCGTTATGTTGTTCCCTGTCGCGCGTATCTCTTCAATGATAACCAGTGCCGGATCGTGCGCGTCGTCCGTCACAAACACGATCTCATAGCGGGGATAGGCTTGCGTGCAGAGCGCACGCAGGTTTTCACGCAAGCCTTGATCAATGCCGCGACAAGGCACGATGACGGAAGCGAACGGCGCATAGTCCGACAGAGGCCGCGCTAACTCGCGGCGGAAATAGGCGAGGTAAATCACTCCGCCGCGCAACGAGATGAGACCTTGCCAGATAAGTAAGCTGGCGCAAAAGTAGAAGAGCCACATAGCAAATCAGAGGCAATGCCCGAAAGGAGCACAACCTCTAGCCAATAAGCGCGGGTCTTGTAGCTTGTTAATTAGAGTATCGATTATCCTCGACTTGATCCTGTCGCCGGATTCTGTACCCAGCGATTATCAAGGCGACCGCTACGGCAAACGCGCCAATGCCAAGTTCTTCCCATAAATTCATCGGCGGGTCTTCAGGGCACTCAACCTTAGGTGGAAGGCCGCACTCATTCATGCCCACATAACAACTCCCCCATGAACACAAGAACAAGATCATAGCGCCCGTCAATAGCCATCTTACAGTCTTACTCATACGAACATCTTTAGACGCCAGAACACTTCTTCTGTTCCCGGCAGAGAAGAGGGGCAGACAAGCTATTAGCGTAAAGCGACCGTGCTGCTGGCGGCGGCGAGCGTTGAGATCAAGGACTGCGCCGCGTGGATGAAGGGTTGCGGGTAGACGCCGATGAAGAGGATGCCAAAGGCGGAGGCAATGAGCGCGGTGCGGAGCGCGGGCGAGAGCGCGAGCGGGCGGTCGTCCGCCACTTGCTCGCCCAGGTACATCGCGGCGATGAAGCGCACGTAGTAGTAGAAAGAGACGACCGTATTGAGGATAGCCCAGACCGCGAGCCAGTAGTACCAATTCTTTCCTTCCGCCTGCCCGCGTTGCAACAGTCCGCCGAAGAGAAAATACTTGCCGATGAAGCCGCCCGTGAGCGGCAGGCCGCCGAGCGAGAGCATGAAGAGCGCCATCATCGCGGCCATGCCCGGCGCTTTCTGCGCGAGACCGGTCATGTCCACCACGTTGTCGCCGACGATGCCGCGCCGGCGCAACGAGATGATGATGCCGAATGCGCCGATGTTCATCAGCGTGTAGACGAGCAGGTAGATGATGAGACCGACGTAGCCGTAGGTGTTGCCGGCGACGAGCGCGAGCAGCAGATAGCCCGCGTTCGAGACGGACGAATAGGCCAAGAGCCGTTTGGCGTTCGTCTGCGTGACCGCCGCCCAGTTGCCGACGAGAATCGTCATGGCGGCGACGATGCCGAGCAGCGGGGCCCAGTCGGCGCGCATACCGCCGAGCGCCTCGATGAAGATGCGCGCGTAGAGCGCGAAGCTCGCGGCCTTCGAGCCGGTGGAAAGAAACGCGGTGATGGGCGTGGGCGCGCCTTCATAAACGTCCGGGGCCCACATGTGAAACGGCACGGCGGCGATCTTGAAGAACAGACCGGCGGCGAGTGCGATCATGCCGAGCAAGAGCATGGGCCTGAGCGGCACGGGCATACCTTCGATAGCCGGCGCGGCGTTTAAGGCCGCGTTGATGCTGTGCGCGATGTCGCTAAGATTGGTCGAGCCGGCGACGCCGTAGAGCAGCGACATGCCGTAGAGCAGTATGCCGGACGAGAACGCGCCGAGCAGGAAGTATTTCATGCCCGCTTCGTTGGAGCGGCGCTCGCGTTTGGTGAACGAGACGAGCACATAGAACGTGAGTGCCATCAATTCAAGGCTGATGTAGAGCGCGATCAGATCGTAGCCGCAGGCCAAGAGCATCATGCCGACGGCGGCGAACAGGACGAGCGCGTAGAACTCGCCGCGCTGCTCGCCCGCGATGTCGAGATAGCGCAA
>JBBRYU010000353.1:0-3552 GCA_038237345.1 Pyrinomonadales bacterium
CCCCCACCCCCCCCCGCCCCTTGCTGTTGTGTTGTGCGCGCGCGCCGACTGGCTTGGCTGGGCTAACCGTTTGCCCCGCGCCGCCGTCTGCGCAAGCGCAACGCCGCGCCGCTGAGTCCGGTACCGAGTAGCAAAAGCGCCACCGGTTCAGGTACGGCAGCGGGCGTGCCCTCCACTACCAGATTGTCTATGCGGATGTTGCCGGCGGCAGTGGTTGCCCCGTTGAAGATGATGCGGAAGGCAGCGAGCGGATTGTTGCTTAGCCCGGCGACGCCGCTCAGATCAAACGTGAACAGCCCGAAACTCGTGGCCGGGTTGAACGGCGCGCCGAAGTTCACAAAGGATACGCCGTCCAGGCTGTATTGAAACTGGTTGCTGTTGAAGCCGGTGCTGGTGCGTTGGCTGGCGAAGGTGACAATGATGTTGCTGAAGCCAGCGGTGCTGACGTTAAAGGTGATGTTCCGCCCGTTGTTCACGTTGCCGGTGCCGCCCTGCAAGGTGAGGGCCGACCCGGCGCTGTCGCCCTGTCGGGCATTAACCGTGGAGCCGCTGAGAAACATCACGTTGGTGAGCGTGAAGTCGGTCGTTAGCGTGCCTGCGCCGTGATCGACCAGCAAGTCCGAGTCGTTGAAGTTCCAGATCGAGATTTCATCGGCTTGGGCCGCTGTCGGGCACAGTACGAGCAATGCCCAGAACGTAATTGTTAGTACCGGATTGGTTCTGTAGCTGAAGTTCGAGAGGAGTCGTGAGCGCATGGGTCTTCTCCTTATAGATGAGGGTCAGGAACTGCGTTGTCAGGTCAGAGCAGTTAAACTGTCTGCCGTGAATGCAGACTCAAGAGGCTGCGCCGCGGGGCGAGTGTGAGTTTCCGGGGCGGGCCTACGAGCTGCTTGAGGCGGGCAGCACGATATGGGATCTCCCCTCCTTAGTCAAGACCTATCTGGCGGATTCTCCCCGGCTTGACGGGCCACGCCCCTGATGGACTGAGGCGCAGGCGCATAGTGAAGTTAATCATGCGGGCAACGACGCGTGCGCGGCGCGGAGGGCTTCCGCCACGCGCGCGGGCGCGGTGCCGCCGGTCTGGGCCTTGGTGGCAAGAGTCTGCGCAAGTGAGAGCGCGCCATATACGTCCTGTTCGATGAGCGGCGAGAACGTGCGCAACTCTGCGAGCGCGAGGTCGTGCAACTCGACGCCGCGCGTGATGGCGTGCAGCACGACGCGCCCCGTGACTTCGTGCGCGTGGCGGAAGGGCAGACCTTTGCGCGCGAGATAGTCGGCCAACTCGGTCGCGTTCATGTAGCCGCGCGTGGCGGCGGCGCGCGTCACGTCTGCGCGCACGCGGACGTTGCGCAGCACGGTCGTCGTCACGTCGAGCGCGGCGCGCACGGTGTCGGCCGTGTCGAAGACTGCTTCCTTATCCTCCTGCATGTCCTTGTTGTAAGCGAGCGGCAAGCCCTTCAACGTCGTGAGTAACGACATTGTGTGACCAAAGACGCGCCCCGCCTTGCCGCGCACCAGTTCCATCGCGTCCGGGTTCTTCTTCTGCGGCATCAGGCTGGAGCCGGTCGAGATGGCGTCGCCCAATTCGATGAAGCCAAACTCGTTCGTGGCATACAGGATGATATCCTCGGCAAGCCGGGACAGGTGCAGCATGATGAGACTGGCGGCCGCCGTGAACTCGACGCAGAAATCGCGGTCGCTCACGGCGTCGAGACTATTACGCGCCACCGTGTCAAAGCCGAGCGCGTGGGCGACCGCCGCACGATCAATCGGATAGCTTGTGCCCGCCAACGCCGCCGCGCCAAGCGGCAGCACGTTCGTGCGGCGGCGCGCATCGGCGAGCCGCTCGCAGTCACGCGTCAACATTTCAAAGTAGGCGAGACACCAATGCGCCCAGAGGACGGGCTGTGCGCGTTGCAGATGCGTGTAGCCAGGCAGCACCGCATCCGCGTGCGCCTCCGCGAGATCGAGCAACGCCGCTTGCGTCGCGCGCACGCTCGCCGCGATAGCGTCAAGCTCGTCGCGCAGCCAGAGACGCAACGCGGTCGCCACCTGATCATTGCGACTGCGCCCCGTGTGCAGCTTGCGCCCCGCATCGCCGACGAGCGCGACGAGCCGCGCCTCGATGAACGAATGCACGTCCTCCGCGTCAAGCGCGTCGAAGTAGTTCGCGTCCGCAGCCGCGCCTGTGAGCAGCGTCTCTAAGCCGGCGGTGATCTGTTGCGCTTCGTCGGCAGTCAATACTGCGGCGGCGCGCAGTCCTGCTGCGTGCCCGATGCTGGCGCGCACGTCGGCCGCGAACAAACGCCGGTCGAAGCCGAACGAACGGTTGAAGGCCGCGAAGCCCGCATCGGTCGCGCCCACGAAGCGCCCGCCCCACAAGTTTTTCGTCTCGTTCACTTCATCCTCCTCGCCGGGAGCGCGGGCATCTTGCCCGCCAAAGCGTGCTAAAGCACGCTTCAAAGTTGCCATCAGCCTTCAACCTTGAGTGGTAGCGTGAACTCTTGTTCGCGCTGACGCGCTCATGGCGGGCAAGATGCCTGCGCTCCCAGCAGTCGCCCGTTTGCTTCGATGCAACATTAGTGTTATTTTATGCATCTATGCAACAGTTATGCAAGTTTAGTTGCATAAGTATGGGCGATGGAAAAAGAGCGACGGCAAAAGAAACTGTTGAGTCTGGTGCGTGCGTTGCCGGCCAGTACGCAGGGTGAATTGGCGGAACACTTGCAGCGCGCGGGCTTCGTGGCGACGCAATCGAGCATCTCGCGCGATCTGGAAGAGTTGGGGATCGTGAAGCAGCACGGGCGTTATGCCGTGCCGCGGCCGGCGAACGGTGCGGCGGCGCGCGGGCTGTTGAGCTTGAGCGTGGCGGGCGATGTGCTAGTCGTGGCGCGTTGTGAGCCGGGCTTGGCGTCGGCGGTCGCGGTCGAACTTGATCGCGCGGCGTTGCCGGAGATCGTCGGCACGCTCGCAGGCGAGGACACAATATTTATCGCCGTCGCGGAGCGGAAGGCGCAACGCACGGCAATCAGAAAAATTTGGGAACTGTTCGGCTAAAACTAAGCGGGCAGCGGGCAAGGGAGAAGCAGTGACTGAGAAGCAGATCAAAAAGGTGGTGCTGGCGTATTCGGGCGGGCTGGACACGTCCGTGATGCTGCACTGGTTGAAGGAGCGTTACGGCTGCGAGGTCGTCTGTTATTGCGCGGACGTGGGACAGGGCGAAGAGTTGGCGGGCCTTGAAGAGAAGGCGCAGGCGACCGGCGCGTCGAAGCTCTATGTCGAAGATTTGCGCGAGGAGTTTGTGCGCGAGTACGTGTGGCCGGCGGTGCAGGCGAACGCGGTTTATGAAGGCGTGTATTTGCTCGGCACAAGTTTAGCGCGGCCGGTGATCGCGCAACGGCAGATCGAGATCGCGCGCAAGGAAGGCGCGGACGCGGTGGCCCATGGCGCGACGGGCAAGGGCAACGATCAGGTGCGCTTTGAGTTGACCTACTACGCGCTCGAACCGGACATCAAGGTGATCGCGCCGTGGCGCGAATGGGAGTTCAAGGG
>JBBRYU010000354.1:0-3521 GCA_038237345.1 Pyrinomonadales bacterium
CACCCGCAGGCTGATTTGGATATGCTGCGGCGCGCTTACTTCTTCTCCGCGCGCGAGCATAAAGGGCAGACGCGCGCGTCGGGCGAGCCTTACCTCGTCCATCCGCTCGAAGTGGCCAACATCCTCGCCGATATGCGCCTCGATGAAGTATCGGTTGCGACGGGGCTGTTACACGATGTAGTGGAGGACACGCTCGTCGCGCCCGAAACGATCCGCGAATACTTCGGCGCGGAGGTCGCGCATCTGGTTGAAGGGCTGACGAAGATCGCGCAGATCAGTAATCAGTCGAAGGAGGTGCAGCAGGCCGAGAACGTGCGCAAGATGCTCTTGGCGATGGTGGACGATGTGCGTGTCGTGCTCGTCAAACTCGCCGACCGCTTGCACAACATGCGCACGCTCCAATACCTGCGCCCTGAAAAGCGACAACGCATCGCGCAGGAGACGCTCGACATCTACGCGCCCATCGCGCATCGCCTCGGCATGGGCAAACTGCGCGGTGAACTGGAGGACTATTCGTTCAAGCATCTGCACCCCGAAGACTATCACGCGCTCGCCGCCCAATTAGAGGCGCGCCGCGCGGAGCATGAAGCGTTCTTGCAAACCACGACCGCTGCGCTCCAAGAGAAGTTGCACGAGGCGGGCGTCGCCACAGTGCGCGTCGAAGGGCGCGTCAAACGTCTGTTCTCGATCTGGAAGAAGCTACGGCGACAGAAGATCGAGCTTGATCAAGTTTACGATCTGGTCGCCGCACGCATCATCACGCCGGACGAGGTGCGCTACTGTTACGCCGCGCTCGGCGTTGTGCATAATCTCTGGCGGCCCGTCCCCGGTCGCTTCAAAGACTGGATCGCCACGCCGCGCGACAATCTCTACCAGTCGCTACACACCTCAGTCATCGGCCCTGAAGGGCTGCCCTTCGAAATACAGATTCGCACCGAGGAGATGCACCGCATCGCTGAGGAAGGCGTCGCCGCGCATTGGAAATACAAGGAAGGGCGACGCGGCGCGCACGCGGACGACGAAGCGTTCCAATGGCTGCGCTCCTTGATCGAGTGGACGCAGGAAGTGAAAGACTCGCGCGACTTCCTCGAAACGCTCAAGCTCGATCTGTATCCGAAGGACGTGTATGCGTTCACGCCGATGGGCAAGATCATACAGTTGCCGCGCGGCGCGACGCCGGTTGACTTCGCTTACATGATCCACACACAGGTCGGCAACGCCTGCACGGGAGCGCGCGTCAATGGGCGCATCGTGCCGCTGCGCTCGCAGATTCAGAACGGCGACGTAGTCGAAATCCTCACTTCGCCGAACACGCACCCGTCGCGCGATTGGTTGAACTTCGTCGTCACCACGCGCGCACGCAACCGTGTGCGCCACTGGGTCGCCGAGCAGCAGCGCGCCGAAAGCATCGAAATCGGGCGCAAACTCTTCGAGCGTGAAGCCTCACGTTTTCAACTCTCGGTTAAAAAACTGCTAAGCGACACGAACGGCGACTTCAAGCGCATCGCTAGCGAATACGGCTACGGGCGGGTGGACGATCTGCTTGCTGCCATCGGCTACGGCAAGATCATGCCGCGCAACGTGGTCGCCAAATATCTCGGCCCCGAAGAGTTCGCCAGGTTGGACGAACGCAAGGAGTCGAAGTTGCGGAGCGGCGTGCAGGCCGTCAAGCGCCTTATTCGCTTGGGCGACGACGCTATCGTGGTGCGCGGCGTGGACGACATGCTTATCACGCGGGCGCGCTGTTGCAGTCCCGTCCACGGCGAGGTGATCATCGGTTACATCACGCTCGGCAAGGGCGTGGTCGTGCATGCGCGGCGCTGCGTGAACGTGCAGCAGTTGATGGTGAACCCGGAACGGATCGTCGAGGTCGAGTGGGCGGGCAAGGCCGATCATGCGGCCTACGCCGTTAAACTACTGGTCATCACGGAGAATCGCACTGGCATGATCGCCGGCATCACGAGCGCGATCTCCGACATCAAGACCGGCATCAGCGAGGCGAAAGCGTCAGTCGCGCCCGACAATCGCGGACGCATCGAAGTGACGGTCGAAGTCTTCGACGTAAAGCATTTAGACAAAGTGACGCGCTCGATTCGCGGTGTGCCCGGCGTCCTCGATGTCGAACGACTCCACGGCACGACCTAAGCGCGTGTGCCTGCCGGTTTGCTAAAGTCTTCTCCATGCTAAGCATCCAGCGCACAATAAATCTCATCAATACATAACGATTACCGCTATAAGTTCTTAGTTTGGCCCGCGCGCCCGCGTTTGCTTGCGCCCGCGCATTGCTGCATGGGTGCGGGTTTGTTAGAATCCGCGTTTCGTTTGTAAAGCCTGAATAGCAGAGATCGCCACCGTGAAGCAGATTATAAAGACAGAGCGTGCGCCGCAGGCCATCGGCCCGTATTCACAGGCGGTCGTAGCCGGTGGGTTCGTGTTCGCCTCCGGGCAGATACCAATTGATCCGCAGACGGGTGAATTCGTGGCGGGCGGCGTCGCGGAGCAGACCGAGCAGGTGATGCATAACCTCTCGGAAGTACTCAAGGCGGCCGGCAGCAGTTTCGCGCAGGTCGTCAAGACGACCGTTTATCTCGCGGATATGAACGATTTTGCGGTGATGAACGAGGTGTACGGACGATATTTTCAGAGTGAGCCGCCGGCCCGCGCGACCGTACAGGCGGCGCGTCTGCCGCGCGATGCGCGCGTCGAGATTGATGTAATTGCAACGATGTAATGATAAACGCTGAATGGAAGCCTGTTGTCTTCATTCAGCGTTCATCAGTCATCATTCGGCAGTTACGCTGCTTTTGCGATTTTGCCCGCTTTGATGCAACTGGTGCAAACCTTTTTGCGCACCGCGCCGCCCAGCGGGCGTTGCACGCGGATCGATTGCAGATTGGGATTGAAGCGCCGCCGGGTGCGATTATTCGCGTGCGAGACGTTATTACCGAATTGCGGGCCCTTGCCGCAGACTTCGCATCGTTTTGCCATGAGTACGTTACCTCCAAACAGTAAACAGCGCGCCGTCGCCGTCGTCAGCCATCACAGACACGAACGCGACGCGCTAAGGAAACGAAATTTATAACAAACGGTTTTGCGGCGCGTCAAGGCGAGACGCACGCGCCGGGCTGATTGTCGTCATTATCATTTAGCAACTCGAAGGAGCAAAAGCAACAGTGTCTAGAGTCAAGCAGATCGCAGTTCTCACTCTCCTCGCGGCGACGGCGGTGGCCTTCGCGGCGTGCAATCGCAATAGCGGTGGCGGGAGTAACGACACGGCTGTCGCAGCCACGGTCAACGGCAAGAACATCACGCTGCGTGAGGTGGATACGATCCTTAACCAACAGGCTAAGGCACAGCAGACGGAGACCTCGCGGATGTCGCCGCTCGAACTGGCTTCGGGCCGGTTGCAAGTCTTGGACGATCTGATCAAGCAGGAATTGCTCTTCCAACGGGCCGAGAAAGAGAACTTGCTGCCGACCGATGAAGAGGTCACGCAGACCATCGAGACGCAGAAGCAACAG
>JBBRYU010000355.1:0-3518 GCA_038237345.1 Pyrinomonadales bacterium
CTCGTGCCGCTGCCGGCGGACGCGCCGGGGTTGGTGAAGATGCCGGTGGCGGTGAACGTCACCGTATCGGCCTTGGCGGTGCTTTGCCCGACGGCGAAGAGGGCGATGAGCGCGATGCCCAGCGCGAGCGGCTTGATTAGCGTGGTGAAACTTCTCATGATGAAATCTGTTTGCCTCCGTGGATCCTATTCGGAACTGCATCCTAGATGCTGTGTACCTACTGCTTATCGGTTAACTGACCAATCGCAGCAGCTGAGATGCGCTAGAAAGAAGAGCATATCGCCAAACCGCACCGTCAGCGACCGCTCACAAAGTATCAGGAAGGTGTAAACTTCCGGGTACGGGCTTGTGGCAACGAGCCGGCTTGCCGCGCGACCCATGGCCGAATCAAAAACTTTTTCAAACCTTTATTGCCGTAAAGAACGAATCTGTAGCTACTTCCAGAAAAAGTTCAGGCTGTCGCTGCTGTTTTACGCCGCCGCGCCCTAGCCGCTAATCCCGCCATACAGCAGTGGCGGTTACCATCATTCTGCGAATCATCTCTGTACTCTCCTTTTACGACTTGCTTGGTTCTCTAGCTGTATCCGGTTGAAAGTTGTCCTAGGAGCGGGCGAAAATATCGTTTCCACACCCTGACGTAACAGTTGTTTTGTGCGTCTCGCCAATATAAAAACCCGTAATGGCGGTAGACTTCCGAAAACAGCGAATGATTGTTGGAGTGGTTTTATCCGGTTGAAGTAGTTTGCAATCGTGTTGCTATGTGCTTAATAAGGTGTGAGGTCAAGTCTGTTCCTGACTGTGTAAGCTTGGAACTATGAGCGCAACCGGCCGATGATACGCATGAGGCGGCCGAGCAAGAGGCGAACTTCGGGCAGTCCGAAGAGGAAGGTGACGGCGAAGTAGATCAGCCCGTATGGGATAAGCACGAGTGCGGCGACGACGAAGGGTTGGCGAGTGGGCAGCCCGAGCCGGATGCCCCAACCGGCGGCTGCGCCGACTGCCGCCGCGCCCCAGAGCTTGGCGACGAAAATTGCGGGCAAACCTGTCCGGCCGATCCGGCGGTTGAGTTTGCGTCGCAGCAGGAAGAACTCAACCCAACCGGAGACGCCGGCCGAGGCGGTCAAGCCGACTGCGCCCCATTTCAGATCAAACCCGAGCGCACGCGGCAACGGCAGCGCGCACAAATAACCGAGCGCGGTCGTGAGCACGACGCGCACGATGGCGAACCGCAACGGCGTGCGCGTGTCGTGCAGCGCGTAGTAAGTGGACGAGTAGAGGCGGCCCAGCGTCGAGGCGAGCAGCCCGACGGTTGAGCCGGCGAGAATGGCCCAGACCCAGCGCGTGTCCGCCTCGGTGAATTTACCTGTGCGATAGAGCATGCCGACGATCACGTCGCCGAGCGCGAGAAAGGCCATCGCCGAGGGCACGATGAAGAATGCGATCTGGCGCAGACCCGCATCGAGGCGTGTACGCAAGTGCGCGGCCCGCTCAGTCTCAGTGCCTTTGGCGCTCGACATGGCGGGCAGTTCCGCCGCCGAGACCGACATGCCGAACAGGCTGACGGGCAGCGTGTAGAGACTCTGTGTGTAGGCCAGCGCAGCGACCGCGCCTTGGCCGAGCAAAGTCGCCAGCATCGCATCAACGAACGCGCTGATCTGCACGACGCCGCGACTGACGAAGACGGGGATGAAGTTGCGGATCACTTCGCGCACGTGCGTTGAGACGAAATCAAGCACGAGGCGCAGGCGTTTGATCAGCCGCAGCACGGTCGGCAGTTGCACGCCGAATTGCAAGGCGCTGCCGGCGACTGATCCCCATGCGGTGTAGATCGCGAGTTGGCCCAGCGCGGCAGGGTCCGTGCTGCGGCGACCGAAGAAGATGAGCGTGCTGATGATGGCGAGATTCCATAGCACCGGCGCGGTGTAGGAGAGAAAGAAGCGGCGGTGACTGTTAAGCACGCCGAGACACCACGCGGACAGCACGAGCAGTCCGGTGCTGGGAAAGAAGATGCGCACGAGCGTGATCGTGAGTTCGCGCTTCGGGCCCGTGTAACCGAGCGCGATGACGCTGATGAGATAGGGCGTGAGCAACACGCCCAGCAGCACGAGCACGGAGGTGATGAGCGCGAGGATCGAGAAGACTGCGCTGGCCACATGGTCGGCCTCGTCCTCCTCGCCGTGCGCGAGCAGGCTGGCGTAGACCGGGATGAATGAGGCGGAGAGCGCGCCTTCGCCGAAGACGTTCTGCAAGAAGTTCGGGATGCGCAACGCGATGTTGAAGGCATCGCCCACGTCGGTCGTGCCGAAGTAGTGGGCCATGACGCGCTGACGCACGAGGCCGACGATACGGCTCAGCAGGATGCCGGCCATGATGAGGAAGGCGTGCTTGCCTGTACTGGCTTCGCGCTCGCGTGCGGCTTGCACCTGCTCGGCAGGGAACTCGCCCGACACCGCACCGACCGGCACGTCGGTCTCGCCCGCGATGACACTGGCATCCTGATGTGAGGCGGGTTGACCTTCATTCGCCTGTGCTTTGTCCTGCGGCTCTATTTTCATCTTATGGGGCTTGATCGTCTTGTAGTTGAAATTAATGCGCGCTCAGATTTAACACAGAGGACACGGAGAAAACTCTGTGCCCTCTATGTTGAACTGAATCTGTCACTAAAGATAACGGCGAATTTAGTTAAAGCTCGTAATCCTTAATCTTCGTCAGCAGCGTCTTGTAGCTGACGCCCAACGTCTCGGCCGCGCGCGTCTTGTTGCCGTCGTGAGCGCGTAACGCCTCCGCGATCTTGCGCCGTTCGACGAGGCGCACGGCCCGTTCGGCTGCTTCGGCGAGCGTGCCCGACGAGTCTAAATTGGCAAACGTCGCATCGTCCGCTGCAACTGTCTGCGCGGGTCGCGCGGGTGGCAGACCGAGGTCGCGCGGCTCAAGCGTCAGCGCGTCGGCGAGGATGCAAGCGCGCTCGATGGCGTTCTCAAGCTCGCGCACGTTGCCGGGCCACGAATGTGCGCGCAGCAGTTCGACAGCCGCGGCACTCAACTCAGCTTCGCGCCCGCGCAGTTCCTTGCCGAACTGCGCGGCGAAGTGGCGCGCGAGCAGCAGCACGTCGTCGTCGCGTGTGCGCAAAGGAGGAATTTCGATGGGAAAGACAGCGAGGCGGAAGTAGAGGTCGCGGCGGAACGCGCCCTGCTCGGCCGCTTGTTGCAACTCGCGGTTGGTCGCGGCGACGATGCGCACGTCCACCTGTACGGGCACGCGCCCGCCGATGCGATCCACGGTCTTCTCTTCAATCGCGCGCAACAGTTTCCCTTGCACGGCGAGCGGCATCTCGCCGATCTCGTCGAGGAAGACCGTGCCGCCGGTGGCCAACTCGAACTTGCCCGGGCGGCGCTCCGTCGCGCCGGTGAATGCGCCGCGCACGTGGCCGAACAGTTCCGACACGATCAAGGATTCGGGAATCGCGGCGCAGTTGATCACCACGAACGGTTATACGCGGCGCGGAGAGAGAAGATGCA
>JBBRYU010000356.1:0-3486 GCA_038237345.1 Pyrinomonadales bacterium
CAACGAGCAGAGGCAGCGCGACGTTCTCCAGCGCGGACAGATCGGGCAGCAGATGATGAAACTGAAAGACGAACCCGATCTCGCGGTTACGCACGCGCGTCAACTGCGCTGCGTCCGCGCGCAACAGATCAATCTCGCCCAGACGCACCGCGCCGCCGTCCGCTCCGTCCAACCCGCCCAGCACGTGCAGCAGCGTTGACTTGCCCGCGCCCGATGCGCCCATCACCGCCAACATCTCGCCGCCGCGTACTTCAAGTGAGACGCCCCACAACACCGCAAGCGCGCCGCCCGCTGGCGATGGATAAGTCTTGCGCAATTCGTTTACGCGCAAGATCAGATTGTTGGTCTCAGGTTTCAAAGTTCAAGATTCAAGGTTCATAGTCAAACATTCAGAGGCCACTGCCCGCGCTTTAACTTTGACTTTGAACCGTTATTCATACCGCAACGCTTCGGCGGGCCGCAGGCGCGCGGCCGTGCGCGCCGGATAGAGCGTAGCGAGCAGGCAGATACCAAACGCGCTGATGGCGACGAATAGCGTTTCGCCCGCGTGCGGATGAAACGGGATCGCAGTCAACGAATAGACTTCAGCCGGCAGCCGCACCAATTGGTAACGATCTCCGACGAAGCAAGCAGCAAGCCCGAGCGCCACACCCGCGAGCGCGCCGACGGCCCCAATAAGCGCGCCTTCCAGCACGAAGATGAGCATGATGCTGCGTGCGCGTGCGCCGAGTGCGCCGAGGATTGCGATGTCCGCGCGCCGCTCGACGACGACCAGCACCAGCGTCGTCGTGATGTTCAAGGCGGCGACGAAGAGGATCAGCGTGATGATCAGTCCGACCATGCGCCGCTCTAACGCGAGCGCGGCGAAGAGTGGCCGGTTGGCCTCCTGCCAGTCAACAATTGTGAATTGCGCGCCGACGCTTGCGCGCACCTGCGCCGCGATCTCCGGCGCGCGATAGATGTCCGATGTCTCCAGACTGATGACCGGCGCGCTATGCTCCGGCGCATCGCTGAAACTAACGGCATCCGCGAGCGCCAGATAGACCCACGCCGAATCGAACTCGTAAAGCCCCGTGCGGAAGATGCCCGCGACGCGCACCCGCCGTGCGCTCGGCAGCAGGCCGGGCGGCTCCGGCGTCCGCTCGCCCGTGAGCAACCAGCCCTCGTCGCCGACGTGTTGCAGCCCGGTGCGCGTCGCCAGTTCCGTGCCGATGATCAACTCAACCGGCGGCTCTTCGGCTGCCCGCGCCGTTTTATCGTTTGCCGCAGCACGCAACACGGGCGCGCTATCGCCTGCGATGAGCGTGCGTTTGATGTCGGCGTGTGTGCGGGTCGCGTTATCCGCGACGCCGCGCAAGATCGTGTAGGCCGCGCTGTCGGGGCCGGAGAGGAGCGCGCCGATGTACGTGGTCGGCACAGCGTCCGTGACATCGGGCAGGGCGCGCAGGCGCGTGACGAGCGCGGGCCAGTCCTTGATCGGTTGGCCGTCGGCGCGCGTGAGCGTGATGTGCGCGGTGCCGCGCAAAATTTTGTCGCGCAGTTCGTCGCGGAAACCGTTGGCAAGCGCCATCGCAACTGTGAGCGCGGCGACGCCGCACGCGATGCCGACGAGCGCGGCGAGCGCCGTCACGCGCGCCGCTGCACGGCCGCGCCGCCGCGCGGTGAGATAACGCAAGGCGAGAAAAAGTTCGTAGGGCATCAACGCTTGAGCAGGCTGCGCAGTTTGGAGGCAGGCTTGTCGAGCAGTCGGCGCAGGGGCGGTTCGTCGTGCGCCGTCTCGTCCGTGCGCGGGCGGATTTCGTAGATCGTGTTCGTGACGCGACGGAAGCGATAGCGGCCGGCGAGCGCGACCAATCCGCGCGTCTCCTCGCCGCGCCAACTGTCCGTGAACCACAGCCGCTCGTCCGTGTCCACGAACACGCGCCGACCTGCGCGCAGGTAATCGTCAACCACTGCGGGCAGACGCGCGCCGGGCCAGCCGCCGCCCGTGCCGATTGTCTCCCAATGGCCGAAGTCGAGCCCGCGATAGTAAGTGACCGCGACGGTCTGCCCGCCCGCCATGATGACCGCGTCATCCGGCAACGCCGCCAAACGCGCGCGATACTCCCCGGTGAGGCCGTGACTCCGCATCGTCGGCCACGCGAACGGGAAGAAGGCCGCGCCGATGACGAGCGCAACCACGCTGACGATGATGACGACGCGGCGCAAGGCGCGCCGCGCGTCGCCGGTATGTGTCTGCGCACGGCGCAGCAGGTAAGCGGCGACGAGCGGGATCACGCCCGGCAGCCCTGTCAATTGGTAACGCCCGTTGATGACCGCGCTATAGTGCGTGATGAGCAGCAGGTTGGCGCAGAGACCGATGAGCGCCAGCGCAAGCAGCGGCGAGAGACCGCGCGTGCGCCATTCTCTGTGTGCGGCGCAGGGCAGCGCGACGAAGACGACGGGCGCGGCGACGAAGAAGAAGAAGGCGAGCGGCAGAAAGTTAAAGAGCGTGACCGGATGCACGGCCTCTTCCATATTCATTGAGGCGACCCAGCCGTACCAAGACGCGCGATAGCCGCCGAGGTCGCCAAAATAAAGCAGCGCAAACGGCCCCAAGGCGCAGACGAAAAAGAGCGCGCAGGCCGCGCCGGTCAACACGAGCGTGCGCGCGTCGAGCTTCCATCTGTAGATGAACGGCGCGAGCACAAGCCAGAGCCCGTAGAGCGCAACCGACTCGCGCACGTTGACGCTCGCGCCTAATAGCGCCGCGCTGCCGAAGATGCACAACCAACGTCTCTGCTCCATGCCGCGCAGGTGCAACGCGAGACCGGCGGTGAGCAGCAGCACCGATGGAATCTCGGTCATCGCCTGCCCGCTATAGATGATGTAGAAGGGCGAGAGCGCGAGCAGGAGCGCCGCCACGGTCGCCGCGCGCACGTCATGCGTCAAACGCCGCGCAAAGGCCCACATGCCGACGATGGCGAGCGGACTTTCGCAGACGACCATGTACTTGAAGAGCAGATAGGCATGCTCGGCTTGTAAGCCGAACAGCGCGTGCGCGAGGTTGAAGGCGTAGTGGTTCGTGTAGATGAAGAGCGTGCGCCCGAAGAGCATGGAGGAGGGCGCGCCACGGAGCGCAAGCACCGTGTAGTCGAGCGCGTCCCAGTCGCCGGCGAACGGATCGATGAAAAGCAGTGCGAGCAGGAGTGCGAGGAGCGTGGGCGGGAGCCACCAGCGCCACGCGCGCCGCAAACGTAGAGTGTCGGGCGCGTGGTCTGTTTTGTGCGCGTCACCCGTCGCGGGGGCGCTTGTCATCGGGCGTGAACGATTCAATCAGCTTCTTGTCGAGCGACTCTTCGGGGCGTTTGACCATTGTCAGCCGGTTGCCGCGCTCATTGTACCTGACCTCGTCCATGATGTTGTAAATGAGCAGCACGCCGCGCCCCGAAGTCTTGAACAGATTGGCGGGATCGCAGGGGTCAGGGATTTTCGTCACCTCGAAGC
>JBBRYU010000357.1:0-3463 GCA_038237345.1 Pyrinomonadales bacterium
CAGATCGCGCGTGGCAAACTTCTGCCCGCCCGCGAGGACTGCGTGACCGGGGCGCGGGCGCACAACCCGCCGCGCCTTCTCCGGCGCAAGGGCGCGCGCCTCCGTCGCCATCACGTCCGTCCAGTTCGCCCAGTCTTTATTTTCAATCAGCAGCGCAACCGGCGAACCGAGCGTGTGCCCGTGCCGCACACCGCTCAAGATGTCGGCGTGATCGCGCTCGATCTTCATCCGCCCGCCGCGCCCGTAGCCCCATTGCCGCCGCGCCAACTCGCGGTCGATCAAGGCGACATCAACGGGCAACCCGGCCGGCAATCCTTCGAGGATCGCGACCAACGCGCGCCCGTGCGACTCGCCTGCGGTGGTGAAACGAAACATTAAAAGCTTGTCCGTTGTCCGTTGTCCGTCGTCAGTTATTCAAGCTGTGCTGTCACCACTCGTTTACTTGACAAGCACAACGGACAACTGACTACTGACCACGGACAGCTTTACAGGAATTCTTCCGCGAAGATGTTACCACGCCCCAAGATGCCGGCCGGATCAAAGGCGCGTTTGAGCGCGGCCATCTCGCGCAGGTGCGCGTCGCCGTAGAGGGCGCGCAGGTAGTCGCGTTTGAGTTTGCCGACGCCGTGCTCGGCCGAGATCGTGCCGCCGTGGGCGACAGCGCGGGCGATGAATTGACCGTAGAGCGTGCGCGCCTGCGCGGCCTCCGCGTCGTCGCGCGGCAGGATGTTGACGTGAACGTGATTGTCGCCGATGTGGCCGAAGATGACGGATTGCAGGCCGCTCGCGCGCAGAGACTCCTGGTAGTAGTTGAGCATGTCGGCGAACGCTTCATCGGGCACGGCCATGTCGGTCGAGACTTTGCGTTGCCCGTGGCGCGTGAGCCATTCGTTGACCAGCACAGGCAGGCGGTGGCGAAACTCGCGCAGCCGCGCCTGATCTTGTTCGTTGACTGCGAACCATGAGTCATCAAGCAACGCATGATGCGCTTCGCACAGTGCGAGCCAAACGCCCAGCAATTCGTCTTCCGTCGCTATGTCCGTCTCCTGCTCGAAGAAAAGCGCGCCCTGTGCGTGAGTGGGCACGCGCGGCTCGTGGGCGCGCAAGAATTTCAACGCCGCGTCGTCGAAATACTCAAGCGCACGCGCGTCAAGCGCACCAACTTGCGGGCCGGCGCGGGTACGCAATGAACGCTCGCGCGCCGCGCTGACGAATGCGAGCAGATCGTTTTCGCGCGCGAAGAAAACGACGCCGCTTAGCACGCCTGCGGGTTTCGGTAATAAAGTCGTTTCGATCTCCGCGATGACGCCGAGCGTGCCCTCACTGCCGATGAAGAGATCGATGGCGTCCATCTCCGGCGCGACGAAATAACCGGCCACGTGCTTGCGCGTGCGCGGCATTTGATACGTGGGCAGTTGCGCGGTGAGGTCGCGCCCATCCGCGAGCGGCAAGCGTAGCAACCCTTGCGCGTCGGCATGGATGTCGCCGCGCTTGAGATCGAGTATGTCGCCCGTCGCCAGCACAACTTTTAAGCGGCGCACATAGTTGCGCGTCGGGCCGTACTTGAACGTGCGTGCGCCCGAAGCGTTCGTCGCCACCGTGCCGCCCATGTAGCAACTCCATTCGGTCGGGTCGGGCGGGTAGAACAGCCCGCGCGCTTCGACCGCGCGGCGAAAATCCGCGAGTGTGACGCCCGCTTCGACCAGCGCGTGCCCGCCCGTTTCGTCCGCCACGATCTCCCCGAGCCGGTTGAGTTTGTCCGTCGCCAACACGATGCCGCCGAACGGCACGCGCCCGCCGACGACGCCCGTGCCCGCGCCCGCGACGGTGACAGGCGTGTTCATGCGTGTCGCCTCGCGCAACACTTCCGCGACTTCCGTCGCACTCTCCGGCCAGACGACCCGCGTGGCGCATCCACCGGCCATGTTGCTGGCGTCGGACAGATATGATTGAACTTCATCGGGCTGTGCTTTAGTCAGCATCACAAACGGGGCCTCAGAATCACAAACGGGGCCTCAGATCATCGTCAGTTCGCGCTCGCGCAGGTACTTGATGCGGTCGCGCAGTTCGGCGGCGCGCTCGAACTCCATGGCTTTGGCGGCGTGGCGCATCTCGGCTTCGAGGCGCGCGATAGTGCCGGTGATTTTGTCGCGCGAGTAGTCTTCAAAGGCTTCGAGTTCGAGCGGCACTTTGAAGTAGTCGGCCTCGTAGGCGGTGATGAGCGTGGACTCGATAGACTTGATGATCGTCTGCGGCGTAATGCCGTGCGCGCGGTTGTACTCCTGTTGGATCACGCGGCGGCGATTGGTCTCGTCAAGGGCGCGTTTCATCGAATCGGTAATTTTATCTGCGTAGAGAATTGCTTTGCCGCTACTGTGGCGCGCGGCGCGACCGATGGTCTGGATCAGCGATGTCTCGGAGCGCAGGAAGCCTTCCTTGTCGGCGTCGAGGATGGCGACGAGCGAGACTTCGGGCAGATCGAGACCTTCGCGCAGCAGGTTGATGCCGACCAGCACGTCAAACTCGCCGCGCCGCAAGTCGCGCAAAATTTTGATCCGCTCCAACGTCTCGATGTCCGAGTGCAGATAACGCACGCGCACGCCGACTTCGGCGAAGTAGTCGGTCAAGTCCTCCGACATCTTTTTCGTCAGCGTCGTCACCAACACGCGCTCGTTGCGTTCTGCGCGCAGGCGACACTCTTCAAGTAGATCGTCGATTTGCCCCTTCACCGGCCGGATATCAACTTCCGGGTCGGTCAAGCCCGTCGGGCGTATGAGTTGCTCGATGTGCTCGCCGCCGGTCTTCGTCAACTCGTAAGGGCCGGGCGTGGCGGAGACATAGATCGTCTGCCCGACGCGCGCTTCAAACTCGGTGAAGTTGAGCGGGCGATTGTCCATCGCCGATGGCAAGCGGAAGCCGTACTCAACGAGCGTGCGCTTGCGCGACTGATCGCCGTTGAACATGCCGCGCACCTGCGGCACGGTCTGATGCGATTCGTCGATCACGACCATTGTGTCGCGCGGCAGATAATCAAGCAGCGTCGGCGGCGGCGAGCCGGGCGGCTTGCCCGTCAGGTGGCGCGAATAGTTTTCGATGCCGCGACAGAAGCCCATCTCCTTGATCATCTCAAGGTCGTACATCGTGCGTTGGTGCAGCCGCTGCGCCTCGACGAGCTTTCCTTCCTGAATCAGCTTCGGCTCCCACCAATCAAGCTCCTCGCGGATCGTCTTAATCGCGCGCTTGACGGTGGACTTCGGCATCACGTAATGCGTCTTCGGATAGATCGGCAGCCGCGCCGTGTGTTTGTGCAAGACCTCGCCGAGCAGCGGATCGATGGTCGAGATCGCATCGATCTCGTCGCCCCACAACTCGATGCGATAAGCTTGATCCTGATAACTCGGATAGACCTCGATGATGTCGCCGCGCACGCGGAAACTGCCGCGCTCAAATTCGATGTCGGAGC
>JBBRYU010000358.1:0-3460 GCA_038237345.1 Pyrinomonadales bacterium
GCAGTTTCGGCACGTCGGGCACGTAGACGCCGACGTTCGGCCCCATCGATTCCGGCGCTCTGTTGTTCGTCACCGGCGGGGCTTGCGGCTGCATGGGCATCGTGTGCCCTTCGTGCTGCGCGTAAGCCTTCGTCGTACCCGCCAGCACGCCGGCGGCACCGACGACGGACGCACGCCGTAAAAAATTTCTGCGACTGCTGTTCATACTCATAACTCCTGTACTCGATGATAAATGTCTGATTAGTCCTTCATCCTGCGACCTACGTCACTAAGGGTTGCCGGAGTCGCCCGCGGCATCATTCCCAGACCGGAGTCTGTTGCCTTCGGTAGTGCGCTCGCCGCCCATTCTCTCGCCGGACATGCCGACAGCGTCAAGACCGCCTGAGAGCAGGAAGCCGCGCAAGTTCACGCCGCTCTGCCTGACGCCGACGAGCGCGCGCGCGTACTCGACTTCGACCTGAAAGAGCGTGCGCTGCGCGATGATGACCTGCGGGTAGGAGGCGGCCATCTGCTGGTAATTCCCCAGATACATCTCGTAAGCCTTGCGCGCCCGCGGGATGACCTCGCCGCGATATTTCTCCGCCATCACCACGGCGTTGCGGTACTCTCGGAAGCCAGACGAGAAGCGCGCGCGCAAGAGGAGTTGCAGCCGCTCCTGCTCGCGCTCGGCGATGGCAAGATTTGCTTCCGCTTCGGCGATGCCGCCTTGGTTGCGGTTGAAGATAGGGAGCGTGACGCCGACCTGCACGTTCGCCTCCGGCCCCGTGCGTCTTCCGGTCGCGCCCGTCGGACCTTCCAGAAACTCAGAACTGTATCCGATGCCGCCGCGCAGGAAGAGGTCTGGGACACGTTGCGCGCGGGCGCGTTCGAGAGCCGCGCGGGCGCGCTCAATGCCGACCTGCGCGCTCTTGATTTCGGGACTGCCGCCGAGCAATGAAGCAAGGATGGTCTGCTCGTCGAGAGACGTGATGCCCTCTTCGAGGCTGCCCGCGAGCCGTGCCCGTGGTAAATCGGGTTTGCCGACGATTGCGGCGAGCGCCGTCCAAGCCTGCTCGCGTTCGTTCTCCGCGCGCAGCATATCTATCTCCGCGCGCTGCGATTCGATCTCGATCTCCAATTTGTCGGGACTGTCCGCCTGTCCGACGTTGTAGAGTTCCTGCGTGATGCTGACTGCCTCGCGCGAGAGCCGCGCCAGGTCGCGTCGCAACTCGACCATCCTCTGGGCACCCAGCGCGTCGTAATAAAGGACGCGGACGGAGTTGAGGACTCTCAGCCGCTGTCCTTCGGCGAGTGTTTGGGACTGTTCTACCTCGCGCGCGAAGACGCGCTGCGCTTTCGCGAGTTTCCCGCCGAGCGGAACGGTCTGCTCGACGAAGAAGAAGTGCTCTGCTTTATTGGAGAAGTCGCGCAAAGCGAACTGCTCACCCTGATACCCGACGACCGGATTCGGGAATAGCCCCGCCTGTCGGCGGCGACCCTGCGCCGCGCGGATCGCGGCATCGGCTTGGGCGAGCGTCGGATTATTCTGCAAAGCCATCTGCTCAAGCTCTTCGAGGCGCATCACGGGGCCAGCCGGTTCAGGCTCCGGCGTCGCCTGCGCTTCTGGCATATCCATCCCCGGCATATTCATTCCGGGCATTTGCATACCGGGCATCTGCATCCCCGGCATTTGCTGACCCTGATGCTGCATCCCCGGCATCGCCTGCTGCTGTTGCTCGCCCTGCCGCGCATGTTCGGTCGTCTGCGGCATCTGGTGTTGCATCCCCGGCATGGACTGCATGTCCATCGCTGGCTGCCCCGGCGTTGCTGCGGGTTGTGCTTGCAGAGTCCCCTGCCCCTGCGCCGGCATATCGTGACCGGGCATGGACATTGGCATTGACATGTCGTGTCCCGACGCCGGCGCGGACGCCGGCGTGCTGGTGCGCGATGATCTGCGCGCTGGACTTCTCCCCTGCGCTCGCTTGGCTTTGGGTTTTGCTTTTCGTTTGACCGTCTTCTTAGGCATCGGCATGTTCGGCATCTGCGACATGTCGTGCCCCTCGTGCTGGGCGAGCGCGGGCGGACTAGCTGGTATGAGTAAGATGATGATTGCGAGCGCAGACAGAGACCTGACGCTCAAGCGTACCCTCAGGGGAGTAACGTGCTCCATGAATTGACCTCCCTAACGGATCTTCGGCGGCGAGCGTCGGGTGGGCGCGTGTATAAATCATGCCCGCTCCGAGCTGCCGGTTAGTAAGCTGTTGTCGGTTGGAAAAACGCGCAGAAGTGCGCTCGGCAACCCCGGACGGGGTTGTCAAGAGAAAGGACTAAATCCGGAAGACGCTGATCAGGACGTGCCGGTGGATGGCGGACGGTGGTGGCCCGTCATCATACGGGATGATCTCTTTAACGAAGGCGGTTGAGCCGTGCGCGGGTCGTGCGACCGCGGCTGGGGCGTCAGCGCGTTCTTCTCTGCCGGACTGGTTGTTCTCGCGCTCACCGAGCGACGAAGACGGAAGTTCGGCACGTCCCATGCAGTGATCGCAGAAAGCGTGAATGGTATTTGAGAGGCCGGAGAATTGCGCGCCTGTTGGATCGGCTCTCGTAAACCCAGCAACGTCCGAGGACTCATACCCGGGCGTATCGGTCGCCTGCCGCGCCTCGTCGCCCGCCGCCATTGAGTGACAATGGTCGGTCGATTGCCCGCCATGAGAACCTGCGTGAGTGTGCGCCGCCGCCAAGGCGTGACAACCGTGCGGGCAGGGCGTGCCAGCGAGGGCGCGCCCTGAGCAGCTCAGGACGAGCACGAAGACAATACCGATATTTAGCAGCCGTCGCATTATGATAAGTGAGCTACCCTAATAACACATGAGAACTCTGGCTGTCCACCTGATTTCGGGAATACCCATGAGGGGTAACAGAATTTCAACAACCCGCGCCGCGCCGTTTACGGTCATGTACACTGCGCGGCGGGATACTCATCCGCTCTTACGGTTGAAAATACTCCATCTCATAGCCTTCAAGAAGCTGCCTCGATCTTCGTCACATGGATCGTCTTACCCGCGACGTGCCCCGTGACATTCACCTCGCGTCCGGCGAACTCGCGCGCCTTTTCCTGTCCGTCCTTATCAAGGCTATAAACCACCTTCTTCGCGTGGTCGGCGAGGACGAACTGCCCGCCGCCCTTCACACAGGCGAGCGTGCAGGACTGCTCGTCGCCCATCCCGCTCATGTGCATCAGCCCGCAGTGGCTGTCGCTGATGAAGCCGGTGACGGTGGTCTCTTCTTTCTTCTGCGCGCTCGCAGTTCCCTTCTTCGCGGTGTTTGGCTTAGTCCTGTGACCCGCGTGTTGCGGGGCGGCGAAAGCCGTGGACGCGGCGAGGAGTGCCGACGCTAAAAGCAATGTAAGTTTTTTCATCAAATCCCTCCAGCTAGTTAATTTTTAACTTTATACCCGCACGGGGTATTTAGATTACCTGCC